>NZ_CP107913.1:2601875-2968750 GCF_036014115.1 Streptomyces sp. NBC_00448
GCGGATGGCGCCGTCGTGCGGAGAGCTTTTTCACGGATTACCCCGGTGTCAGGATCTCTTGTGTCGATGCTTCTGGCTGTGCCGTCGGCGGGCCGTCGTCCTCCGTCCGGAGTGCGACGCTGCGCCGACCGCGCGGTACCGGCTACTTGATCAGGTAGATCGTGGCGAACAGGCCGATCCAGACGACATCGACGAAGTGCCAGTAGTAGGACACGACGATGGCCGCGGTCGCCTGCTGATGGGTGAACCGCTTGGCCGCGTACGTGCGGCCCAGCACCATCAGGAACGCGATCAGACCACCCGTCACATGCAGCCCGTGGAACCCGGTCGTCAGGTAGAACACCGAGCCGTACGGATCGGAGCTGAGCGAGATCCCGTCCTTCTTGACCAGGTTGGTGTACTCGAAGATCTGCCCGCCGATGAAGATCGCGCCCATCACGAACGTCACGATGAACCACGAGCGCAGCTTCTTCACGTCACCGCGCTCGGCGGCGAACACGCCCATCTGGCACGTGAAGGAGGAGAGCACGAGGATCGTCGTGTTCGTCGCGGAGAACGGCACGTTCAGCGCGTCGGCGTGGGCCTTCCAGAAGGTCTCACCAGTGACCGACCGAAGGGTGAAGTACATCGCGAAGAGGGCCGCGAAGAACATCAGCTCGGAACTCAGCCAGATGATGGTCCCGACGCTGGTGAGGTTCGGCCGGTTGACCGACGGGTGCGCGTGCCCGGTTTCTACTGCTGTTGCTGTCGCCACGTCCGACATTATGTCGGTCCCTTATCCGGCGCTGACTCCGGGGGTCCCCCTTCGGTGTGTCAAGCACCTTCCGCGACCCGCACGGCCTAGTTGGGTGTCCTTCGATCGGGCGACCCCTCCTCGGAAACACCCTGGCGGGAGTAGCATCCGAGCCACTTGAGAAAACCTTCACGAGGAGGAGCCACGATGCAGGCGACCGCCACGGTGCTGGTCTACAGCGACGACGCGAACACCCGGGAGCAGGTCCGGCTCGCCGTCGGCACCCGCCCCTCCGCCGACCTTCCCCCGGTGCAGTACGTGGAATGCGCGACGCTGCCCGCGGTGCTGAGCGAGTTGGAGCAGGGCGGCATCGACGTGATGGTGCTGGACGGGGAGGCCAACCCGGCCGGCGGAATGGGCGTGTGCCGCCAGGCGAAGGACGAGATCTTCCACTGCCCGCCGGCGATGGTGCTGATCGGGCGCCCGCAGGACGCCTGGCTGGCCACCTGGAGCCGCGCTGACGCCGCGATCACCCATCCGGTGGACCCGGTGGCCCTCACCGACGCCCTGACGGTCCTCCTGCACCGCCGCCTGGAGCCCACCACGAAGGCCGTCGCCCACCGGTAGGACCGGTGAGCGACGGCGGCCGGTGGGTGAAGGGATGACGGCGCCCACGCGAGGCGGGATCGCGGCAAAAATCAAGCTGTCTGCGGGGTGAGGCGGGCGGGGGTGCCGGCCGGGACGTCGACCGGGGTGGTCTGGTCCTGGTCGGTGCTGCCGGCCCCCGAACCGCTGGGGGTGCTGGGCGTGCTGCCGGCGCCACCGCCGGAACCGCCGTTCAGCGCGCTGCCCTTCTGCCACTGGGCCCAGCTCAGGTTCCAGTCGCCGAAGCCGTTGTCGAACGGCGTCATCATCGGGCCCTGGCTGTTGACGACCCGCACGACATCGCCGACCCGGACGTGGTCGAAGAACCACTCCGCGTCCTCGGTGCTCATGCCGGTGCAGCCGTGGCTGACGTTGGCGGACCCCTGGGAGCCGACCGACCACGGCGCGGCGTGCACGTACTCGCCGCTCCATGTCACCCGGGTGGCCCAGTAGACGGGCAGGTCGTACGAGTCCGAGCTGCCCGCGGCGATGCCGACGGTGGAGCTCTTCATCTGGACGAACGACTCCTTGTCCAGCACCACCTTGATGCCGTTACGGGTGTCGAAGCCCGGCTTCCCGGTGGTGACCGGGAGGGTGCGGACCACCTTGCCGTCGTCCTTGAACGTCATCTCGTCGGTGGACGCGTCGGTGAGCGCCTCGATCCGGTCGCCGGTGTGCACGGTGAGCGGCTTGTCCGCGCCGCCGTACAGCTTCTTGGCTATCTGCACGCCGCTGAGGGTGCTGCGGGCGCTGATCGTGGCGTGGGCGGGCCAGTACGCGCTGGGGCGGTAGTGCAGGGTGCGGTCGTCGACCCAGTACCAGGAGCCCTTCGCCGCCTGGGGGTTGCTGCTGACCTGGAGGTGGGACTCCACCACGGCGCGGGACTGCCTGTCCTTGACAGGGGCGCTGAGCGTGGCGGTGATCGGCTCGCCGACGCCGTAGGTACCGGCGTTCGGGCCGAAGGTGACGTGGAAGCCGGCCGCCGCTCCGGTGGTGTCGAAGGTGAGGGTCTTACGGCCGGGGTGGCCGCCCGAGTCCTCGGTACTCACCCGAACGGTGTAGTGCGCGCCGGCGGCGAGCGGGGTGGTGGAGTGCCAGTGCTTGCTGTCGGCACTGAGCTGGCCGCTGACGTACCGCCCGGTCGAGTCGGTCGCGGTGACGTCGGTTATCTGCGAGCCGGTCTGCACGGAGACTTTGAGGGGCTTGGCCGGGTTGGCCTTGCCACGGCCGGAGGTACCGAAGGTGACCTTGGCCGCGGCGTCGTGGGGGGAGGCTGCCAGCGGGTTGCCGCCACCGCCGCAGGCGGTGAGCCCTATCGCGAGGGGCGCCGCGAGAATCGCGCGGCGCACGGTTATCAGGCGGCGGGGGCGGGGGCGCTCGGGAAGGTGGTTCATGCGTTCACGCTATGAACGGCCGCCGGTTTCCGCGCGGTGGACGCCTGCAAAACGGTGAGGGCGGGTCCTGAGCACCGTACTGGTACTCCGGACCCGCCCCTCGTGCCGGCGGCCGCTCAGCGGCCGCCTGCGCCGCCTACTGGGTGCGGTCCTCACCGTGGTAGTACTCGAACACCCATCCCCACACGCCGATCAGGATCACCGGCAGGGAGAAGAAGAGCAGCCACCAGCCGAAGATGATGCCGAGGAAGGCCAGGCTGCCGCCGATGCCCAGGGCGAGCGGCTGCCAGCTGTGCGGGCTGAAGAAGCCCAGCTCGCCCGCGTCGTCGGCGACGTCCGCGTCCTCCCGGTCCTGCGCTCCGGTGTCGGCCCGCCGGGCGGTGAACGCCAGGTAGAAGCCGATCATGGTGCACAGGGCGAAGGCCATGAACAGCGCCGTGGTGCCGGCCGCTTCCTTGGACCAGATCCCGTAGACGATCGCCGACGCCAGGATGAAGACGGCGAAGCCCAGGAACATCTTGCCTTGGACCTTCACTTGCCGGCCTCCGTCTCATCCGAGCCGGACAGCGCGGAAGCCGCCGGGGCGCCGCTGTGGGCGAGCGCGTCCATGGCCGCGATCTCCGGGTGGTGCAGGTCGAACGCCGGGGACTCGGAGCGAATCCGGGGCAGCGTGAGGAAGTTGTGCCGCGGCGGCGGGCAGGAGGTCGCCCACTCCAGCGAACGGCCGTAGCCCCACGGGTCGTCGACCTCGACCTTCTTGCCGTACTTCGCCGTCTTCCAGACGTTGTAGAGGAACGGCAGGATCGACAGGCCGAGCAGGAACGAGCTGATCGTGGAGACCGTGTTCAGCGTGGTGAAACCGTCCGCCGCGAGGTAGTCCGCGTAGCGGCGCGGCATGCCCTCGACACCCAGCCAGTGCTGGACGAGGAAGGTGCCGTGGAAGCCGAAGAACAGCGTCCAGAAGGTGATCTTCCCGAGCCGCTCGTCGAGCATCTTGCCGGTCATCTTCGGCCACCAGAAGTGGAAGCCCGCGAACATCGCGAACACCACGGTGCCGAAGACGACGTAGTGGAAGTGCGCGACCACGAAGTACGAGTCCGAGACGTGGAAGTCCAGCGGTGGCGCCGCGAGGATGACACCGGTCAGACCACCGAAGGTGAAGGTGATCAGGAAGCCGATGGACCACAGCATCGGTGTCTCGAAACTCAGTGAGCCCTTCCACATGGTGCCGATCCAGTTGAAGAACTTCACACCGGTCGGTACCGCGATCAGGAAGGTCATGAAGGAGAAGAACGGCAGCAGCACACCGCCGGTGACGTACATGTGGTGCGCCCACACCGTCACCGAAAGGCCGGCGATGGAGATCGTCGCGGCGACCAGGCCGATGTAGCCGAACATCGGCTTGCGGCTGAAGACCGGAATGACCTCGGAGATGATGCCGAAGAACGGCAACGCGATGATGTACACCTCTGGATGGCCGAAGAACCAGAAGAGGTGCTGCCATAGCAGTGCGCCGCCGTTGGCCGCGTCGAAGACGTGTGCGCCGAATTTTCTGTCCGCTTCCAGACACAGCAGCGCGGCCGCGAGCACCGGGAAGGCGAGCAGCACGAGCACCGCGGTCAGCAGCACGTTCCAGCAGAAGATCGGCATCCGGAACATCGTCATGCCGGGGGCGCGCATGCAGATGATCGTGGTGATGAAGTTGACCGCGCCGAGGATCGTGCCGAAGCCGGAAAGCGCCAGACCCATGATCCACATGTCGGCGCCGACGCCGGGCGAGTTCACCGCGTTGGACAGCGGCGAGTACGCGAACCAGCCGAAGTCGGCCGCGCCCTGCGGGGTGACGAAGCCGCCCACCGCGATCAGCGAGCCGAACAGGTAGAGCCAGTAGGCGAACATGTTCAGCCGCGGGAACGCCACGTCGGGCGCGCCGATCTGCAGCGGCATGATCCAGTTGGTGAAGCCCGCGAACAGCGGCGTCGCGAACATCAGCAGCATCACGGTGCCGTGCATCGTGAACGCCTGGTTGAACTGCTCGTTGGACAGGAACTGGTTGCCCGGGCGCGCCAACTCCGCCCGCATCAGCAGCGCCAGGACGCCGCCGATCAGGAAGAAGGCGAACGACGTCACCAGGTACATCGTGCCGATGGTCTTGTGGTCGGTGGTGCTGAGCCACGACACCGCGATCGAGCCGGGCTTCTTGACCCGGGCCGGGATTTCGTCCTCGTAGGAGTCGTCGGCCTCCGCCGCTCCCTGAGGTTCGTTGAGAATGCTCATGTGGTCTTGGGCTCCGAGTTCTTCGCGTTGCCCGTGGTGGCAATGCCCGACGGCAGATAACCGGTCTGACCCTTTGCCGCCAGGTCCTTGAGGTGCTGCTCGTACTGCGCCGGCGTGACCACCTTGACGTTGAACAGCATCCGGGAGTGGTCCACGCCGCAGAGTTCGGCGCACTTGCCCTTGAAGTCACCGAGCCGGCTCGGGGTGACCTGGAAGTCGTTGGTCTGGCCCGGGACGACGTCCATCTTCATCAGGAAGGGGATGACCCAGAAGTCGTGGATGACGTCACGCGAGGTCAGCACGAACCGGACGGACTCGCCCTTCGGCAGCCACAGGGTCGGCCCGGGAAGCCCGGTGTCCGGGTCCTTGCTGGCCGCGGTGCCGACGTCGTAGACGCCTTCCTCACCGGGCTGCCAGTCGAGCTTGTTCTGCGGGATCTCGTTGAGCTCCGCCGGCACCTTGGGGGGTGTGGCGGGGTTGCCGTCCACGTTCTCCAGGTAGTTGAAGCCCCAGCTCCACTGGAACCCGACCACGTTGATCACGTGCTGCGGCTTCTTCGAGGTGTCCAGCAGCTTCGTCTCGTCCCGGGCGGTGAAGTAGAACAGCACCGCGATCACGAGGATCGGAACGATCGTGTAAAAGGCCTCGATCGGCATGTTGTAACGGGTCTGCGGAGGGACCTCGACCTTGGTCCGGCTGCGCCGGTGGAAGATCACGCTCCACAGGATCAGGCCCCATACCAGTACACCGGTCGCCAGTGCGGCGGCCCAGGAGCCCTGCCAGAGGGAGAGGATTCGCGGTGCCTGTTCCGTCGCCGGGGTGGGCATACCGAGGCGGGGGTAGTCCTTGTAGGAGCAACCCGTTGCGGTTGCCAGGACCAGGCCCGCGGCCAGCGCCCGCGGCAGCCATCGCCGCACCGGGCGCCGCGACAATGGGGTACCTCCCACGCCGTCCTGGCCGTGGGGGAGGTCGGAGCCGTTGGGACTCACGTAGCGCCTTCCCGAGAGTCTCGCCCGCGCGTCCCGAGTGTTCCGGCCGTCTGCTGGTCGGTCGGCCCGAGCGCGGGCGCGTAGGTGTGGATGTTTATGCGGCACAAACCCTACTGGACGCTATTTGGAGTCTCGCGGGGAGGGGGGCCAACGCGCCGGGGCGCTCCCCGAAGGGGTGGATCAGGTGCGGATCGGGTGCGGATCAGGCCCGGTCCGATCCCGGAAATGCGCCACGCCGCGGGTGTTCTGACGCCGCGCCGAGCGGCGCGCCGGGGCGGGCGGCGCGGGTTGTAGCGTGCTGAGGTGCCCTACTTCGACGCGGCCTCCGCCGCTCCCCTGCATCCCGTGGCGCGCCAGGCGCTGCTCGCCGCGCTGGACGAGGGATGGGCCGACCCGGCCCGGCTGTACCGCGAGGGGCGCCAGGCGCGGCTGCTGCTCGACGCGGCGCGCGAGGCCGCCGCGGAGGCGGTGGGCTGCCGCGCCGACGAGTTGGTGTTCACTCCTTCGGGGACGCGCGCACTGCACTCCGCCGTGTCGGGGGCGGCCGCCGGGCGGCGCCGGGTCGGCCGCCGGCTGGTGGTCTCGGCGGTGGAGCATTCGGCGGTACTCCACACGGCGGAGGCGGTCCCGGGGGCCGAAACCGTACAAGTGGGGGTGGATCGGACCGGCCGGGTGCGGCCGGCGGACTTCGCCGCGGCGCTCGCGGGCGAGGGGCGGCCGCGGACCGGGCCGGAGTCGGGGGGCGGCGGTACGGCGCTGGCCGCGCTCCAGTCGGCGAACCACGAAGTGGGCACGGTCCAACCGGTCACGGAGGTCGCCGACCTGTGCCGCGCCGCCGGGGTGCCGCTGCTGGTGGACGCGGCGCAGTCGCTGGCGTGGGGCCCGGTGGAGGGCGCCTGGTCGCTGCTGGCGGCGAGCGCGCACAAATGGGGCGGGCCGCCCGGGGTCGGGCTGCTCGCGGTCCGCAAGGGCACCCGCTACGCCCCCCAGGAGCCCGCCGACGAAAGGGAGTCGGGCCGCTCCCCCGGCTTCCAGAACCTCCCCGCGATCGTGGCCGCGGCCGCGTCCCTGCGGGCGGTGCGCGCGGAGGCGGCGGCCGAGGCGGCCCGCCTGTCGGTGCTGGTGGACCGGATCAGGGCGGCGGTGCCGCGCCTGGTCCCCGACGTCGAGGTGGTCGGCCACGACCGGCTGCGGCTGCCGCACCTGGTCACGTTCTCCTGCCTGTACGTCGACGGGGAGGCGCTGCTGACCGGTCTGGACCGGGCGGGTTTCTCGGTCTCCTCCGGGTCCTCGTGCACGTCGAGCACCCTGACGCCCAGCCATGTGCTCAAGGCCATGGGGGTGCTGTCGGAGGGGAACGTCCGGGTGTCGCTGCCGGCCGGCACCTCCGCGGCGGACGTCGACCGCTTCCTCGACGCGCTGCCCGAGGTGGTGGAGCAGGTGCGCGCACAGCTCGGCGCCCCGACGGCCGTACGCGGAGCGGCCGTTGGCGCCGGGGACGATGACGCGGCAGAGGTGGAGCAGGCGGGGGTGGAGGCAGCGGAGGCGGAGACGCCAAGGACGGATGCGCCGGAAGTGGCGACCGAGGGCCTGCTGGTCGACTCGCTCGGCAAGCGCTGCCCGATCCCCGTCATCGAACTCGCCAAGGTGATCGGCGACGTTCCGGTCGGCGGCCTCGTCACGGTGCTGTCCGACGACGAGGCCGCGCGGCTGGACATCCCCGCGTGGTGCGAGATGCGCGCGCAGGAGTACGTCGGCGAGCGCCCCGCCGAGCGCGGCGTCGCCTACCTGGTGCGGCGCCGCGGCTGAGCGGGGGCGTCCCGTACGTGCGATGCTGCGGCAACGGCCGGGCCGGTGCCGCGGGGTACGGTCAGGCGCCGATGTGCCCGCGCACCTCGTCCGCGGCCGTGTCGCCGTACGCCTTCGTGAACCGCTCCATGAAGTGGCCGCGGCGCAGTTCGTACTCCTGGGTGCCGAGGGTCTCGATCACCAGGGTGGCGAGCATGCAGCCGACCTGGGCGGCGCGTTCGAGGCCGACGCCCCAGGACAGGCCGGACAGGAACCCGGCGCGGAAGCCGTCGCCGACGCCGGTCGGGTCGACCTTCGCCTCTTCCTGCGCGCAGCCGACCACGATGTCCTGCTCGCCCTTGCGTTCGATCCGCACGCCCTTGGCGCCGAGCGTGGTCACCCGGTTCTCCACCCGGTCCAGGATCTCCTCGGCGCTCCAGCCGGTCTTGGACTCGATCAGCCCGGCTTCGTACTCGTTGTTGAACAGGTACGCGGCGCCGTCGACCAGAATCCGGATGTCGTCGCCGTTCATCCGGGCGATCTGCTGGGAGAAGTCCGCGGCGAACGGGATGTCCCGGGTCCGGCACTCCTGGGTGTGCCGGATCATCGCCTCCGGATCGTCGGCGCCGATGGACACCAGGTCCAGGCCGCCCGTCCGCTCCGCGACGTGGTGCAGTTCGATCAGCCGCGCCTCGCTCATCGCGCCGGCGTAGAACGAGCCGATCTGGTTGTGCGCCGCGTCGGTGGTGCAGATGAAGCGGGCGGTGTGCAGCACTTCGGAGATCCGCACCGAGTCGGTGTCCACGCCGTGGCGCTCCAGCCAGGCCCGGTACTCGGCGAAGTCGGCGCCGGCCGCGCCGACCAGGATCGGCTTCGTGCCGAGCTGGCCCATGCCGAAGCAGATGTTCGCGGCGACACCGCCGCGCCGTACGTCCAGCGCGTCCACGAGGAACGACAGGGACACCGTGTGGAGTTGGTCCGCGACGAGCTGATCGGCGAACTTGCCGGGGAAGGTCATCAGATGGTCGGTGGCGATTGATCCAGTTACGGCGATACGCACGACGGCGACTCCCGGGAAACGGTGGTGAGGTCCCCTCACGCTACCGGTCCCCGTGGAGTGGATGGCCGGGTTCCCCCCGGTGGGCAGGCCGTCCCCCGGCCGGCAACGCCAATCCCGGCCACGACCGCGGACGGCCGAAAATTACCGGTTGGTAGCCCTTTGTCCGCCCCGCGAACGTGCCTAGGGTCGAGGTATGAGTACTCCTCGCACCGGCGCGTACACGGAAAACCCCGAAAGCATGGCGGAACTGCTCGGCGACTGCCACCGCACCGCGCAGCACTGGAGCCACTCGGCCCCGGCCGCGCCGCAGCCCGCGCGCCTACGCCCCCCGGGCATCCACGTCCCGCCGAAGTCCGTCGCCGCCGTGCGGGACATGACGGAGTACGGCGCCTGACCAGGCGCCCGACCGGGCGCCGCTCCCGCACCTCGCACCTTTTCGCACCCCACCCGCCACAGCCTCACCCGAACGGTGGAACCGCTTCGCGCTCCGCCACGTCCCATGTGCACCTGACGGTCGACAGAGCCGAAGGAGCACCCAGTGAGCAAGGAACGCGACGACGGCGCCAACGAAGGCAGCACCCGTGGCACGCAGCCCGCGGCGAGCGCCGAGAGCCCGGAGAGCGGCGACCGCCCCACCCGTAAACCCCGGTGGGCCATCGCAGCGGTCGCGGCGGCCGTACTCGTGGTCGGCGGCGGTGGCGCCTGGTGGGCGTCCGCGGCGGGCGGCGGAGGCGGTGGCAACGCGGGCGACCCCAGCCCGCTCCGTATGGACGCCCCGGTGAACGGCGCCGCGCCGGGCGCCTCGGGGCCGACCGACGGTGGTGCGGACCTCTACCACCTGACCGGCA
This sequence comes from Streptomyces sp. NBC_00448, assembly GCF_036014115.1. Classification (NCBI taxonomy): domain Bacteria; kingdom Bacillati; phylum Actinomycetota; class Actinomycetes; order Kitasatosporales; family Streptomycetaceae; genus Streptomyces; species Streptomyces sp. NBC_00448. The sequence continues at coordinate 2,611,610 of NZ_CP107913.1, forward strand.
CGCTGCCGCAGGGACCCGAGAAGGCCGCGATCTACGACGCGTCCGGCGCGGTGACCACCGCCGACGTGCAGCGCCTCGCCCGGCTGCTGGGGGTGCCCGGCAGCGTGCGCACGGAGAACGGCTCGTGGCGGGTGGGCGCCGAGGCGGGCGCCGCCAGGCCGTCGCTCATGGTGAGCAGGACGGCGCCGGGCACCTGGACGTACACCTCCGGCGGCGCGCCCGCGACGGGCGCGCGGACCGGCGGTTCCGACACCTCCCCGGTCCCCGCGGCGAAGGCGGCGGCCGTGGCGGCGCCGGTGCTCAAGGGGCTCGGGCTGTCCGGCGCGAAGGTGGACACCTCGACCGCGGTCGGCCCGATCCGCACGGTGAGCGCGGACCCGCGGGTGGGCGGGATGTCCACCCACGGCTGGACCACGTCGCTGCAGATCGGCGCGGACGGCCGGATCAGCAACGGCTTCGGCCGGCTGTCGGACCTCGCGAAGGGCGACACCTACCCGGTGGTGAGCGCGGCCACCGCGCTGAAGGAGCTCAACACCTCCACCACGATCATGCACCCGGGCGCCGTGAACGGCGGGATCGTGCCGTGCCGGGCCGTACCGGCGCCGTCCGCGAAGTCCGGCGCGAAATCCGGTGCCACCTCCACGACGTCCGGCGGTGCCTCCTCGTCGCCCTGCGTGCCGAGCAGCGGCGGCGGGCAGTCGACCGAGGTGCGCGGCGCGTCCTTCGGGCTCGCGCTGGAGTACGTGTCGGGCGTCCAGACGCTGGTGCCCGCCTGGCTCTTCCAGACCGCGCCGGCCGGGGCGACCCGGACCTCGGTGGTGGCGCAGACCGCGGTCGACCCGCGCTACATCGCGAGCCCGAGCGGCAGCCCCGGCAGCGTGCCGCCCACCGGCCCGGCCTCTCCCCCGCCGTCGCTGAACCCGGGCGGGCCGATCCTGCCCACCAGCCCGGCGGACCCGGCGAACCCGCCGAGCGGCCGGACCGTGCACCGTGTGCCGATCGACTCCTACACCACCGCGGGCCGCACCCTCACGCTCGTCTACGAGGGCGGCGCGTGCGACACCTACCAGGCGTCGGCGAGCGCGAGCGGCGGCCAGGTGCGGGTGTCGGTGGTCGCGACGCCGAAGCCGAAGGGGACGGTGTGCCCGATGATCATCCGGTCGATGAGCCAGAAGGTGACGCTGGCGGCGCCGTTGGGCGACCGCAAGGTGGTGGACGCCTCGAACGACCGGCCGCTCGCGGGCCACTGACCGGCCCCGCGACCCGCCGGACATGACGAAGCGGCGGCACCCATGGGGGGTGCCGCCGCTTCCGTGCGACCGCTGCTGTGCGACGCGGGGGAATCCGCGACTCAGCGACTCAGTGGAAGGAGTCGCCGCAGGCGCAGGAACCCGTGGCGTTCGGGTTGTCGATCGTGAAGCCCTGCTTCTCGATGGTGTCGACGAAGTCGATGGAGGCGCCGCCCAGGTACGGGGCGCTCATCCGGTCGGTGACGACCTTGACGCCGCCGAAGTCCTTGACCACGTCGCCGTCGAGGGCACGCTCGTCGAAGAAGAGCTGGTAGCGCAGGCCCGAGCAGCCGCCGGGCTGGACGGCGACCCGCAGGGCGAGGTCCTCGCGGCCCTCCTGCTCGAGCAGGCTCTTCACCTTGGCGGCGGCAGCGTCGGACAGGAGGATGCCGTCCGTCGTGGTGGTCTCGTCCTGAACCGTCATGTGCTTCACTCCCGGGTTGTACGGACTGCTGGCTATCGATGCCTAACCGACGCCTATTCGGATTCATTCCGGGTCCGTGGCGACTTCTTCCTCACTCGTCCCTCCATGTTCGCACACGCCCAAGGGATGACCAGCGGTATGCGTCACACTGACGAAACCGGCATCGTCAATCTGACACGAACGGGTTATGATAGATAACGTCAAGTAGACGAGAAGGTCTGCGCGCTGCGAAGAAAGGGCTACGGGCCCGTGACCACCACACAAACGCCGACTGTCCCGACGGAGCCCCTGGACGTCCGGCCCACGCCACTGGCCCTACTGCTGCTCGGCCGCGAGTCCGACCCGCGCAGCGAGCGCGGCGTGGAGTGCCCGGGCGACCTGCCCGCGCCGTCCGACCCCGACCTGGTGGCGCGGGCACGGGCCGCCAAGGCCCGGCTGGGCGAGAAGGTCTTCATCCTCGGCCACCACTACCAGCGCGACGAGGTCATCGAGTTCGCGGACGTCACCGGCGACTCCTTCAAGCTCGCCCGCGACGCGGCCGCCCGGCCCGACGCCGAGTACATCGTCTTCTGCGGCGTGCACTTCATGGCCGAGTCCGCGGACATCCTCACCTCGGACGCCCAGCAGGTGATCCTCCCGGACCTCGCGGCCGGCTGCTCGATGGCCGACATGGCCACCGCCGAGCAGGTCGCCGAGTGCTGGGACGTCCTCGCCGACGCCGGTGTCGCCGATGTCACGGTCCCGGTGTCGTACATGAACTCCTCGGCGGACATCAAGGCGTTCACCGGCCGGCACGGCGGCACCATCTGCACCTCGTCCAACGCCCGGCGCGCGTTGGAGTGGGCGTTCGAGCAGGGCGAGAAGGTGCTCTTCCTGCCCGACCAGCACCTCGGCCGCAACACCGCGGTACGCGACATGGGCCTGTCGCTCGACGACTGCGTGGTCTACAACCCGCACAAGCCCGGCGGCGGCCTCACCGCCGAGCAGTTGCGGGCCGCGAAGATGATCCTGTGGCGCGGGCACTGCTCGGTGCACGGCCGGTTCTCGCTGGAGTCGGTCGAGGACGTCCGGGCCCGCATACCCGGGGTCAACGTCCTGGTGCACCCCGAGTGCAAGCACGAGGTCGTCACCGCGGCGGACTACGTCGGCTCCACCGAGCACATCATCAAGATGCTCGACGAGGCGCCCGCGGGCTCCGCGTGGGCCCTGGGCACCGAGCTCAACCTCGTCCGACGCCTGGCCGCCGCCCACCCCGACAAGCAGATCGTCTTCCTCGACAAGACCGTCTGCTTCTGCTCCACCATGAACCGCATCGACCTGCCCCACCTGGTCTGGACCCTGGAGTCCCTGGCCGACGGCAAGCTGGTCAACCGCATCCAGGTCGACGCGGAGACCGAGCACTTCGCCAAGCTGGCGCTGGAGCAGATGCTGGCCCTGCCGTAACGCACCCGCCCCGCACCCCCGCCCGCGCCCGAACGGGCCCGAGCACCCGACGGCCCCGGCCGGCGCACCTCCGCCGCCGGGGCCGCCGCACGCTCAGCGCCGCACTTCCGGCACTTCCGGCACTTCCGGCACTTCCGGCACTTCCGGCACTTCCGCGAGGATGTCCGGCAGTTCACTCATCCAGGCGAGCGCGGCCCGCTCGTAGTGGATGCCGAAGCGCATCGTGGCGCGCTGGTACGGATCGAGGCCGCCCTGCTTCTCCGCGTCGAGGTATCCGGCGAGCCGCTGCTCGTGGGCCGCGCGGTGCCGCTCGACGTACTCGAGCAGCCTGCCGGTGTCGAGATGCGCGCCGAACGCCAGCGTCAGCAGCAGCGGGTACCGGATCTGCTCGGTCTCCGGTGGCTGCGCCATCCACTCCGCGAAAGCCTCCCGCCCGGCATCCGTGAGGGTGTACGGGCGCCGCGAGCGCGTCCCGGTGGCTCCGGCGACGACGAGGCCGCGTTCGTCGAGCGCGCCGAGTTCCCGGTACACCTGGCTGCGCGTCAGGCTCCAGAAGTCCCCGATGAACGCCTCGGCGAATCCCAGCAGTTCATAGCCGCTCGCCTCGCCCGCGTGCAGGAAGCCGAGGAGCGAGGCGGCCGTCGGGTTGAGGTCGGTCCGCGTCACGCACATCTCCCTTGACAGTCCACAGTGGACGGTGTTTGTCTGGTCGACACAGTCCACTGTGGCATATGGGGGAGCTTTCATGCATGCTGTCGTGCTGGTGGTCCATGTCGTGTCCGGCAGCCTCGGGCTGCTGGTGGGGCCGGCCGCGATGCTCGCGCCCAAGCGCCCGGGGCGCCATCCGCTTCTCGGCCGGGCCTACCAGGTTCTGACCGGCGCACTGTGCCTGAGCGCGTTCGGCCTGGTCGCCTACCGGCCCTCGCTGTGGTGGCTCGGCGTGATCGGCGCGCTGACCTGGGCAGCGGCACTGGCCGGCTGGTGGGTGCGGCGTGCGGCCTTCAGCGGCTGGCTGATCTGGCACATCAACCTGATGTGCAGTTCCTACATCTCGTTCGTCACGGCGTTCCTCGTCGTGAACCTGGGGCTGGGGTCGATCGTCGCCTGGGTCCTGCCCGCGGCCCTGGGCACGCCCCTGATCGCGCGGGCCACGGTCCGTGCGCTCCGTCCGCGCCAGGCGCCCGTGAACAGCCCTGAACCGGCGGTCTCTGACGTATCGTAAAGTCGAACGGTGATTCTTCGCCCCGTACGCGATGACGCGCAGGACGCCGGGGTCGTACGGGAGATCGCGGCGGCCGCGTTCGGCGTGCCGCGGTCCCTGGATGACGGCGGGCCGGCCACGGACGACGCGGCACGGGCCGCGCGGCAGGACAGCCGCACGCGGCATCTGGCCAGGTGCGACCCCGGCGGGTGCTGGATCGTCGAGGACGAGACGGCCGGGCCGGTGGGCACCGTGCTGTCGTCGCGGCGCGAGGGCACGTGGGCGCTGTCGCTGCTCGCGGTCGTGCCGGGCGCGCAGGGCAAGGAGGTCGGCAAGGCGCTGCTGGCGCGGGCGCTGCACTACGGGCGGGCCTGCCTGCGCGGGATCGCGTGCGCGCCGAGCGATCCGGTGGCCGCGCGGACGCTGCGGCGCGCGGGGCTGACCCTGCATCCGACGCTGCGGCTGTCGGGGCGGGTGGACACCGCCGGGCTCGACCCGCTGGACGGCGCCGTCCACCAGGGCACCGAACGGCACCGCGATCTGATGGACTCCGTCGACCGGCGCACCCGGGGCGGGGCGCACGGCCCCGACCACGAGGAACTCCTGCGGCACAACGCCCTGTTCGTCGTGGACGATCTCGCGGGCAGCGGCTACTGCTACTCCCGCGGCGGGCATGTCGAGGCGCTCGCGGCGACCTCCCGCCGCCTCGCGACCCGCCTGCTCACCGCGGCACTCGTCGCGACCCCGCCCGGCGAGGCCGCCCGCGTCACCCACGTCTCGGCGGAGTCCCAGTGGGCGCTCGACGTGGCCGTCGCCGGGGGGCTCGACATCACGAACGACGGTTTCCTCTGCTTACGGGGTCTGCGGCCACCCGAACTGGCCATCCCCTCCCGCACGTTGCCCTGAGGGTGCCCCGGACCCCCCGGGCGCCCCGGATCTGTCGGCTCAGGGACCAGCCACGACGGGCCGCGAGGTCCCTCAGTCGACGGGCTGGGGCTCTTCGGAGGGTCCGAGCCCGGCGGAAAGTGCGGCTGCGGCCTGGAGGAGGGGGAGCGCCAGGAGGGAGCCGGCGGCTCCACCGACGGCCACGGCACGGTCGAGGAGAGGTTCGAGGGACACCCGGTCGAGCGCCTTGGCCTGCCCGGCCTCACCCGTGCCGGCCCCGGCCACCCACCAGTCGGGCGCGCGGAAGGCGACCCGCTGGGCGACCAGCGCGCAGGCCGCGCTGACCACACCGTCGAGAACGACAGGCAGCTTACGCACCGCGGACTGCAGCAAGAACCCGGTGATCGCGGCGAAGTCGGCCCCGCCGACCGCCCCGAGCAGCGCGAGCTGATCCCCGAGTACGGGCCGCGCACGGCGCAACCCGTCCCGGATCGCCGCGCACTTCCGCATCCAGGCGAGGTCGTCGATGCCGGACCCCCGCCCGGTCACCACGGAGGCGTCGGTGCCGCAGAGCGCGGCGATGAGCACACCCGCGGCCGTGGTGCCGCCGACGCTGAGGTCACCCAGGAGCACGAGGTCCGTACCGGAGTCGGCCTCCTCGTCGGCCAGCGCCAGCCCGGAGCGGAACGCCTTCTCCGTCTCCTCGGGGCTCAGCGCGTCCTCGATGTCGAGCCGGCCCGAGCCGCGCCGTACCCGGTGCGCGGTGACCGGTGCGGGCAGCTCCGCCGGGTCGCAGTCGACCGCCATGTCCACGATGCGCAGTTCCGCGCCGTACTGCCGGGCCAGGATCGCGGCGGGCGAGGTGCCGTCGAGGGCGGCCCGTACCAGCTCCGCGACGCTGCCCGCGGGCCGCGCCGACACGTCCAGCGACGCGACGCCGTGGTCCGCGGCGAAGACCAGCGCGCGCGGCCGGGTGATCGGCCGCGCCACCACCTGCCCCTGCACCGCGGCGAGCCAGTCCGCCAGTTCGGCGACCTTCCCCAGCCCGCCGGACGGCTGCACCAGCCCGCTCCAGCGTTCCTGCGAGTCCCGGCGCACACCCGCGTCCGGTCGCTCCACCAGGGCCCCGAAGTCGTCCATCTCAATCCCACTCACCCGCCGAACAGTACCGGTCCGCTGCGCTTGGCCGCGCGGACCCTCCAGGCTGCTGTGTTCTGTCGGTTGAGGGACCGCCCACCGACAGGTGGTCCCTGTGCCGACAGCACCGGGCATCCCGGGGGGTCAGGGGCAGCATGTCAGCGGAGGCGGATGGGGAGCCCTGACACCATGAGGAGGACGTGCTCGGACTCCTCCGCAAGAGCGGCGTTGAGGTGGCCGAGGATGTCGCGGAAGCGACGCCCCGCGGAGGTGGCGGGGACGACCCCGGAGCCGACCTCGTTGGAGACGGCGACGACCGTACGGCGGGTGGCGCGCCAGGCGGCGCGCAGGGCGTCGATGTCGGCCTGGACGGCCGCCGCCCCGGTCCGGTGCCAGGTCTCGTCGTCCCAGGCGCCGGCCGCGTCCATCGCGTGGGTCAGCCACAGGGAGAGGCAGTCCACGAGCAGCGGCGCCCCCGCGGGGTCAGCGAGCAGCGGCAGCAGATCGCAGGTCTCGATGGTGCGCCAGCCGGCGGGGCGGCGCGCACGGTGCGCGGTGACGCGTTCGGCCCACTCCGCGTCGCCGTCGCGGGTGCCGCCGGTGGCGACGTAGAGGATGTCGGGGAAGGCGGCGAGGCGCCGTTCGGCCTCGGCGGACTTGCCGGAGCGCGCGCCACCGAGGACGAGGGTGCGGCGCGGCAGGTCGGGGACGTTCTGGTAGTCGCCGACGACCAGGGTCGTGCCGTCGGGCACCGCGCGGGCACCGAGCGCGGCGAGGCGGCGGGCGAGTTCGGGCCCGGGCGGCGCGTCGTGGCCGAGGTGGACCGCCACCACGTCGGTGGTCCCGGCGACGTCGCCGGCTGCCCGCAGCCGGGCGAGCGCGTCGGGCCGCCCGACCACGTCGAGCAGCACCATGTCGTACGGCACCGCGTCCGCCCCCGCACCGTGGTCGCCGTTGTCCGCGAGGCCCGCCGGGGCGCATCCCGGCGGCAGGTAGAGCACGCGCAGCCCCTGCGGCGACTCGATCTCGTACCCGGTGCCGAGGGCGTCGGTCGCGACGGCACGCACCCGGTGCCCGGTCAGCACCGACAGCCGCTGCCCGTCCGGCACCCGGGCCGGCGCGGGCAGCCCGGGCGGGATCTCCACCGGCGGGCCGTCGTGCGGATGCGACAGCAGTACGAGGCGTAGCCCGCCGAGGGTCTGTCCGGCGCGGGCCGCGGCGAGCGCGGCCCCCGGGACCAGGTCGAGCAGCACGACGCCGTCGACGAGCACCGAGGTGGCGCCGCGCGCCCCCTCCCCCGTGGCGAGGGCGCAGGCGGCACAAGGGCAGTCGGGCACCGGCAGGCCCTCGGGGCCGCCGGTGCCGAGCAGAGTCAGTTCCACGGGACGATCGTCTCGCGCCCGGCGGGCGCGGGCGCGCGGGGGCCGCCCGAGCGGCTGCCGTACGACGCCCGGGGCACCCTGGCGCGTGGCGACTTCGGGGCGCCCTCTCGACGGCTCCGGGGCGCGCTGGAAGGATCATCGATGCCCCGGCGAATCGTGCCGATACGCTTCCTGGGCACTGTCCTCCATTTCCCGGACCGAGGAGAAGCACATGGCGTGGACGTGGCGGTTCGAGGCGGCTGACGGCACCGAGGTGGAGCCCGCGGTGCAGCCGGAGGAGTTCCCCACCCAGGGCGACGCCGAGTCGTGGGTCGGCGAGGTCTGGAAAGAGCTTGCCGCCGGCGGCGCCGACCAGGTCACCCTCTTCGAGGACGGCACCCGCGTCTACGGCCCCATGAGCCTCTCCTCGCCAACCGACGAAGCGGCGACGGACGAGCCGTAACGGGCCCCCCGGGTTGCCCGGTCGCGGATGTGCCGGGACCTTCCGGTCCCCGGGTGGCCGGCCGCGCACCCACCGGAAGGTCCCGGAACGCACGGGACGGGGCATTCGGGCGGGTCCGGTCAGGTCAGGTCAGGTCAGGTCAATGACCCGAGGGTGACCTCGGCCGTCTTCGTGCTGGAGTCCCGCACATACGTGACCTTGACCTTGTCGCCCGGCTTGAGCGCCGCCAGCGCCTCGGTCAGCGATTGCACCGTGGTGATCGGTGTGGAGCCGACCTTCGTGATCACGTCCCCGGCCTTCAGCCCGGCCTTCGCGGCGGCGCCGCCCTTCGTCGCGCTGACGATCGCCGCGCCGGCCGGCTGGAAGTTCGATCCGACGACCCCGCGGACGGTCACGTCGAGCGCGGCCCGCCCGGAGTCGGTGACCTTGCCGCTCTTGATGATCTGGTCGGCGATCCGCTTGACCGCGGAGGAGGGGATGGCGAACCCGATCCCGGGCGCCGCGCCGCTGCCGAGCTGGGGGTCGGTGGCGGCGAGGGTGGGGATGCCGATCACCTGGTTGTCGAGGTTGACCAGCGCGCCGCCGCTGTTGCCGGGGTTGATCGCCGCGGACGTCTGCACCATGTCGGGGATGGTGGCCCCGGTGCCGCCGCTGGAGCCGCTGGAGCCGTCGGAACCGCTCTCGCTGACGGTGCGCCCCGTCGCGGAGACGATGCCCTGGGTGACGCTGCTGGACAGGCCGAGCGGGTTGCCCATGGCGAGCACGATCTCCCCGACGGCGGCGGTGCCGCCCGGCGCGAAGGTGGCCGGCTTGAGTCCCTTGGGCACCGAGGAGAGCCGGATGACGGCGAGGTCGCCCGCGGGATAGGACGACACGAGCCTGGCGGCCAGCGGGCTGCCACCGGTGGCCAGCGACACCTGGAACGAGGTGGCGTTCCCGATGACGTGCGCGTTGGTGACGATGTCGCCCTTGCTGTCGTAGACGACGCCGGACCCGAGGTCCTGCTTGGTGGTGATCTGGACGACCGAGGGCAGCACGTTCTTGACGGTGCTCTGGTAGGCGTTCTGCAGGGCGTCCGAGGAGCCGGCCTTGTCCACCGCGGCCTTGGCGACGGGTGCACCGGGGCCGGCGTCGGACGCGGCGCGGGGCGCGGGACTGCACCCGGAGGCGAGCAGGACGGCGGTGCACGCCACGGCGGTACCGGTGACGGGCAGCAGGAAACGGTGGCGGCGGTGGTCGTTGCGCGATCGACTCATGCCCGAATTGTCGCTTTCGCGAAGTCCCGTGGCGCGGCCCGGACCGCCAATCGGGTCGTATGACCGCTCGGCGCGGTACGCAGCTCAGCGCGGCGCTCCGCTCAGCCCCGTACCCCGCTCAGCCCCGTACCCCGCACAGGTGCAGCAGCGCCGCCACCGCGCGGTACGGGTCGGTCCGGCCCGCCTGCTCCTCGGCCGCCAGCAGCAGGTCCAGCTCGTGCGGGTCGGGCGGGATCAGCGCCTGGTCGGGGGCGCTGTCGGTGAAGATCCGCACGCCGTACCAGGCGCGAAGCGGCACCCCGATGCCGTCGAGCACCGCGGTCAGTGCCGCGCGGCGGTCGGCGCGGGTGGCCAGGCCGAGCCGGTTGGTGTACGCGTCGGAGCCGAAGGCGCCCAGCGCGGCCGTCCAGTCGCCGAACAGGCCCGGGCGCATGGCGAGCGCGTCACCGTTGCGCACCAGCAGGGACAGCAGGCCGCCCGGGGTGAGCACGCGGGCCAGCGCGGCGAGCAGCGGCTCGGGGTCGGGGACGTACATCAGCACGCCGTGGCAGAGCACCACGTCGAAGCAGGCGGGGCCGAAGTGCCGGCCGGTCTCGCGACCGTCGCCGCGCAGCAGCACGAAGCGCTCGCGGACGTCCGCGGGCTCGGCCGCGACCGCCTGGTGGAGCGCGGCCAGCATCGCCGGGTCGGACTCCAGGCCGGTGACCAGGTGGCCGAGCCGGGCCAGCCGCAGCGACTGGGTGCCCTGGCCGGGGCCGATGTCCAGCACCCGCAGCCGGCGCCGGGCGTGCGCGCCGGCCGGTTGCGGGAAGCACGCGTCCAGCTGCTCGTCGAGCTGGCGGGCGACCAGCTCCTGGCGGACGGTGTTCCGCAGTCCGCCGAGCCCGGCCAGCCAGTTGTCGGCGCCGCCGGTGAAGCCGCCCGAGCCGGGTCCGCCCGGAAGTGCCGGTCCCGGCCCGCCGCCTCGGCCGAACCCCGTGTCGAACCCGTCACGGGCCCCCGACCCGTCGCCGGAACCGGCCGGCCCGCCAAGCGGCCCGGCGGCGCCTCCGGGCATACCGCCGGGCGCGCCGTCGCCGTATCCGTAGTCGTACCCCGCCGGGCCCCCGTGCCCTCCGGTCAGAGTTTGGTGCCGCGGCTGACCTGCGGCTTCGGCAGCCGCAGCCGCCGCATCTGGAGGGTCCGCATCAGTGCGTAGGCGGTCGCGCCCTTGGTGTTCTTGTCCGCGAACCGCAGCCGGAGCTGGCGGCGCAGCAGCACGCTGGTGACCACCGAGTCGATCACGATCGCCACGATCACGACCAGCCACAGCAGCAGCGACAGGTCCTGCATGGAGCCGGCGATGCTCAGCACCAGGATCACGACCGCCAGCGGCAGGAAGAACTCCGCGACGCGGTAGCGGGAGTCGACGTAGTCCCGGACGAACTTGCGCACCGGTCCCTTGTCGCGCGGCGGCAGGTAGCGCTCGTCGCCTCCGGCCAGCGCCTGGCGCTGCTTGGCCATGTCGACCCTGCGGGACTCCCGGGCCTGCTTCGCCGCCGACTTCCGGTCGGTGGGCGTACTCACCGCCTTACGGCGCTGGCTCTGCGCCTCGCTTCGCTTGGGCGTGGGGCGGCCCTTGGGAGCCTGCGGGTCACGCGACTGGTCCTCCAGCAGCGCCGTGTTACTGGCGCTCTGGGCCTGCTCATCATGGGAACGACGTCGGAACACATCTCCCAGGTTACGTGGTTCCGGCGCCGCACCCCAGCCCCTCACGTACTCCTTGGGCCCTAGGTCACCGAACCGTGATCGTCCCTACGGATGACCGCATCCGATCCCGAACAGTGCGGTAATGGAACCAAGGCCCGTAGGCTGGGGTCTGTAGAGGTGCTGGAGCAGTTGCCGAGAAGGGGGCGCGCGAGGCCCATGAGCGGTGTCATGAAGCGGATGGGAATGATCTTCCGCGCGAAGGCCAACAAGGCCCTGGACCGGGCCGAGGACCCGCGCGAGACCCTCGACTACTCGTACCAGAAGCAGCTTGAGCTGCTTCAGAAGGTGCGCCGAGGAGTGGCCGACGTGGCCACGTCCCGCAAGCGGCTGGAATTGCAGCTCAACGAGCTGAACAAGAAGTCATCCACCTACGAGGACCAGGGCCGCAAGGCGCTCGCGCTCGGCCGGGAGGATCTGGCCCGCGAGGCGCTGTCCCGCCGGGCCGCGCTCCAGCAGCAGGTCACCGACCTGGAGACGCAGCACACCCAGCTCCAGGGCGAGGAGGAGAAGCTCACGCTCGCCTCCCAGCGGCTGCAGGCCAAGGTGGACGCCTTCCGCACGAAGAAGGAGACCATCAAGGCCACGTACACCGCGGCCCAGGCGCAGACGCAGATCGGCGAGGCCTTCTCGGGTATCTCCGAGGAGATGGGCGACGTCGGCATGGCGATCCAGCGTGCCGAGGACAAGACCGAGCAGCTGCGCGCGCGGGCCGGTGCCCTCGACGAGCTGATGGCCTCCGGCGCCCTGGACGACCCGAGCGGCCTCGCCAAGGACGACCTCCAGGCGGAGCTGGACCGGCTCTCCGGCGGCAGCGACGTCGAGCTGGAACTCCAGCGGATGAAGGCGGAGCTGGCCGGCGGCAGTGGCAGCACCCCGGCGATCGAGGGCGGTCAGAACGGCCAGGGCACCCAGGGGCAGCCCCAGGACACGCCCCGGTTCGACAAGAACTAGTCGCCCTACCGAGCCTTACGGAGGAGGCCGTCGTGATCGTACGGATCATGGGGGAGGGCCAGGTGCAGGTGGAGGACTCCCATCTCACCGCGCTCAACAAGCTCGACACCGAACTGCTCGCCGCCGTCCAGTCCGGCGACGAGCCCGCTTTCCGCCGAACCCTCAGCGCCCTCCTCGACGGCGTCCGCGGCTTCGGTGAACCTCTCCCCGACGACGCCCTGATGCCGTCGGAGCTGATCCTCCCGGCACCGGACGCCACCCTGGAGACGGTCCGCGACATGCTCAACGACGACGGCCTCATCCCGGGATAGCCCTCCGGGGCAGTTCGGCCGTCACAACGGTGCCCAACAGGGGCGCGGGGAACTGCGCGGGCAACCGGCCACCGGCCGGTGGTCCGGACACGACAGCAACAGCCCCTTCGGGTCGGTGACGACCCGCGGGGCCGCGACGTGGCTGACCGCGCAGTTCCCCGCGCCCCTGCGTGTGTGCGGCTCCTTCCGCGGAAGAAGCTCGAGACCGCCAGGCACCCCGCAGGGGGTATTACCGTTGCTTACCGTGCAGTACCCATCGGGAGTCCTCGCACCGTGGCAGTGGCTGCGGGCCCACCAGACCACGGCCGACGCCGGGCTGGCGGCAGCCGTCTTCGTGGTGATCCTGCTGGGCAGCGTGCTGGGCGCGGACACCTACCAGCTGAGCCCGGTGGACGTCGGGCTGGCCGCGCCCGCCTGCGCGTCGCTGAGCCTGCGCCGCCGCGCCCCGTGGTCGGTGCTCGCCTTCACCTGCGCGTTGTGCGCCGTGTTCACCGCGCTGCGCCCGGCCGACGGCCGGGTCCCGGTGATCCTGGCGGCGGCGATGGCGCTGTTCACGGTCGCGGCCCGTACCGACCGGCACACCACGTGGCTGACCGGTCTCGCGGTCTGCGTCGGGCTGACCGCGCTCGCGATGTCCTTCGGCAACGGCCCCTGGTACGGCCAGGCGAACTTCGCGGTCTTCGCGTGGACCGGGATGGCGGCCGCGGCCGGTGACGCGGTGCGCAGCCGCCGGGCGTACATCACCGCGATCGAGGAGCGCGCGGAGCGGGCCGAGCGCAGCCGGGAGCAGGAGGCGCGGCGGCGGGTCGCCGAGGAGCGGATGCGGATCGCCCGCGAGCTGCACGACGTCGTCGCCCACCACATCGCGCTGGTCAACGTCCAGGCGGGCGTGGCCGCGCATGTCATGGACTCCCGCCCGGACCAGGCCAAGCAGGCCCTCGCCCACGTCCGCGAGGCGAGCCGGACCGCGCTGGCCGAACTGCGCACCACCGTGGGGCTGCTGCGGCAGTCCGGCGAGCCCGAGGCGCCGATGGAGCCGGCGCCGGGGCTGGCGGTGCTGGACCAGTTGCTGGACGGTTTCCGGCGGGCGGGGCTGCGGGTCGCGGTCGAGTGCGAGGGCCAGGGGCCGGACGGGGCGGAGCCGCCCGCGCTGCCCGCGTCCGTGGACCTGACCGCGTACCGGGTGATCCAGGAGTCGCTGACCAACGTGCAGAAGCACGCCGGGCCGCAGGCGGGCGCGGTGGTGCGGATCAGCCGGGCCGGCGGGGAGCTGCGGGTCGTGGTGGACGACGACGGCGCGCCCGGTGCCGCGGCCGGGCCGGCGTCACCGCTGTTCGGCGGGATGGCGCCGGAGCAGGACGCCGGCGTGGCGCGGGACCGCGGCGGGCCGGAGGAGGCGCGCGGCGGGGCGCCGGAGCGCGTGCGTACGGCGGCGGGCGGCCCGGACGCGGGTGCTTCGGCGCGCGGCACGGGCGCGGGAGGAGCGGGGGGCGGCGCGGGAGGAGCGGGGGGCGGCCACGGCCTGCTCGGCATGCACGAACGCGCCTCCGCGCTCGGCGGGGTCTGCCGCACCGGCGCCCGGCCCGGCGGCGGCTTCCGCGTCTCGGTCCGGCTGCCGCTGGCGGTGCCCCCGCACGGTGCGGCGACGCCGTCCCCGTAACCTGGCCGTATGGCGACGACCCTTGGCAACGGTGACGTTCCCCCGCTCGGCGTCGTGAAGGTGCTGCTCGCCGACGACCAGGCGTTGCTACGGGGCGCGTTGCGCATGCTGGTGGAGTCCGAGCCGGACATGGTCGTGGTGGGCGAGGCGGTGGACGGGGCCGAGGCCGTCCGGCTGGTGCGGGCCGAGCGGCCGGACGTGGTGCTGATGGACATCCGGATGCCGGGCACCGACGGGATCGCGGCCACCCGGGAGATCCTCGCCGACCCCGAACTCGCCAGGATCGCGGTGCTGGTGCTGACCACCTTCGAGGCGGACGAGTACGTGGTGCGGGCGATCCTCGCCGGCGCCTCCGGGTTCCTCGGGAAGGGCGCCGAGCCGGACGAGCTGCTCAGCGCGATCCGCACCGTGGCCAAGGGTGAGGCGCTGCTCTCCCCCGCCGCCACGAAGAGCCTGATCTCCCGGTTCGTCGCCCAGCAGCACGGCGTCGATGACGAACCGCGCACCGTGCCGGGTCTGGACACGCTCACCTCCCGCGAGCGCGAGGTCCTGATCGAGGTCGCCGGCGGCCTCACCAACGACGCGATCGCCGCCCGCCTCGGGGTCAGCCCGCTCACCGTGAAGACACATATCAACCACACCATGGCCAAACTCGCGGCCCACGACCGCGCCCAACTCGTCGTGGCCGCCTACGAATCCGGCCTGGTCCGCCCCCAACGCCCCTGACCTCGGGGAGCGTTGCCGCCGGGAGGGCACCGCGCCGGAATTCCGCCGCCGAGAAACGCACAGATTCGGACAGGTGAACGCGCTCTCAGAAAAATGAAAGCAACAAATGTTGACCCAACCAATCAGCGCGCGTACGTTCCCAGCGAGCCGCCGGAAGCCGGACCGCGGCTGAACTCGGCTGCCGTAGCGTCATGTTGAAGCAAGCTCCCACCACCCCCCACCACAGGAGCGCGCCATGCACACTGACCCAACCGCGGCCGTGGGACGAGGACATGTCCCCCGGTTGCGCGGAATCCTGCTGTCGGCCGTCGCTGCGCTCGCGCTCGTGGTCGGCGTGCTGATCAGCCTGCCCGGCACGTCGGCGCACGCCGCCGACTCGCTGCCGTGCGACATCTACGCCGCCGCGGGCACCCCGTGCGTGGCCGCGCACAGCACCACCCGCGCCCTCTACGCCTCGTACAACGGCCCGCTGTACCAGGTGACCCGGGCCTCCGACGGGGCCAAGACCGACATCGGGCTGCTGGCGCAGGGCGGTTACGCGAACGCCGCCACGCAGGACTCGTTCTGCGCGGACACCACGTGCAGCATCAGCAAGGTCTACGACCAGTCGCCCCGGCACAACGACCTCGACCCGGGGCCGGCCGGCACCGCGGGCAGCGCGGACCGGGGCGCCGACGCGAGCGAACTCGCCGTCACCGCCGGCGGTCACAAGGCGTACGGCATCTGGATCTCACCGGGCGTCGGCTACCGCTCGAACGGCGCCGCGTCCGGCACCGCGGTCAACGGCCAGCCCGAGGGCGCGTACATGGTGGCCAGCGGCACCCACGTCGGCTCCGACTGCTGCTTCGACTACGGCAACGCCGAGTCCACCGCGGCCGACACCGGCAACGGCCACATGGACGCCGTGTCCATCGCGACCACCTGCTACTTCGCACCGTGCACCGGCTCGGGCCCCTGGGTCGAGGCGGACATGGAGAACGGCATGTTCCAGGGCGACAACGGCTCCAACACCGCCAACGCCGGGAACAACAGCACCTTCGTCACCGCCGTGCTGAAGAACAACGGGCAGACGACGTACGCCCTGAAGGGCGGCAACTCGCAGTCCGGCGGTCTGTCGACATGGTGGAACGGATCGCTGCCGACCAGAGGCGGCTACATGCCGATGCAGCAGGAGGGCGGCATCATCCTGGGCACCGGCGGCGACAACAGCAACCGGAACATGGGGACGTTCTTCGAGGGCGTGATGGTCTCCGGCTACCCGACCGACGCCGCCGAGGACGCCGTCCAGGCGAACGTCGTCTCCGTCGGCTACTCCGGCGAGACGAACATCCCCAACGGCCCCCAGGGCACGATCACCGGGCCGGGCGGCCAGTGCGTCGACGTCGCGGCCGACGACACCGGCACCGACGGCTCCGCGGTCCAGCTCTGGAACTGCCAGTCCTACGCGGAGGACCAGTACTGGACCCACCACACCAACGGCTCCCTCAGCACGATCGGCCGCTGCCTCGACATCATCGGCAACGGCACGGCCAACGGCACCGAGGTGGAACTCTGGGACTGCAACGGCGTCGGCGGCCAGGTCTGGCAGCAGCAGTCCGACGGCTCCCTCTTCAACCCCCAGTCCGGCCGCTGCCTCGACTCCCCCAACGGCGCGACCGACAACGGCACGAGGCTGCGGATCTGGGACTGCAACGGGTCCGCGGCGCAGAAGTTTACGCTCAACTGAGCGTGTGACGACGCCCTTGCTCCATCGGCCCGGCGCGCGCCCTCATCGCGGGGCGCGCGCCGGGCCGGCCGTTGTCCGTTTGCTCGGCCAAGCGGGCATGCCACCGACTGATCGTTTCTGCACGTAAACGACCACCTACGCTCCGTGGTTATGGTCACCTCATCGCATGAGGCGATGCACCGGATCTTCCAAGAGGACGCCGGCATCTTCGCCCGGACCTTCCGCCGCCTCGGACTCCCCTTCTCCGACCCGGTCGCGGTCTCCCTCCTGCCCACCGACGTCACCGAGCTCAAACCGCTCGAACGGCGCCTCGACACCCTCCTCCAGATCGACAGCGCCGACGGCCAGAGCTACCTGCTCGCGATCGAAGCGCAGAGCCGCAAGGCCCCGGACAAGGGCGCCAGTTGGGCGTACTACTTGGCCTACTTGCAAGCCAAGTACCGCAAGCCAGCGGTCCTTCTGGTCACCTGTCAGGACGAGAAGACGGCCCGCTGGGCCAAGGGGCCCTTCCACTTCGGGATATCCCACTGGCGCAGCCTCACCGTCCGCCCCCTGGTCCTCGGCCCCCACAACGTGCCGGTCATCACCGACAAGGAGGCAGCCGCCAAGGACATCCCCCTGGCCGTCTTCTCCGCGATCACTCATGGTGAGCATCCCGAAGCGGATATGATGCTGGATGCACTGGCTTCCGCCCTGAAGACGGTCGACGAGTCCACCGCCTCGATCTTCAGGGAGCTCACCGAACTCGGACTGGGCACCAGCCCGGCAGCACACATCTGGAAGGACCTCATGGCCGTCGACCTCTCCTTCTTCCGCTCCGAGACCTCGGAGAAGCTCCGCGACGAAGGCCGTGTGGAGGGCCACAGGGAGAATCTGCTTCTTGTGGCCCAGTCCCGCGGCATCGTGCTCAGCGACGACCGCCGCACTCGCATCGTCGAATGCAAGGACCCGGACCTCCTCCGCGCGTGGTTCCGGCGCGCCCTGACCGCGGAAACCGCCGAGCAGATCTTCACCGGGGACGACGAACCCACCGGCTGAGTACGGGTTCCCGCGCGGCCGTTCCTTTTGAGTCGGGGGTGGCTGCGCGGGCGGGTGGGCTGTCATAGGGTGCCGGACATGACTCAGGAGCCGGTGCCGTGGGCGGGTGGGGAAAAGCTGGACCAGCGGGTCTCGCATGAGGACCGGGAGCGGGTCGCGGAGGTGTTGCGCGTCGCCGCGGGCGACGGCCGGTTGAGCCTGGAGGAGCTGGAGGAGCGGCTGGAGAGCTGCTTCGGGGCACGGACGTACGGGGCCCTCGCGCCGTTGGTCGCGGACCTGCCCGGGCAGACGCCGGTGACGCCGGCGGAGGCGGTACGGACGAAGGACGTCGTACGGGTGCGGCGGGTCGGCGCGAGCCTGCGGTACGAGGGCCCGTGGGTGGCACCGCGCCGCCTGGAAGCGGAGGTGCGCGGCGGCAACGTGGTGCTGGACTTCTCCACCGCGACGGTGCGCGGGGCGGTGACCCACGTGGACGTCGAGTTGCGCGGCGGCAACCTGCGGCTGATCGTCCCGGACGGCTACTCCGTGGACGCCGACGAGATCGACATCCGCGGCGGCTCGGTGCGCCACCGCCACGCGCAGGACCGCCCGCAGGGCATCCCCATCACCCACCAGATCGTCATCACCGGCAAGTTGACCGGCGGCAACGTGGTGATCCAGCCCCCGCGACCGCCCCGCCGGCCGGGCCTGCTGCGCCGGATGCTCGGAGGCGGCAAGTAGCCGCGGCAAGCAGCTACGGCGCGAAAACCGGGTGCCCGGTGCCGGTGCGGCGCCCTACGCTCGCCGGATGGGAGCCGAATCCGCGCTGCTGAACGTGATCGACGTGGAAGCCACCTGCTGGGAGGGGCAACCGCCGCCCGGCTCGGTGAGCGAGATCATCGAGATCGGCCTCACCGTGGTCGACCTCCTGGCGAGGCGCCGGGTGTCGCGGCACCGCATCCTGGTGCGGCCCCACCGGTCCGCGGTGAGCCCGTTCTGCACCGAACTGACCGGCCTGACGCAGGCCGAGGTGGCGCGGGGCGTCACCTTCGCGGAGGCGTGCCGGCTGCTCGTGGCGGAGTACGCGGCGGAGGAACGCCCGTGGGCGAGCTGGGGCGAGTACGACCGCAGGCAGTTCGCCCGGCAGAGCAAGGCCGACGCGGTGGCGTACCCCTTCGGTTATCCCACCGAGCGCTCCCACACCAACGCCAAGGCCGTGTTCACGACAGCCCACGGGCTGCGCCGGAAACCGGGCATGAGCGGCGCCCTCCAGATCGCCGGGCTGCCGCTCGAAGGACGCCATCACAGCGGTGCGGACGACGCGTGGAACATCGCCGCGCTCGTCCTCGACCTGGTCGGCCGCGGGGCCTGGCCGGCCCTGCCCCGCTGAGGTCCGCGCAGGCCGCGGAGGCGGGAGCGGTAGCCTCACGCGGTGGACGAGGCAGCGGCGGGGCCGCAGGCAGAGGCGAGGGTGCGTACGGGGGACGCGCTGCGGTTCGCGTTCGGCACGTTGACGGTGGTGCCGGTGCGGGTGACACGCTGGGACCGGGCGGCCGCGCGCGGCGGGATGGCGGCGGCGCCGCTGGTGGGCGTGGTGATCGGGGCCGGCGCGGGCGCGGTCGGCGCGGGACTGCACGCGGCCGGGGCGAGCGCGCTGCTGGCCGCGGTGGGCGCGGTCGCCGTGCCGGCCGTACTGACCAGGGGGCTGCACCTCGACGGACTGGCCGACACCGCCGACGGGTTGGGCAGCGGCAAGCCGCCCGCGCAGGCGCTGGACATCATGAAGCGCTCCGACATCGGGCCCTTCGGCGTGGTGACCTTGACGCTGGTGCTGCTCGCGCAGGTCGCCGCGCTGGCCGCGTGCTACGGGCACGGGTGGGTCTACGGTTTCACGTCCGCGGTGGCCGGGGCGGTGGCGGGGCGCGCCGCGATGACGCTCGCGGCCCGGCGCGGGGTGCCGGCGGCCCGGCCGGGCGGCCTCGGGGCGGCCGTCGCCGGGGTGCTGCCGGCCCGGACGGCGTGGGCGGTGGCCGCGGGGTGCGCCGGCCTCGCCGCGGTCGCCGGCTCGGGCTTCCACGGTCTGACGTGGCTGCGCCTCCTGCTCGCCGTCGCCGTCGCCGTGACCGCGGCCGAGGTGCTGCTGCGCAGGTGCCGGGCCCGGTTCGGCGGGGTGACCGGCGACGTGTTCGGGGCGCTGTGCGAGACCGCCGCCACCGCCGCCCTGCTGGTGCTGTCGCTGCGCTGACCCCCGGCCCACCGGCCGCCACCGGCCGCCGTCCTGACGACCCGCCACCGATGCCTCGCAGGGGCTCGCGCGCCCGCTCCCCGTCGTATCCCTGCCGTGCCCCGGGTGGTAAGGCCGCGGCCGGGCAACCGCCCCGTACCGGCGCCCGGTTGCCGCCGTCGCGGACCGCGGGCCCGCGGACGCGCCCGGAAGGGCGCGGACACGTCCGCCCGCCCGGCCACTGAGCCGCAACGCGGCAGCGTAGGCTCGTTGGAGGGCCGCTCCGCCGGCGTGGCGGCCCGCACCCCTTCGACCGTTAGGACCCCACCCACCGTGACTGCTCTGACACTAAGCGCCTCTTCCGCCGCAGCGCTGCGCGCGGACGCCGTCGTCGTAGGCGTGACCAAAGGCCCAAAAGGCCCGCGCCTGGCGCCGGGAGCGGACGCCGTGGACGACGCGTTCGGCGGCAAACTGGCCGCCGTCCTTGAGACCCTGGGCGCGTCCGGCGCCGAGGGCGAGTCGACCAAGGTGCCCGCGCCCGACGGCGTGAAGGCGCCCGTGGTGCTCGCGGTCGGCCTCGGCGAGCCTGCCGGGAACCACGAGCCGTACGACGCGGAGGCCCTGCGCAAGGCCGCGGGCGTCGCCGCCCGCACCCTGGCCGGCGCCAAGAAGGCCGTCTTCGCGCTGCCGGCGGCCACCGCCGCCGACGTCGAGGCCGTCGCGACCGGTGCGCTGCTGGGCGCGTACGCCTTCACCGCCTACCGCTCCGACAGCAAGAAGGACGCGCGCGGGCCGCTCGGCGAGGTCGCCGTGGTCGGCGCGAAGCCGCGCGACAAGGAGCACAAGGCCGCCGCCGCGCGCGCCGTCGCGGTCGCCGCCGAGGTCAACCGGGCCCGCGACCTGATCAACACCCCGCCGAACGACCTCACCCCGAAGGCGTTCGCCGCGGCCGCCCAGGAGGCGGGCAAGGAGTTCGGCCTGAAGGTCGAGGTGCTGGACGAGAAGGCGCTCACCAAGGGCGGCTACGGCGGCATCCTCGGCGTCGGCCAGGGCTCGGCGACGCCGCCCCGGCTGGTCAAGGTCGCCTACACCCACCCCGAGGCGACCCGCACGCTCGCCTTCGTCGGCAAGGGCATCACCTACGACTCGGGCGGCATCTCGCTGAAGCCCCCGGGGCACAACGAGACGATGAAGTGCGACATGAGCGGCGCGGCCGCCGTGTTCGGCGCGGTGCTGGCGACCGCGAAGCTCGGCCTGGCGGTCAACGTGACCGGCTGGCTGGCGCTGGCCGAGAACATGCCCGGCGGCAACGCGATCCGCCCTGGCGACGTGCTGAAGATGTACAGCGGCAAGACCGTCGAGGTGCTGAACACCGACGCCGAGGGCCGCCTGGTGCTGGCCGACGCGCTGGCCCGCGCCTCCGAGGAGTCGCCGGACGCGATCGTGGACGTGGCGACGCTGACCGGGGCGATGGTGCTGGCGCTCGGCGACGGCCGGTTCGGGATCATGGCCAACGACGACGACTTCCGGGCCGCCGTGCACGACGTGGCGCTGGCGGAGGGCGAGGACTCCTGGCCGATGCCGCTGCCGCAGCAGCTCCGCAAGACGTTCGACTCGCCGGTCGCGGACATCGCGAACATGGGGGTGCGGCCCGGTGGCGGGCTGATCGCCGGGCTGTTCCTGCGGGAGTTCGTCGGCGAGGGCATCACCTGGGCGCACCTGGACATCGCCGGCCCCGCCTTCCACGAGGGCGCGCCGTTCGGCTACACCCCCAAGGGCGGCACCGGCACGGCCGTCCGCACACTGGTCGGCCTGGCCCGCACCGCGGCAGAGGGCAACCTCTTCTGACAACAGCCGGCGAGCCCCTTTGATCCGCCGGCGGTAAATGGGACGACCCGGTGAGATGTGTCACGTACGGCCCTGGGTGATCTGCCCGGGGCCGTACCTGCTACGTCACACCGCATGGCCCGATGCCTCACCGGCCGCCAACAAGTGCGAAGATGTGGGTCGGCACGACAGGGCCCCCTTTGAGACAAAGCGGCCGAACCAAAGCCGCCGTCCGGTCTAGGTGGACCGGCTCCGGCGAACCCATGCATGGAGGACGTGACGTGGCGAACGACGCCAGCACTGTTTTCGACCTAGTGATCCTCGGCGGTGGCAGTGGCGGTTACGCGGCTGCCCTGCGTGCCGCACAGCTTGGACTCGACGTCGCCCTGATCGAGAAGAACAAGCTCGGGGGCACCTGTCTGCACCAGGGCTGCATCCCCACCAAGGCGCTGCTGCACGCCGGCGAGATCGCCGACCAGGCTCGTGAGAGCGAGCAGTTCGGTGTGAAGGCGACCTTCGAGGGCATCGACATCGCGGCCGTCCACAAGTACAAGGACGACGTGATCTCCGGCCTCTACAAGGGCCTGCAGGGCCTGGTGGCCTCGCGCAAGGTGACGTACATCGAGGGTGAGGGCCGGCTCTCCTCCCCCACCTCGGTGGATGTGAACGGGCAGCGCATCCAGGGCCGGCACATCGTGCTGGCGACCGGGTCCGTACCGCGCTCGCTGCCGGGCCTGACCATCGACGGCAACCGCATCATCTCCTCCGACCACGCCCTGGTCCTGGACCGGGTGCCGCAGTCGGCGATCATCCTGGGCGGCGGCGTGATCGGCGTCGAGTTCGCCTCGGCGTGGAAGTCCTTCGGCACCGACGTGACGATCGTCGAGGGCCTGCCCCACCTGGTGCCGGTCGAGGACGAGAACAGCTCGAAGCTGCTGGAGCGGGCCTTCCGCAAGCGCGGCATCAAGTTCAACCTGGGCACCTTCTTCCAGGGCGCCGAGTACACCGACAACGGCGTCAAGGTCACCCTGGCCGACGGCAAGACCTTCGAGGCGGAGGTGCTGCTGGTCGCGATCGGCCGCGGCCCGGTCTCGCAGAACCTCGGCTACGAGGAGCAGGGCGTCGCCATGGACCGCGGCTACGTCCTGGTCGACGAGTACATGCGCACCAACGTGCCGACGATCTCCGCGGTGGGCGACCTGGTGCCCACCCTCCAGCTCGCGCACGTCGGCTTCGCCGAGGGCATCCTCGTCGCCGAGCGGGTGGCCGGCCTCAAGCCCGTGCCGATCGACTACGACGGTGTGCCGCGGGTGACGTACTGCCACCCCGAGGTCGCCTCGATGGGCATCAGCGAGGCGAAGGCCAAGGAGGTGTACGGCGCGGACAAGGTCGTCACGCTCAAGTACAACCTGGCCGGGAACGGCAAGAGCAAGATCCTCAAGACCGCGGGCGAGGTCAAGCTCGTCCAGGTGCGCGACGGCGCCGTCGTGGGCATCCACATGGTCGGCGACCGGATGGGCGAGCAGGTCGGCGAGGCGCAGCTCATCTACAACTGGGAGGCGCTGCCCGCCGAGGTCGCGCAGCTCATCCACGCCCACCCGACGCAGAGCGAAGCTCTCGGCGAGGCCCACCTGGCGCTCGCCGGCAAGCCGCTGCACTCGCACGACTGACCCTCGAACACGCCACCCATCCGCACAGATCGTTAGGAGCAACCGCAACCATGGCGGTTTCCGTAACCCTGCCGGCGCTCGGCGAGAGCGTGACCGAGGGCACCGTCACCCGCTGGCTGAAGGCCGAGGGCGAGCGTGTCGAGGCCGACGAGCCCCTGCTCGAGGTCTCGACCGACAAGGTCGACACCGAGATCCCCTCTCCCGCGTCCGGCGTCCTGGCGTCCATCAAGGTCGCCGAGGACGAGACGGTCGAGGTCGGCGCCGAGCTGGCAGTGATCGACGACGGCTCGGGCGCCCCCGCGGCGCCCGCGGCTCCCGCCGCGCAGCCGGCCCCCACCCCGGAGCCGGCGCCCGCGCCGACCCCGGCCGCCGCCACGCCCTCCACCGAGGCCGCGGCTCCCGCCCCCGCCCCGACCGCGCAGGCGGCCGCGGGTGGTTCCGGCGCGTCCGGCACCGACGTGGTGCTGCCCGCGCTGGGCGAGTCCGTCACCGAAGGCACCGTCACCCGCTGGCTGAAGTCGGTCGGCGACAGTGTGGACGCCGACGAGCCGCTGCTCGAGGTCTCCACGGACAAGGTCGACACCGAGATCCCGTCGCCCGCGTCCGGCACCCTGCTGGAGATCCTGGTCCAGGAGGACGAGACGGCCGAGGTCGGCGCGAAGCTGGCGGTCATCGGTGCGGCCGGTGCCGCTCCGGCGGCGGCTCCCGCGCCTGCCGCGCCCGCCCCGGCCCCCGCGGCCCCGGCTCCCGCTCCCGCCGCCCCTGCTCCGGCACCGGCTCCGGCCGCGCCGGCTCCGCAGGCCGCCGCTCCGGCTCCGGCCGCCCCGGCGCCCGCCCCGCAGGCTCCGGCTCCCGCACCGGCTCCGGTCGCCCAGCCCGCTCCCGCCGCTCCGGCGGCTGCCGCGGGTGCCGGCGACGGCGCCTACGTCACCCCGCTGGTCCGCAAGCTCGCCGCCGAGAGCGGCGTGGACCTCGGCGCGGTGCGGGGCACCGGCGTCGGCGGCCGTATCCGCAAGCAGGACGTGCTCACCGCGGCCGAGGCGGCCAAGGCCGCCGCGACTCCGGCGGCGGCCGCGCCCAAGGCGGCGAAGTCCGTCGAGGTCTCGCCGCTGCGCGGCCAGACGGTCAAGATGACCCGGATGCGCAAGGTCATCGGCGACAACATGATGAAGGCCCTGCACTCGCAGGCGCAGCTGACCAGCGTGGTCGAGGTGGACGTCACCCGGGTCATGCGGCTGCGCGGGCTGGCCAAGGAGTCCTTCGCGGCACGCGAGGGCGTGAAGCTCTCCCCGATGCCGTTCTTCGTCAAGGCCGCCGCCCAGGCGCTCAAGGCCCACCCGGTGATCAACGCCCGCATCAACGACGACGAGGGCACGATCACCTACTTCGACACCGAGAACATCGGTATCGCGGTGGACTCCGAGAAGGGCCTGATGACCCCGGTCATCAAGGGCGCCGGCGACCTGAACATCGCGGGCATCGCCAAGAAGACCGCCGAGCTGGCGGGCAACGTCCGGGCCAGCAAGATCACCCCGGACGACCTGGCGGGCGCGACCTTCACGATCAGCAACACCGGTTCGCGCGGTGCGCTGTTCGACACGGTCATCGTGCCTCCGAACCAGGCCGCGATCCTCGGCATCGGCGCGACCGTCAAGCGCCCGGTGGTCGTGGAGACCGCCGAGGGCACGGTCATCGGCGTCCGGGACATGACGTACCTGGCGCTGTCCTACGACCACCGGCTGGTGGACGGTGCCGACGCGGCCCGTTACCTGACGGCGGTCAAGGAGATCCTGGAGGCGGGCGAGTTCGAGGTCGAGCTCGGCCTGTGAGCGCCTCCCGCGCCTGAGCGGTACCGCGTCAACGGCGCCCCCGCCCCGTCCACCGGGTGCGGGGGCGCCGGCGCGTCCCGCCGCTGTCCAGGCAGGTCCCGGCCGCCGCGTAGGAGCCGGATACGTCCCGGCGGGCGGCAGGTGCACCGCCGCGTCGTATCGTCATAGGCACGCAACAGTGAAGGAGCGCGCCCCCATGGCCCAAGCCGCCGCCCCTCATCTGGTCGTGCACAGCCTGCGCGAGCAGATCCGCGAGCACATCCTCGACGGCATCGTCAGCGGGCGCTGGAAGCCGGGCGAGCGGATCGTGGAACGGCGGATCGCGGTCGAGCTCCAGGTCAGTCAGACGCCGGTACGTGAGGCGCTGCGCGAGCTGGAGACGCTGCGGCTGATCGAGTCGGCGCCGAACAAGGGCGTGCGCGTGCGCGGGCTCACCGCGGCGGACGTCAAGGAGAGCTACCCGGTGCGGGCCGGCCTGGAGCAGGTCGCGGCGGAGCTGGCGGCCGGCACCCTCGCGGAGGACCCGAGCGCGCTGGAGCGCGAGGTGGCCGCGCTCCGGGCGGCCGACACCGCCCTCGACGACGAGGCGCAGGTGCGGCACACCGTCGCCTTCCACCACGAACTGGTCCGCGCGGCCGACAACGGCGTGCTGCTGCACGTCTGGGAGTCGCTCGGGATCGAGGTGTGGACCACGCTGTCGATGCGGTGGCTGAGCCCGGCGCCGCGCGCGTACGCCGACGAGCACCAGGAGCTGGTCGACGCGTTCGTGGCCCGCGACCCCCGGATCGGCGAGCTGATCAAGTCCCACGTGCTGAGCTGCGCGCCGCAGGTGTAGGGCTGCCGAAGGGCCGCGGGGAGCCCCGCCGCCCTTCGGTAGGCTCGGTCCGTGCCCGTTCCGCCACCGTTTCCAAGGCGAAGCCTGCCTGTCACTGGGTGCCTTAAAGGCTGGCACCCCGTGCCGACCTCCAGTTACTTGCCCACGGGCCATTGATCGATCATCGATCGAAGCGTAACGTCGGTCAGTGGGGAGCAACCTGTCGTGCCCGACTCACACTTCCCACCCCCTCCCTCCGTTGTCTGGAAGGCGGCACACACCCATGCCTGACGCCGTAGGCCGTACCCGGCCGAGTCAGCTCGACCAGATCCCCGACGTCGACCCGGAGGAGACCGCGGAATGGCGCGCGTCCCTGGACGCGGTCGCCAAGGCCGCGGGTCCGCACAGGGCGGCGTACCTGATGCGCCGCACCCTGGAGAGCGGTAGCGAAAGCGGCCTCGCCCTGCCGACGCCGCTGGAGACCGAGTACATCAACACCATCCCCACCGCCGCCGAGCCCGCGTACCCGGGCGACGAGGCGCTGGAGGCGCGGATCACCGCCTGGAACCGCTGGAACGCAGCGGCGATGGTCACCCGCGGCAGCAAGCTCGGCCTCGGCGGCCACATCGCCACCTTCGCCTCGGCCGCCTGGCTCTACGAGACCGGGTTCCAGCACTTCTTCCACGGCAAGGAGGGCGCCGGCAGCGGCGACCAGCTCTACATCCAGGGCCACGCCTCGCCCGGCATCTACGCCCGCGCGTTCCTCGACGGGCGGCTGACCGAGGCCCACCTGGACCGCTTCCGGCAGGAGGCCGGCGGTGACGGCCTGCCGTCGTACCCGCACCCGCGGCGGCTGCCGTGGCTGTGGGAGTTCCCGACCGTGTCGATGGGCCTCGGCCCGCTCTCGGCGATCTACCAGGCGCGCTTCAACCGCTACCTGGAGCACCGCGGCATCAAGGACACCTCGGCCTCGCACGTCTGGGCCTTCCTCGGCGACGGCGAGATGGACGAGCCGGAGTCGACCGCCGCCCTGGCGCTCGCCGCCCGCGAGGGCCTGGACAACCTGACCTACGTCATCAACTGCAACCTCCAGCGGCTGGACGGCCCGGTCCGCCCGAACTTCAAGATCGTGCAGGAGCTGGAGGCGCAGTTCCGCGCGGCCGGCTGGCACGTGGTGAAGGCACTGTGGGGCGCGGCCTGGGACGAGGTGCTGGCCCAGGACACCGACGGCGCGCTGATCCGGCGGCTGCGGGACACCCCGGACGCCCAGTTCCAGACCTACGCCACCAGCGACGCGGCCTACCTGCGCGAGCACTTCTTCGGCGCGGACGCCTCGCTGCGTGCGATCGGCGGGCGGCTAACCGACGCGAAGCTGCTGGAGCTCTTCCAGACCTCGCGCGCCGGCCACGAGCCGCGCAAGGTGTACGCGGCCTACCGCGCGGCGCTGGAGCACAAGGGCGCCCCCACGGTGATCCTCGCGCAGACCGTGAAGGGCTACACGCTCGGCGCGGGCTTCGAGTCCCGCAACGCCAACCACCAGATGAAGAAGCTCACCGGCGCGCAGTTCCGCACCATGCGCGACCTGCTGGAGCTGCCCATACCGGACAGCGCGCTGGACGCCGACGTGGTGCCGTACTGGCACCCGGGCGAGGACTCCCCCGAGATGCGCTACCTGCGCGAGCGCCGGGCGGCGCTGGGCGGGCCGGCGCCGGCCCGCAAGGTCGTGGCGGCGCCGCTGCCGCTGCCGCCGGAGAAGGCGTACAAGTCGCTGGAGAAGGGCTCCGGCACCCAGGAGATCGCCACCACCATGGCGTTCGTCCGGCTGGTGAAGGACCTGATGCGGGAGAAGGAGACCGGGCGCCGCTGGGTGCCGGTCGTGCCCGACGAGGCCCGCACCTTCGGCATGGAGTCGCTCTTCCCGTCCGCCGGGCTGTACTCCCCCAAGGGGCAGACGTACGACCCGGTCGACCGCGACCAACTGCTCTACTACAAGGAGGCGAAGGACGGCCAGATCCTCAACGAGGGGATCACCGAGGCCGGTTCGCTCGCCGACTTCACCGCCGCGGCCACGTCGTACGCCACGCACGGCGAGCCGATGATCCCGTTCTACATCTTCTACTCGATGTTCGGGTTCCAGCGCACCGCCGACCAGTTCTGGGCGCTCGCCGACCAGCTGGGCCGCGGCTTCGTGATCGGCGCCACCGCCGGCCGCACCACCATGACCGGCGAGGGCCTGCAGCACGCCGACGGCCACTCCCACCTGCTCGCCTCCACCAACCCGGCGGCGCTCTCCTACGACCCGGCGTTCGCGTACGAGGTCGCGGTGATCGTCCGCGAGGGCCTGCGGCGGATGTACGGTCCGGCCGTCGAGGGCGAGGACCAGGACGTCTTCTACTACCTGACGGTGTACAACGAGCCGAAGGTACAGCCCGCCATGCCCGAGGGTGTGGAAGAGGGCATCGTCAAGGGCCTGTACCGCTACCAGCAGGCGGCACCTGCCGCCGCCGACGCGCCGCGCGCGCAGCTGCTGGCGTCGGGCACCGCGATCCACTGGGCGCTGGAGGCGCAGCGGCTGCTCGCCGAGGACTGGGGCGTGGCCGCGGACGTGTGGTCGGCGCCGTCCTGGACGCAGTTGCGGCGCGAGGCGCTGGAGTGCGACGCGGCGCGGCTGCGCGGCGAGGACCGGGTGCCGTACGTGACGCGGGCGCTGGCCGGTGCGCCGGGTCCGGTGGTGGCCGTCAGCGACTGGATGCGGGCGGTGCCGGACCAGATCGCGCAGTGGGTCGAGCAGGACTGGACGTCGGTGGGCACCGACGGGTTCGGCCTGTCCGACACGCGTGACGCGGCCCGCCGGCACTTCGGCGTGGACCCGCAGTCGCTCACCGTGCAGGCGCTGGCCGCGCTCGCCCGGCGCGGCGAGGTCAAACCGGAGACGGTGAAGGAGGCCGCGGAGCGCTACGGGCTCTGAGGCACCGAGTGTCCTGACAAGGCTCGCGGCGGGGCCTTCACGCAGTCCCCGCCGCGGGTCCTGACGCGGCATGTCCGGCGGCCGCCCCTCGGAACGGCGTGTTCCGAGGGGCGGCCGCCGTGACGTGCGGAATGTACCCGCCGGAAGGGATTGCGGGCTGCTACACCAACCGGTTAAGTTCCCCCGGATGCCTACCAAACAACGGCGGCTGACCTCCCCCACCGCTGACGACGTCCGCGCGTGGCACCGGGTGCGGTCCGCGGCGCTCGCTCACGACCGCCCGGGAGACCCGCTGCCGACCCTGGCCCATGTGCGGGCCTCGCTGACCACCGTCGGTCCCGGCAGTCGCTTAGCCCTGTGGCTGGTGCACGGCGCGAACGACGAGGGCGTGGCCACGGCGAAGCTCCGGCTGCCGGCCGCCGAGGGCGGTGGCCGCCTCGCGTCGGTGGAACTGACGGTCCATCCCGCGCACCGCAGGATGGGCATGGGGTCGCGGCTGCTGGCCACGGTGGTGGCCGCGGCGACCGAGGAGGACTGCCGCCGGCTGTCGACGGAAGTGCTGGCCGGCACCCCGGGGGAGAGCTTCCTCGCCACCCGGGAGTTCGTACCCGCGCTGCGGCTGACCTGGCAGCGGCTGGTGCTGGCCGAGATCCCGGAGCGGATCGTGAAGCTGCCGGACGTACCGCACCCCGGGTACCGGCTGGCGGCCTGGGAGGGCGCGCCGCCGGACGCCCTCGCGGAGTCCTTCGCGGCGGCCCGGGCGGCCCTGGCGGACATGCCGAGCGGCAGCCTGGAGGTCGGCAGGACCCGCTGGGACGCCGAGCGGGTGCGGATGACCGCGGAGTTGGCGGCCCGCCGCGGTGAGCGGCTGCTGAACCACGCGGCGATCAGCGAGGCCGACGGTTCGGTGGCCGGGTACACGAAGCTGACGCTGCCGGCCGAGGCGGACGAGGGCGGTGACGGCGGGGCCGGGGACACGAGCAGCGCCCGTGCCCGCGCGAAGCAGCTCGACACGGCCGTGGTGGCCGCCCACCGAGGTCACGGGCTCGGCCTGTGGCTGAAGTCGGCGATGCTGCGGCACCTGCTGGACGCGCACCCCGAGGTGACCGAGGTCGTCACCAACACCGCCGACGACAACCGCCACATGCTGGCGGTGAACGCGGCGCTGGGCTTCCGCCCCCTACGCCGCACCGTGGCGTATCAGCTCACGCTGCGGGCGTAACCCTCCGGGGTGGTGCGTTCCGTACGTCGCGGGACCTTGCGGCCGGTGGTGGGCTGGTCGCGCGGTTCCCCGCGCCCCTGGTTCCGCGCGGGGAACTGGGCGAAGAGAGGGCATCCACCAAGGGGCGCGTGGGGGGGTACTCCCCCCTGGCTCCGCCGGGGGGGAGTACCCCCACCCAGGCGAGGCTCTGGGGGAGGACCGCGCGGCCAGCCACCCACCGGCGGGCGGTCCCGCAACCGAACAGCAACCAAGCACCCTGGGGGGTCGCGTTGCACAGGGCACCCTGGGGCGGGAAGCTGTACGCGTGATGGACGAGACGGAGTTCTGGGAGATCGTCGACAGCACCCGCGAGGCGTCGGACGACGATCCGGAGGAGCACGCCGACCTGATGGTCGAGCGGCTGGCCGGGCTCGATCCGGACGCCGTGCTGGACTTCGCCCGGCACTTCGAGACCCGCTTCAACCGGGCCTTCTCGTGGGACCTGTGGGGCGCTGCCGACATCATGCTGGGCGGCGCCGACGAGGACGCGTTCGACTTCTTCCGCTGCTGGCTGATCGGCCAGGGCCGGCACGTCTTCGAGGGCGCCCTGCACTCCCCCGACGACCTGGCCTTCCTGGTACCGGAGTTCGACCCCGAGGCGGACGGCGACGCCGAGGACCTGGGGTACGCCGCCGACGAGGCGTACGAGCAGTTGACGGGTGTGCGGCTGCCGGATCTGCAGCTGCCGCGGCAGGACGGCCCGGAGGGCGAGCGCCCGGAGTTCGACGACGACCAGGCGATGGCGGCCCGTTTCCCCCAGTTGTGGGCGCGCTTCGGGTAGGCCGGTGGGCCGACCGGGCACAATGGCCCGCATGCGTATCGCAGTCACCGGCGCCTCCGGGCTGATCGGCTCCGCCCTCACCGCCTCGCTGGCGGCCGACGGCCACGAGGTCGTCGCGCTGGTCCGGCGCAGCCCGCACGGCCCGGGAGAGGTCCGCTGGGACCCGTCCGCGGGCACCGTGGACCCCGACGGGCTGGCCGGCTGCGAGGCGGTCGTGCATCTGGCGGGCGCGCCGGTCGCGGAGCGGCGCTGGAGCGACAAGCGCAAGCAGGTCCTCCTCGACAGCCGGGTGGACGGCACCGCCACGATCGCGAAGGCGATGGCCGCGCTCGACCCGAAGCCCCGGGTGCTGGTGGCCGGCAGCGCGATCGGCTTCTACGGCGACACCGGGGACCGTTTCGTGGACGAGGACAGCCCGGCGGGCGAGGGGTTCCTCGCCGACCTGGTCCAGGCGTGGGAGGCCGCGGCCGACCCGGCGCGCGCGGCCGGCATCCGTACGGTGCACGCCCGTACCGGCCTGGTGGTCTCCCCGCAGGGCGGCGCGTGGGGGGCGCTGTTCCCGTTCTTCCGGGCCGGGCTGGGTGGGCGACTCGGCAGCGGGCGGCAGTACTGGAGCTTCATCTCGCTGCAGGACGAGGTCGCGGCGCTGCGGTACGCCATCGACAACGAGGAGCTGTCGGGGCCGGTGAACCTGACCGGCCCGGAGCCCCGTACCAACAGCGACGTCACCAAGGCGATGGGGCGGGTGCTGCACCGCCCGACGGTGCTGCCGGTGCCGTCGTTCGTGCTGCGCGCGGTGCTGGGCGAGTTCGCCGGCGATGTGACGGGCAGTCAGCGGGTGCGCCCCAAGCGGCTGCTGGACGCCGGGTTCTCCTTCGCGCACCCCGACCTCGACGACGCGATCAAGGCGGCGCTGCCACCGCGCAACCGGGTCTGAGGGCACGCCCGAGGGCCCCGGCGCCGTCCGCGGGGACCCACGGCCGGAAAACGCACCGGAAAGGGCCGGATCGGGCCGGTCCGCCCCGCATCCTTTGCCTTTGATGAGGGCATGACCTTTAGCAGCGTTTCGCGCGAGCCGAGCCCACCCGCCGACCACCTGGTCGCAGTGGGTATGTGACGGTGCGTCAGCGGATCAGGGCCCCGCTCGTCGCTCCGGTCCGCCACGCCCGTCGCGCAGACGCCAGCGGGGACCGGACCCGACCTCGGGAGGGGCATCGTGCTCTCACCAGCACGCCCGAAAGGCGTGGCCGCCGCCACGGATGTGATCGTCATCGGCGCGGGCCCGGCGGGCCTGGCCGCCGCACACCATCTGACCGAAGGGGGCCTGAGCGTCACCGTCCTGGAGTCCTCCGAACGCGTCGGCGGGCGGATGGCCACCGACACCGTCGACGGCTTCCGGCTCGACCACGGACCCCAACTCCTCAACACCGCCTACCCCGAGCTGCGCCGCGCCAGCGGCCTGCGCGGCCTGCCGCTGGCCCATCTCGCCCCCGGCGCGCTCGTCCGCTCCGGCGGGCGCGCCTACCGGGTCGGGGGCCCGCGCGGCGCCCGCGCACCGCTCGGCTCCGCCCGCGACCGGGCCCGGCTCGGCACCGCGCTCGACCGGCTCGCCGCCACGCCCAC
This sequence comes from Streptomyces sp. NBC_00448, assembly GCF_036014115.1. Classification (NCBI taxonomy): domain Bacteria; kingdom Bacillati; phylum Actinomycetota; class Actinomycetes; order Kitasatosporales; family Streptomycetaceae; genus Streptomyces; species Streptomyces sp. NBC_00448. The sequence continues at coordinate 2,644,206 of NZ_CP107913.1, forward strand.
CGACCGCATCACCGCGCGCCCCGAGAGCACCGCCGCCCTCGCGCTGGCCGGCCGCGGCTTCGCGCCCCGCACCGTCGAGCGCTTCCTGCGGCCGCTGCTCGCCGCGCTGCTGTGCGACGCCGAACTCGGCACGTCCAGCCGGGTCGCCGACATCGTGCTGCGCGGGTTCGCCCGCGGCCGCGCCTGCCTGCCGGTCGGCGGCGCCGCCCGCCTGCCCGAACGGCTGGCCGCCACGCTCCCGCCCGGCACCATACGGTTCGGGGTCCGCGCCGCCCATGTCGCCGCGAACGCCGTGCACACCACCGACGGCGCCGAACTCCCCTGCCGCGGCGTGGTCGTCGCCACCGACGCCCACGCGGCCGCCGCGCTCCTGCCGGGCCTGCGCGTGCCCGGCTTCCACCCGGTCACCGTGGTCCACCACGCCGCGCCCGCCGCGCCCCTGCGCGAACCCGTGCTCGTCCTCGACGCCGACCGCCTCGGGCCGGTCTCCCACACCTACGCCGCCACCGCCATCGACCCCACCCGCGCGCCCACCGGCCGCACTCTCGTCACCTCCGTCGTCCTCGGGCCCCCGCCGGACGGCTCCGACGACAAGACCATCCGCTCCCACCTCGCCGACCTCTACGACACCTCCACCGACCGCTGGGACCTCCTCTCGCTGCGCACCACGCCCCACTCCGTCCCCGCCATGCCCCCGCCCCACGACCTGCGCCGCCCCGTCCGCCTCCTCGCCGGCCTCTACGTCTGCGGCGACCACCGCGACACCTCCACGATCCAGGGCGCCCTCTTCTCCGGCCGCCGCGCCGCCGCGGCCGCACTCCGCGACCTCGCGACGGGTTTCCCGGGGTGATCCCGTCCCGGGGTGGCGAGCGGGGCGCACGGGGGCGGGCGAGTCCGCCTGGCCCCGTACGCTCCCAGGTCCCCCCGGGCCGGAAATCCCCCGTGTCCACCCCCGGAGGCACAGGTGGAGCCGCCCGGCGATGGAGGGAGGGCGGGGAGGTCAGCGCGGTAACGCGGCCACGCGGTCGATCAGCGCGGTAACGCGGCCACGCGGTCAAGGAACGCGCGGACGGCGACCGTGTCGCGGAAGGGCTCCAACCGCCCCCGGAACTCCCGGACGTACTCGCCCGCGCGGACCGACCTCATCTCGCTCGCCCCGCGAACGACCTCCACCCCGTGCGCACAGGCGACCTCCACCTCGCCCAGCCCGAGCCGCGCGGACGCCAGCACGGTGCGGCAGAACAACCTGCTGCGTGCGTACGCCGCCGCCCTGAGCTGCAACGACCGCTCGGCGTACTGCACCGCCGCCCGGTACTGCCGCAGGTCCCGATGGCAGTGCGCGAACTCGTCCGCGAGCTGCGCCTCGTCGAAGAACCGCGCCCACCCGGGCACCTCGTCCCCGCCGCGGGCGGCGGACAGCGACCGTTCGGCGCGCGCCAGCGCCCCCGCACAGGCCCGCGCCTCCCCGATCAGCCCGTGCCCGCGCGCCTCGGCCGCGTGCATCAGCGCGTGCACGACCGCGGGCGCCCCCGACCCGACCCCCTGCTGGGCGACCCGGGCGAGTTGCACCGCCTCGCGCCCGTGCCCGAGGTAGACGGCCTGACGGCTCATCGTGACCAGGACGTAGCTCCCGTAGACCCGGTCCCCGGCCGCCTGCGCCAGCCGCAGCGACTGCACGAAGTAGCGCTGTGCGAGGCCGTGCGCCCCGATGTCGTACGAGGTCCACCCGGCGAGCCGGGTGAGGTCGGCGACGGAGGCGAACAGCCGGCGGCCGAGCGCCTCGCCGTAGGACCCGCGCAGCAGCGGCTCGGCCTCGTGCTCCAGGTAGCGGACGAGGGCCTGCCGGGCGTGCCCGCCGCCGTAGGCGTGGTCGAGGGAGCGGAAGAGGTCGCCGACGGCGCGTACGGCGGCGATGTCGCCCGCGCCGACCCGACCGGGCACGCCACCGCCCGCCCTCGCTCCCGCATGGCCCCCGAGCAGCACGACCGGCTCGCCCTCGCGCGCCCCGCGGCTCTGCGTCGGCACCCGCACGGCCCGGGCCGCCCAGGCGCCCTGGATCGCCACGGCCCCGCCCCCGGGCTCCTCCGCCCCGGCCGGGCGCTCCCCGTCGGCGTCCGCAGGGTCCGCCTCCGCCGCCACGGACGGCACCGGGGCCACCGGATGCTGCGGCCCCTGCCCCACCCGCTCGTCGGCCCGCCCGATCAGCCAGTCCCGGCTCGGCACCACCAGTCCCGCCGGGGTGAACGCGATCTTCCGCAACTCGGCCTGGTTCCCGGTGTCCTTGCGCCACAGCCCGCTGACGATGTCCACCGCTTCCTCGGGCGTGGCCGCGTACTCCAGCCCGGCGTAGACCGGCGCGCACGCGTCGAGCCCGAGGTCGGGCGCGGCCAGCCGGCGGCCGAGCCGCTGCGTGAAGACCTCCGCGATCAGCGCCGGCGTGGTGCCGCGGGGTTGCTGCCCGCGCAGCCAGCGGGTGATCGACGTCTTGTCGTAGCGCAGGTCGAGGCCGTGCTCGACGCCGAGTTGGTTGACCCGGCGGGCGAGTCCCGCATGCGAGAAGCCTGCTTCCGCGATGATCTCGGCGAGTTTGGTGTTGGCTCGGTTCTGCCGTTCGGTACGCGCCTGGCGGGGCGCCGCGCTGGTCGGAAGGTTCGGCGTTCGCTGCGTGGGGCGGTCCGTCATCGGCAGTACGGTCCACTTCCTCTGGGCGGTCTCAAGAACGGCGTGAATGTAACGGTCAGTGCCGGGAAGCTCACCGTAAGAGCCGTATATTCGCCCGAATGGACTACAACTGGTCGCATTCCGGACAGTTCCTGTGCGGCGGGATCGCGGTCGCGGCGGTGGTCGGGAGGTGGCCGGACCCGGGCCGCGCAGGGCCCGCGGCACAGCCCCTCCGCGCGCCGCCGTACAGTGGCTGAGGTGCGCCCGGCCGCACCACCAGCCGTGGCCGGCAACGCGCCTCCGTCGCGTACCGCAGAGGAGTAGGAGTAGCCGTGAGCGAACTGCGCTTCGTCCACCTGGGGTTCGGCGCCGACGCCGTCGAGTACGAGGAAGCGTGGCAGGAGCAGCGCCGTGTGCACGCGGCCCGGTTCCTCGACGAGGTGCCCGACACCTGCCTGCTGCTCGAACACCCGCCGGTCTACACCGCCGGCCGCCGCACCGCCGACAACGAGCGCCCCCTCGACGGCACCCCCGTGGTCGACGTCGACCGCGGCGGCAAGATCACCTGGCACGGCCCCGGCCAGATCGTCGGCTACCCGATCATGAAGCTCCCCCGCCCCGTCGACGTGGTCGCCCACGTCCGCCGGCTGGAGGACGCGCTGATCCAGGTGGCCGCCGACTTCGGCCTGGAGACCTCGCGGGTGGAGGGGCGCAGCGGCGTGTGGGTGCTGGGCGACCCCGTGGAGCAGCGCCCGGGCGGTCTGACCCTGGACTTCGACCCGCGGCTGGCCGACGAGGAGTTCGACCCGCGGCTGAACGGCCCGGAGTACGCCCCCTCCAACGCCGGCCAGCGCCGCGAGGACCGCAAGCTCGCCGCGATCGGCATCCGCGTCGCGAAGGGCGTGACCATGCACGGCTTCGCGCTCAACTGCAACCCCGACAACACCTGGTACGACCGGATCGTGCCGTGCGGCATCCGCGACGCGGGCGTCACCTCGCTCTCGGCCGAACTGGGCCGCGACGTGCCGGTGGCCGAGGTGCTGCCGGTGGTCGAGAAGCACCTCGCCGCGGTGCTCGGCACGGCCGTCCCGCTGCCCCGCGCGGTGTGAGCCGACGGGACGGCGTCGGCCCGGCGCGGTCCGAGCCGAGCGGACGGCGGCCCGGCGCGGACGGGAATGCCCCGTCCATGCCGCAGGTTGCATCGATGATGAGCCGTGGGAAGTACGGGCGTACCCTGGTGTTCGCCGTAGAATCGAAGCTTTAGAGGGAGCCGGTCGTGTCTGCAGTCGCACCCGACGGACGCAAGATGCTGCGCCTTGAGGTCCGCAACAGCCAGACCCCCATCGAGCGCAAGCCCGAGTGGATCAAAACCCGGGCGAAGATGGGTCCCGAGTACACGCAGATGCAGAAACTCGTGAAGAGCGAGGGCCTGCACACCGTGTGCCAGGAGGCGGGCTGTCCCAACATCTACGAGTGCTGGGAGGACCGCGAGGCGACCTTCCTCATCGGCGGCGACCAGTGCACGCGGCGCTGCGACTTCTGCCAGATCGACACCGGCAAGCCGCAGGCCCTCGACCGCGACGAGCCGCGCCGGGTCGGCGAGTCCGTGCTCACCATGGACCTGAACTACGCCACCATCACCGGCGTCGCCCGCGACGACCTGGAGGACGGCGGCTCCTGGCTCTACGCGGAGACCGTCCGGCGCATCCACGCGATGACCGCGGACCGCGCGGGCGGCCGTACCAAGGTCGAGCTGCTCATCCCCGACTTCAACGCCGAGCCCGCGCAGCTCGCCGAGGTCTTCGGCGCCCGCCCCGAGGTCCTGGCGCACAACGTGGAGACGGTGCCGCGGATCTTCAAGCGCATCCGCCCAGGCTTCCGCTACGAGCGCTCGCTGGAGGTGATCACCCGCGCCCGCGAGGCCGGCCTGGTCACCAAGTCCAACCTGATCCTGGGGATGGGCGAGGAGCGCGAGGAGGTCAGCCAGGCGCTGCAGGACCTGCACGACGCGGGCTGCGAGCTGATCACCATCACGCAGTACCTGCGGCCCTCGGCACGGCACCACCCCGTGGAGCGCTGGGTGAAGCCGGCGGAGTTCGTGGAGCTGAAGGAGGAGGCCGAGGAGATCGGCTATGCGGGTGTGATGTCCGGGCCGCTGGTGCGTTCGTCGTACCGCGCCGGGCGGCTCTTCCAGCAGGCCATCGACCGGCGGGCCGGCCAGGACGCCCCGGCACACGCCGGCGGTGCGGCTTTCATACGCGATTGACCGGAAGGTCACCGGCTGGTAACACGGTGTGGCGAGACTTGTTCTCGCCGCACCGTTGTCGTGTCGGGCACCGCGGCGCCGTCGTAGGTCCCGCACCGCACGCGTTCCGTACCGCCGCAGGTCCCGCACCGCAGGTTTCGCACCGCCGTAGGTCCCGCACCGCCGTACGTCCGCCAGGCCCCGTACTGCCGCCAGACCCGTACCGCCGCTCTTCCCGCTCCGTCCACCGCCTTCCTCCTTCCTCCCGAGGGGACGCCATGCCGTCGTCGTCCGAGCAGGTGCACGTTCCCGGCCGCCTCCTGACCGGCCGCCGGACCCTTTTCCGCCGCGGTCGGCGGCATGCCCCGGCGGTGCCGGTGGCGGGCGCGCTGCGCGCCGTGGAGACCTTTCTGCTGAGCGGCGGCCAGCAGACCGCCCGCAGGAACGCATGGGCGGCCGTCGTGGCGGACCGGCAGCGCGCCAAGGACCGGCGCGAGGCCGAGCACGAGATCGCGGCGCTCGCGGGCGCGGAGCGCGGCGGAGCCGCCCGGCCGCGGTGACGGCGTACCGACAGGCCACGTATCCTTGCCACATGGCGAGGAAGGAAACATCCGAGAGCAGTTCTGGACGGCTCGCGCAGATCGTCCAGACATACAAGATGACCAGGCAGGCCGACTCGAAGATCGGTCTTGTCCTTGCGGCTGTGGGAATCGTCACCTTCGGTGTCATCCTCGCCCTCGGCTTCTTGATCAACCACCCCATCTACGCGGGCATCCTGGGCCTCCTGGTGGGCCTGCTGGCGACCGCGGTGGTCTTCGGCCGCCGGGCCGAGCGGGCCGCCTTCGGGCAGCTCGACGGCAAGCCGGGCGCGGCAGCCGCCGTGCTGCAGAACGTGCGGGGCTGGACCGTGACCCCCGCGGTGGCGATGAACAAGAGCCAGGACGTCGTACACCGGGCGGTCGGCAAGGCCGGCATCGTCCTGGTCGGCGAGGGCAACCCGAACCGGGTGAAGGGGCTGCTGGCCGCCGAGAAGAAGAAGGTCGCCCGGGTCGTCTACGACGTACCGGTGCACGACTACATCGTCGGTGACGACGAGGGCCAGCTCCCGCTGAAGAAGATCCGTACGACGCTGCTGCGGCTGCCGCGGTCGCTGAGCGGTCCGAAGACCACCGAGGTGAACGACCGGCTGCGGGCGCTCGGGGACCTGATGAGCAACATGCCGATTCCGAAGGGCCCGATGCCGAAGGGCATGCGGATGCCGCGCGGGCGCTGAGCGCTCAGCCCGGCGGAGCGGAGCGCTTCGCCCGTCGGAAGCCGAGCCGCTTCGCCTGCCGAAGCCGAACACGCCGAAGGGGCGCCGGGGAGATCCCGGCGCCCCTTTTCGTGCGTCCGCGCGCTTCGTGTCGGCGCGTTCCCGTTCTCACGTTCCCGGGGCGTGCTCCGGCGTTCCCGTTCCCGCGTTCCCCGTCCTCGCGTTCCCGTTCCCGCGTCCCGCCGTCAGATCCGGACCTGGACCGCCTTGGCGGCCTTGTCGTGCAGCCCCCGGGTGTCGCGGTCCCAGACCACCGCCGGGACGACCAGGAGCAGCAGCACCGTACGGATCAGCGCGGCGAGCGGGCTGAGCCGGCGGCCGTCAACGCCGATCACCCGCAGCCGGGTGATGAGTTTCCCCGGGGTGCTGCCCACCAGCGCGAGCCCGATCAGGCTGACCGCGCCGAAGACGACGAGCGCCCAGTTGTTCGCGGTGTGCACATTACGGTGAGCGATCAGGCCGTATGCGATCACCACGCACAGCACCCAGTCGATGAAGATCGCCGCGACCCGGCGGCCGATGGAGGCGATGGACCCCGGTCCGTCCTCGGGCAGGCCCAGCCGCTCACCGCGGTAGCCGAACTCCACGCCCATCTGTTCCGCGGCCGCGCGCGGCCCGGAGAGCCACGATCCCACTACTTCCCTGTTGTCCACGGCATCCACGGTAACCCCGCGCACGAACGGACCACCGGGCGGGCACCTGACGCCCCTCCCGGCTGCCCTTGCGGACGCTGGGCGGCGGGCGGCCGGGGGCGATTCCGGGGCATCGCGGTTAACCTCTGCGAAACAAATGGGTCATGCTGGAGAAATCCCTGATCCCTAAGGTCAGGGCAGTGTGCGCCACCGCACTGGCCGCACATCTCGATCGCCAACCCGACCCGCGGGGCCGGGCCTAGGAGGAGTTGGATGTTCCAGAACGCCGACGACGTCAACAAGTTCATCAAGGACGAGGACGTCAAGTTCGTCGACGTCCGCTTCTGCGACCTGCCCGGCGTGATGCAGCACTTCACGGTCCCGGTCTCGACGTTCGACCCGACCGAGGAACTGGCCTTCGACGGCTCGTCCATCCGCGGGTTCCAGGCGATCCACGAGTCCGACATGGCGCTGAGCGCGGACCTGTCGACCGCCCGCGTCGACCCGTTCCGGCGGGACAAGACGCTGAACATCAACTTCTTCATCCACGACCCGATCACCGGCGAGCAGTACAGCCGTGACCCGCGGAACGTCGCGAAGAAGGCCGAGGCGTACCTCGCCTCCACCGGCATCGCCGACACCGCGTACTTCGGTCCCGAGGCCGAGTTCTACGTCTTCGACAGCGCCCGCTTCCAGACCTCCGCGAACGAGTCGTTCTACCACATCGACTCCGAGGCGGCCGCGTGGAACACCGGCGCCACCGAGGACAACCGCGGCTACAAGGTCCGCTACAAGGGCGGCTACTTCCCCGCCCCGCCGGTCGACCACTTCGCCGACCTGCGCGCCGAGATCTCCCTCGAACTCGAAGCGGCCGGGCTCCAGGTGGAGCGCCAGCACCACGAGGTCGGCACCGCCGGTCAGGCCGAGATCAACTACAAGTTCAACACGCTGCTCGCCGCGGCCGACGACCTGATGCTGTTCAAGTACATCGTCAAGAACGTCGCCTGGCGCAACAACAAGACCGCCACCTTCATGCCCAAGCCGATCTTCGGTGACAACGGCTCCGGCATGCACGTCCACCAGTCGCTGTGGCAGAGCGGCACCCCGCTCTTCTACGACGAGCAGGGTTACGCGGGCCTGTCCGACACCGCCCGCTTCTACATCGGCGGCATCCTCAAGCACGCCCCCTCGCTGCTGGCGTTCACCAACCCCACGGTGAACTCCTACCACCGCCTGGTGCCCGGCTTCGAAGCCCCGGTGAACCTCGTGTACTCCCAGCGCAACCGCTCCGCCGCGATGCGCATCCCGATCACCGGCTCCAACCCGAAGGCCAAGCGCGTCGAGTTCCGTGCGCCGGACCCGTCGTCCAACCCCTACCTCGCCTTCTCCGCGCTCCTCCTCGCGGGCCTGGACGGCGTCAAGAACAAGATCGAGCCGGCTGAGCCGATCGACAAGGACCTCTACGAGCTCGCCCCCGAGGAGCACGCGAGCGTCGCCCAGGTCCCGACCTCGCTCCCCGCGGTCCTCGAGGCCCTCGAGGCCGACAACGAGTACCTCCAGGCCGGCGGCGTCTTCACCTCCGACCTGATCGAGACCTGGATCGACTACAAGCGCACCAACGAGATCGCCCCCCTCCAGCTCCGCCCCCACCCGCACGAGTTCGAGCTCTACTTCGACATCTAAACCGCGAGGTCGGGTGCGCCGGGGTCCCAGGGTCCCCGGTCCCGGAGATTCCCCAGGTCAGCACTTCGCCGGCCTGGGGATCTCTGCGTCAACGGGCTCGTATCGCCCGCGCCGCCAGTTCGGCGCCCGGCGACCCGGGACAGCGACGTCCTCGGCCGTGCCTTCCATGACGGGGCGCGATGCGTTGCGGGCTTGGCGGGTGGCGCATGTTCGGGCTTCGGGGGAGGAGAGTTGATGGGTGCGCGGGGGCCGGCTGTGGTGATCGTTCGCGCTTGTGTGCGTGGAGGTCGAGGGGGGAGCCCCACCGCGGTGGTGGACGACGTGGCGTTGACCGATGAGGAGCGCCGGCGTGTGGCGGTGACGGCGGGGACGTCGCATGCCGTCTTCGTCTCGGTGGACGACGGTCGGCAGGGTGTGCCCCGGGTGTCGCTGCGCTTCTTCACCGCCGAGGGGGAACTGCCCGCTTGCGGCCATGGAACGGTTGCGGCGTTGGCGTTCCTCGCCGAACGCGCCGGGGGCGCGGAGTACCTGGCCACGCTTCGTACGGCGGGGCGGGTCTTCTCCGGCTGGTGTCTACGGGAGAAGGCGCAGTTCAGGGCGGCGTTCGAGCCCGGCCCTGTGGACCTGCGCGAGGCCACGCCCGTCGAGCGCGAACTCGTCCTGCCCGCGCTCGGGGTCACCGCGGACTCGCTCGCGCCGGGTATCCGCGTAGCCTCGGTGGGACGGCCTCGGTTGCTGGTACCCGTCACCACGCGGTCGGCTCTCGCGGCGCTCGACCCGGACCTCGCACGGCTCAGGGCCGGCTGTGACCGTCTCGGTTTGCTGGGCTGCTACGTCTATTCCGTGCCGACCCCCAACGGCCGCGTCGCCGCCCGCATGTTCGCCCCGTCGATCGGCGTGGCGGAGGACATCGCCAACGCCAACAGCACCGCCTGCCTGGCCGCCGACCTGGCCGGTCGGGGCATCACCGACATCGCCGTGGACATGGGCGACTCGCTCGGCAGCCCCTCCACGATCACGGCCACCACGGAGCAGGGCCCCTCGGGCCCGCTGGTACGCGTGGGCGGTGCCGCGGAGATCACCGAGACGGTCCCTATGCCGTAGTCGGGCGGGGAATCCTCGCGTACGACGGCGCCCCGTCACCGAGTGGGATGCCGGGCCACCGCACGACCGACAGGGGTCTCTCCGAAAGTCGTCGGCTTCGCGTGCGAACTGGTGCGCAAGCCGGATGCTCGGGTCGGGGGCGGTGGTCAGGGGATCGCGATGAGTTCGGCCTCGAAGCCGTCGTCGTTCTCCAGGTAGGCGGCGTACTGGTCCGGGCCGCCGGCGTGGGGGTGGCGGTCGGGGAACATCAGGCGCCAGCCGTGGTGGCGGGACTCGGCGGCCAGCGCCTCGACGGTGGGCGGGTCGGCGACGTGGAACGCCAGGTGGTTCAGGCCGGGACGGCAGCGGTCGTGGGCGGCTGCGGTGAGGTCCGGGGACTGCTCGATGACGAGGTAGGTCGTACCGAGCTGCCAGCTTCGTCCCCGGTCCCAGTGCTGGAAGGGCGTGTGGCCGAGGGCTTCGAGCAGCCAGCCGAACGACGCGATCGCACGGTCGAGGTCGGGGACCCAGAGTTCGACGTGGTGGAGCGCGCCGGGAGTCGGGGCGGTCATGGCGCGGCCGACCGGTCGGGCATCGCGGTGGTCCCGCGGTCGTGGTCGTGGCGTCGGTCGTGGTCGTGGCGTCGGTCGTGGTGGCGCACCGGCAAGTCACCTTCTTCGTCGGCGGGTTCGCCGATCCGGGCGGGCCGGGTTCGCGGGGCGGCCCGACCGGAGTGGCGATTGTACGGCGCCGGGGCTGGAGGGTGCGCCGGCGCGTCAGGCGAGGCGGACCGGGGGCGTCATGCGAAGTAGTGGCCCTCCTTGAGGTCGGCGATCAGGCCCGGGCGGGTCGGTTCCCACCCGAGCAGGTCGCGGGTGAGCCGCGCCGAGGCGGGGCCGTCGGTGCCCCAGAAACCGCCGAGCCAGCCGACGTACTCCCCGGCCCGCTCGGGCGGGACGGAGACCGCGGGGATGCCGAGGCGTTCGGCGAGGACTTCGGCGACCTCGCGGATCGGTACGCCCTCGTCGCCGACCGCGTGCAGCACCGACCCGGCCGGCGCGGACTCCAGCGCGAGGCGGAACAGGCGGGCGGCGTCGTCGCGGTGGACCGACGGCCAGCGGTTGGCGCCGTCGCCGACGTAGGCGGCCGCGCCCTTCTCGCGGGCGAAGCCGATCACGGTCGGGATGAACCCGTTGTCGCCGTTTCCGTGCGTGGCCGGGGGCAGCCGTACGACCGAGGAGCGTACGCCGCGGTCGGAGAGGGCGAGCGTGTAGTGGGCGTTGGCGATCCGCGCGTTGGCGCCGGCGATCGGGGCGCCCTGCTCCGCGGCGGGCGCGGCCGGCCCGTCGCGTTCGGTGGCGACGGCGCCGGGCGGGAGCCCGAGCACGCCGAGGATGCCGGAGGCGATGACGAACGGCTTGCCGGTGCCGGCCAGGGTCTCCCCGAAGGTCTCGATTACCGCGCGGTCGGCGCCGGTGGCCCCGGCGAAGTCGCCCGCGAAGGCGATGTCGTGCTTGAAGGCGAGGTGGACGACGCCGTCGGAGTCGGCGGCGGCACTGCGCAGGGTGTCGAGGTCGTCGAGCGAGCCGAGGCGGACCTCGGCGCCCGCGTCGCGCAGGGCGCGGGCCGAGTTGTCGGAACGGGCCAGCCCGGTGACCTTGTGGCCGGCGGCGATCAGGTCGGGAACGAGCCCGCGGCCGATCCAGCCCGATGCTCCGGTGACGAAGACGTGCACGGGGAACCTCCAGAGGGTCTTATTATTTGTACGGTCGTGCTAGAAATATTCTGTGTACAGTCGTACCAGAAATGTCAAACCGAGGCCACGCCCGGCGGCGGAAGCGCCGGGGGCGGCGGGCCGTGTACGGGAGCAGCAGGAGGAAGCGATGGCGGGGCGCCCGGTCGACCATCAGCGGCGGGCGGAGCTGCTCGACGCGGTGGTGGACTACACGGTCGAGCACGGGTTCTCCGAGCTGTCGTGGCGGCCGGTCGCCGCCGCGCTCGGCGTGTCGACCACGACCCTGGTGCACCGCTTCGGCACCAAGGAGCAGATGCTGGAGGCCATCCTCGGGCGGCTGCGGGAGCGCATCTTCGCGGCCACCAACGACACCCTCGGCGAGCAGCCCGACCTGGCGACGGCGGTGCGCGCGGTCTGGACCCGGACCTCGGACCCGCGGCAGGGGGCGGAGTTCAGGCTGTTCTTCGCCGTCTACGGGCGCGCGCTCCAGGCGCCGGAGCAGTTCGCGGAGTTCCTGGACCGGGTGGTCGCCGACTGGATGAACGCGCTGTGCGAGACGCAGGGGCCCGGCACCGACCCGGTGACCGCGAAACGCACGGCCACGCTCGTGATCGCGACGATCCGCGGCCTGCTGCTCGACCTGCTCGCCACCGGCGACCGGGCCCGGGTCCAGGACGCGGCGGAGAGCTTCCTCGCCACCCTTGAACGGCGTGACGGGAACGCGCGGAACGACGCAGTGTGGGACGGGACAGCGCGTGACGGGAGCGCGCGGGCCGGGGAAGCTCAGGCCGGGGAAGCGCGGGACGCGGAGGCATCATAGGGGGTATGCCTGAATTGCCCGAGGTCGAAGCGCTGCGCTGGTTTCTCGACGACCACCTGGTGGGGCGGACCGTCGAGCGGGTGTACCCGCTGGCGGTGAACGCCCTCAAGACGTACCGCCCGGGGGTCGCGGACCTGGAAGGGCGGGCGTTCGACGCGGTCGCGCGGCACGGCAAGTTCCTCGACCTGGCGGCCGGCGACCTGCACCTGGTGATGCACCTGGCGCGGGCGGGCTGGGTGCGCTGGAACGACAACCTGCCCGACGCGCCGCCCCGGCCCGGCAAGGGGCCGCTGGCGCTGCGGGTACGGCTCGCGGAGCCGGCCGGGACCGGCTTCGACGTGACGGAGTTCGGCACGCAGAAGCGGCTGGCGGTCTACGTGGTGCACGACCTGGCGGAGGTGCCGGGCGTGGCGCGGCTGGGGCCGGACCCGCTGGCGGCGGACTTCACCCCCGAGGCGTTCGCGCGGCTGCTGGCGGGCGAGCGGCGGCAGATCAAGGGGGTGCTGCGCGACCAGAGCGTGATCGCGGGGATCGGCAACGCCTACTCGGACGAGATCCTGCACGCGGCGAAGATGTCGCCGTACAAGCTCGCCGCGAAACTGTCGGGGCAGGAGGCGGCGCTGCTGTACGACATGATCGGCAGCACGCTGCGGGACGCGGTGGAGCGCTCGCGGGGGCTGCCGCTGCGGGATCTGAAGGCCGAGAAGAAGAGCGGGTTGCGGGTGCACGGGCGCAAGGGCGAGCCGTGCCCGGTGTGCGGGGACACCGTTCGCGAGGTGTCGTTCAGCGACTCGGCGCTCAATTACTGCCCGACCTGCCAGACCGGTGGGAAGCCGCTGGCGGACCGGCGGATGTCGCGACTGCTGAAGTAGCGCCCCGGCGACGCACAGGGTGAGCCGCGCCCGGGTCGGCCCGGGTTGCCTTGCGTACCCGTGCGGCCCGATGGGGGCACCCGCCGCGGTGGGCTGCCGGTACCGGGTGGCGGGACCGGATGTCGGTGCGTGGGGCGTTGACCGTATGGTTTTCCAGCAGTGAGGCGGGACGGTGACGTGCCCGCGGGCAAGCGAGCGGCTGGAGGCCGGCGCGATGGGTGACGTGGACGCGGCGCCGATACGGTTCGGCATTGTCGGTAGCGGTTGGCGGTCGGAGTTCTTCGTACGGCTCGCCCGGGCACTGCCCGAGCGGCTCGCGGTGGCCGGGGTGGTGACCCGCTCGGCGGAACGGGCCGAGCAGGTCCGCACGGCATGGGGCGTGCCCGCCTACCGTACGGTCGACGAACTGCTCGCGGCCGAACCGGAGTTCGTGATCCCGTCGGTGCCTTGGGACGTGACTCCCGGAGCGGTGCGGGACCTGGTGGAGCAGGGCGTGCCGGTGCTGGCCGAGACGCCGCCGGCGCCGGACGCGGCGGGGCTCCGGGAGTTGTGGAGCGCGGTGGGCGGCGCCCGCCGCGCCGCTACCGGCGGGGACGGGGACTCGGCTTCGGCCGCGGACGGCGGCGCGCTGGTGCAGGTCGCCGAGCAGTACGTGCTGATGCCCGGGCACGCGGCCCGGATCGCCCTCGTCCGCGACGGGGTGATCGGCGCGGCCACCTCGGTCCAGCTCTCCTCCACGCACATGTACCACGCGATGTCCCTGATCCGGCACACCCTCGGCGTCGGCTTCGGGCCGGCGACGGTGACCGCGCGCGCCTTCACCGCACCGCTGGCCGACCCGCTCTCCCCCAAGGGCTGGTCGGACGACCTGACGCCCAAAGACGCGACGACCACCCTCGCCCTGATCGACTTCGGCGCCGGCCGCACCGGCCTGTACGACTTCACCGACAACCAGTGGTGGAACCCGCTGCGCGCCCGCCGGGTCGTCGTCCGCGGCTCGCTCGGCGAGATCGTGGACGACAGCGTGGTGCGGATGGCCGACCCGCGGACCCCGGTGGAGTCCGCGCTGGTCCGCCGCCGCACCGGCACCGACCTCAACCTCGAGGGCGCCGAGGTGCACCACATCTCCTTCGACGGCCGCGTGGTGTGGCGCAACGACTACGTCGGCGCGAGCCTGTCCGAGGACGACCTCGCGGTGGTGGACCTGCTGTGCCGGACCGGCGCCTGGGTGCGCGGCGAGGGGCCCGAGCCCTACCCGCTGGCCGAGGGCTGCCAGGACCACCTGCTCGCCTTGGCCGTCGAGGAGTCCGCGCGCACAGGGGCGCCGGTGACCACCGCGGAGGAGGCGTGGGCCACCGCCTGATGGTGGGGCCGGCCGGGCTCGGTGGGCTCGGCTGCTCGGTGTGGCGGTCGGCTCGGGCGGGCGCCGGTCGGGCCGGTCTTCGCACCGAGCCGGTCGGACAGGCGGGCCTGCGGACCGGGGACATGGCGAGCCGCTGTGCGGGCCCGCACCCGTGCCTCCGGAAACTGCCGTGCCCCGCGGCCGAGTTCGGAACCAAGGAGTCATGAGCTGCCCAGGGCGAAGTGCACGCTGGTGGTGACGTCGCCACCCGGGGTGGGGTCGCACTCGTCCACCGAACCGGCACACGGACCGGTCCAGGTGTCCGGCTGATACGGCTCGCTCACGGTGCCGCCGGCCCCGGACGATCCGCCGGACGCACCGGAACCCCCGGACGTGCTCGAATCGCCCGCGTCGCCCGCGCCGCCTATGCTCCCCGCCGTGCTCGAACTGCCGCTACCGCTCGCGCCGGCTGTGCCGCCGCTGTCCCCGGCGGCGCCGGAGCTGTCGGCGCCCGCGAAGTCGCCGTGGGCTTTGAGGGAGAGCGGGGCCTTCGCGTCGAAGTAGCGGACCGTGCAGGGCGTGGGCTGGTCGCACTTGGTGGTGGTTCCGTCGGCGGCGATGTCGACGTAACCGTGTCGCCGGCCGCCCGTGTCCGGGGTGACGGTCACCTTGACCGTGGCGAAGGCGCGGCCGGTGAGACGGGCGGTGCTCCTGCCGTCCTTGCCGTAGCTGACCGTGAGGGTGTCGGCGCGCCTGCCGAGCGCGGTGGGCGCGAACCGCACGCTCACGCTGCAACTGGTGCCCGCCGCCAGCCCTTTGGCCGGTGCCGGACCACCGCCCGCCTCGTCGTCGAGGAACCCGGGCGACATGCCCTCGCCGGTGTGGCACGAGCCCGTGGTGATGGCGAAGTCGGAGGGGGCGGACAGGCTGATCGCGTCCAGCGGGACCGGGCTGCCGTTCGGGTTGGTGATGGTCAGCTTGGCGACCGGGGCGGCGCCGGCCGAACCCGCGTGCACGTCGCCGTAGTCTCCCGTGCCCTTGATCGTGAGGGGTTTCAGTGCGGCGCCCGGGTCGGCCGGGTCGTCGGACCCGGTGGGGAGGGTGCCGCCGGGGGCGCCCTGGTCCTTGGTGCCGCCGTCGATCCGGTGGGCGCTGGGCAGGCCGCCCGACGCCGCCGAGCCGCCCTTGGCCCCGGCCGCCGAGGCGTTGTGGTGCCAGCCCGAGCCGCCCGCTCCGCCCAGCGCGTCCCTCCCGACGGCGCCGACCGCGACCGCCACACCGGCCGCGAGGACCACGGTCGCCGCGCCCATTCCCACGAGTGCTCTGCGCCGCCGACGTGCCCGGGCCCGCGCCCGGCGGCTCGCCGCACGGCCCATGCCCGCCAGCCGACCGCCGAGAGAGGCCCGCGGGACGCCCGCGCCGCCCGCACCTCGCCAGTCGCCGCAATCGTCCGCGACGAGCGCGAGGTTGGCCCGGGTCTCCTCCGCCGCGCTGCCGTCCGCGGCCCTCGCGTAGCGGGTGCGCAGCTCCAACGCGTGGGCCAGCGCGTCCCTGGCCGCATCCGGACGGCCTTCCAGGAGATGGAGTGTGCCCTCCTGGTGGGCGAAGTGGGCCTCCGCCACGGCGTCCGGCAGTTCGAGGGCCGCGATGCGCCCGATCTCCAACGTCCGCTGCCAGGACCTCCAGTGCCCCTGGATACACAGCACCGGCTCCACGATCGCGGCGAGCGCGATCACCGTGTCCCATTCGCGGCGGCCGGCCGCCGTGTCCAGCAAGGGCACCGCCGCGTCCGCTGCCTGCCTCGCCTCGGCGCCGCACGGGTCGCGCGCCTCGATCCAGTTGCCGAGGGCCCGCAGCGAGACGCCGAAGTCGAGGTGGCGGTGGAGCAGTCGCAGGTAGGGCTCGGGGAGCCCGGTCGGCAGGCCGAAGCGGTCACCGCGCTTCTCGGCGAGCCCCCGCGCGCACAGGCGGTCGAACCGCTCGGCGCCGGCCGGCACTTCCGCCATCGCCGCGACCAGTCGGGCGGGCAGGTGAGCGCCGCCGAGCAGTGCGAGCACGGCCAACGCGCGCTTGGACTCCGGGTCGAGCGCGGCGATCGCCAACTCGTCGAGCACTCCCGGGTCCAGCTCGACCTCTTGCGCCAACTCGGCGAAGCGGCGGCCTTCGTGCCGCACCAGCGCGGCGGCCTGGCGCAATGCGAGCGGTCTGCCGCCGACCACGGCCACCAGTCGTCGCGCGTGCGGCAGTTCGGACTCGGCGACGATCCGGTCGAGGTCGCGGGAGAGCAAGGTCATCGCGTCCGCAGAGGTGAGGCCGGGCAGCGGGTGGGACACCCCGAGCCGCCCGATTCCCGGGCGGACCGCGCCCATCAGCACCGCGCACCCGCGTAACGCGTCCCGCAGATCGGCGAGCTGCAACGGGCCGTATCCCACGTCATCCAGCGCGACCACGGCGACGACCTGCTCGAGGGCGCGCCGGCACTCGTCCGTGGTCAACCGGGGTGCTCCCGGCGGGTACTCGTAGAATTCGCGGACCATGTCCTGGAGGAAATCCTCAAGATCGGCGGCACCGACGCGGATGTATGCATCCGGCGCGACGGCGCGCAGCAGAGAGGTCTTTCCCGAGCCGCATTTCGCGGTGAATTCGACCATGCGGCGCGATCGCACGGCGCTGCGCATCAGCCCCAATTGCTCTTCCCGCCCCACCAGTGTGCCCACCGCGCCCGTGTGCGGATGGTTCGCCCGCCGCCGCGGCACGCGCTGAGCCGGGCCGGCTTCGCCCTCACCGCCGCCTCGGCCCCCGCCTCGCCGACCGCCTTCGGGCGCGGCGCGCTCCACTCTCACACCGTGGCCGCGGCCGCCGACCACCACGCGGAACTCTCCGAAAACGAACCCGTCCATTTCTACCCCCGGCACCCCTGGTATCCCCCGTCATCCCCGGCTTCCCGGACGGGAATGAACGCGGCGCTCCCTGCACCACGCGAGAACCACGTTACGGGCTGCGTCCACCTCCGTGCGCAAAGTTATCCACAGCCCGCACGAGAAGTCCGATATTCAGCCCACGAGCCCTGTCTCATACGAGATGATCACCAGCTGGACCCGGTCGCGCGCGCCGAGTTTGGAGAACAGCCGCGCCACGTGGGACTTGGCCGTCGCCACGCTGATGAACAGGGTCTGCGCGATCTCGGTGTTGGACATCCCGCGTCCGACAAGCGTCAGCACCTCCCGTTCACGGTCGGTGATGCCGCGCAGTCGCTCGTCCTGCCCCTCTTGCCCGTCCGGCTCGTCCGGCCCTCCGTGCCCGGCCTCCCGGCGCCGCCCGCTCCGATCCGCTTCCCCTCCCCGTGACGGTCCTCGTGCCGGTGCGCCGGCGAGTGGCGCCCGCCGGGCGAACTCCTCGATCAGCCGCCGGGTCACGGCGGGCGCGATCAGCCCGTCGCCGGCCGCGACGACGCGGATGCCGTCGAGGATGGTCTCCAGCCGCATGTCCTTGAGCAGGAACCCGCTCGCCCCGGCCCGCAGCGCCGCGTACACGTACTCGTCGTCGTCGAACGTCGTCAGGACGAGCACGCGTGTCCCGTCGCCGGCCGCGCCCGTGATCAGCCGGGTGGCCTCGATACCGTCCATGCCGGGCATGCGGATGTCCATCACGGCGACGTCCGGGCGCAGTTGCCCGGCCAGCGCCACCGCCTCTGCGCCATCACCCGCCTCCCCCACGACCTCGATGTCCGGGGTGTCGGCGATCAGCACGCGCAGACCGGTGCGGATCAGCGGCTGGTCGTCGGTGAGGAGGACGCGGATCATCCGCGAACCCGTCCGGCGGGTGAAGCGGGCTCGGTGACGCTCACGGGCAGGCACTCCTCGCCCGCGGGACCGGCAGCACCGGCAGGTGCCGTATCCGTCGCCGGTTCCGTACGCTCCTGCGCACCCGCGCGGCCACCGGTCTCCGCGGTCGACACCGCGCCCGCGTCACCCGCCGGCAGCGGCAGCCGCGCCGCCACCCGGAAGCCGCCGCCCGGCCGCGGGCCCGCGCTGAACTCGCCGTGCAGCAGGCTGACCCGCTCGCGCATGCCGACGATGCCGTAGCCGCCGCTCGCCGTGGACGGCCGGCCGCCGCAACCGAGGTCGACCACCTCCACCAGCAGCGCGTCCTGCCGGTAGTCGAGGGTGATCGCGCAGTCGCGGGTGCCCGAGTGCCTGACCACGTTGGTGACCGCCTCCTGGACGATGCGGAAGGCCGACAGGTCGATGTCGGGCGCCAGGGGGCGGCGTTGCCCCTTCCAGCGGACCTCGACGCGTACGCCCACCTCGTGCGTGGTGGTGACGAGGCCGCCCAGGTCGGCGAGGCCCGGCGCCGGGTCGCGGGGCGGCTCGCCACCGTCGGTGTCGGTCTCCCGCAGTGCCCCGAGCAGGCGGCGCAGGCCGGACAGGGTCTCGCGGCTGGTGGCCTCGATGGCGTCCAGCGCCTTGCGGGTCTCGGCGGGCTGGGTCTCCATCACGCGGCTGCCGACGCGGCCTGGATGGCGATGATGCCGATGCTGTGGGCGACCATGTCGTGCAGTTCGCGGGCGATCCGCAACCGCTCCTCGGTCACCGCCTGCTGGGTGGCGCGGCGGCGCAGGGCCTCGGTGTGCGTACGGCTCTGCCGGACGGTGTTGCCCACCAGCCAGGCGACGAACGTGATGGCGATCAGTGCCGCCCACACGGCGCCGTTGTCCTGGCTGACGAGCACGACCACGCAGGAGAGGACGGCGCCGGCCACCGACATGAGGCGCGAGCGCGTCGCGGTGATGTAGCCGATGACGACAGCGGCCAGCAGGAACAGCACGACCGGTGTCTCGGGCACGCCGGTGCCGATGGCGGCGACGGACCCGGACAGCGAGACCACCAGGGCCGCCAGTGGCAGCCGGAAGACCAGCAGGGCGACGAAGGTGGTGACAAGGGCGGTGACGAGGAGCGAGCCGTCCTCGATGTTGCCGTTGAGGCTGGTGAGGTGGGCCAGTTCGTTGCGGCGCTGAAAGCTGCGCACCAGGACGACCATCACCCAGAAGACGGCCACCCACACGCCCAGTGGCGGACGCCTGAGCAGGGGCGTACGCGTCGGAGCACGGGATGCGGCGGGCATGCGCCGATCGTAGGCGCCCGGGGCGGGGCGGCACATTGGCCCGAAGGCGTAGTCCCGGGGGCTGGTGCACGGCCCCGGGAATGCGGCCCGCGGCCCGATGCGGGGCGGGCGGCGCTCCCGGCACCGTGAAGCCATGATCGAAGCAACGCACTTGACCAAGCGCTACGGTGCCACGGTCGCCGTCGACGACCTGTCGTTCCGTGTACGTCCGGGACGGGTCACCGGCTTCCTCGGCCCGAACGGGGCCGGGAAGTCCACCACCCTGCGGATGATCCTCGGCCTGACCGCCCCCAGCGGCGGCACCGTCACGGTCGACGGAGTGCCGTTCGCCGACCGCCCGCGCGGGCTGCGGCACGTGGGGGCACTGCTCGACGCCCAGGACGTGCACGGCGGGCGCAGCGCCGCCGCGCACCTGTCGGCGCTGGCACGCGGCAACCACATCCCTCGCGGCAGGGTCGCCGACGTCCTGGAGGAGGTGGGGCTCGGCAAGGCCGCCGGGCGGCGCATCGGCGGCTTCTCGCTGGGCATGAAGCAGCGGCTCGGCATCGCGGCGGCGCTGCTCGGGGAGCCGCGGGTGCTGCTGTTCGACGAGCCCCTCAACGGCCTTGATCTGGAAGGGGTGCTGTGGGTACGCGGCCTGTTCCGCCGGCTCGCCGCGGAGGGCCGCACGGTGCTGGTCTCCAGCCACATGATGAGCGAGATCGAGCACACCGCCGAGCAGGTCCTGGTGATCGGGCGCGGCCGGCTGATCGCCGACGAGCACCTCGCGGCCCTGTCGGGGGCAGCGCACGGGGCCGCGGTCGTCAGCGTGCGCACCGCCGACGTGGCGGCGCTGACGGCACTGCTGGCGGAGGAGGGCGCGACAGTTCGGCAGGCGTCCGAGTCCGAGGAGGCGGTCGAGGTGTCGGGGCTGCCCGCCCGCCGGATCGGCGAACTCGCCGGGCACCACGGCCTCACGCTCTACGAACTGGCCACCAGGTCGTCGTCGTTGGAGAGCGCCTTCCTGCGGTTGACCGCCGACAGCGTCGAGTACCCGGCGGGGCCACCGGCCGGGACCGAGGCCGGGCACCGGACGGGAGAGACCCGATGAGTTCAGCGTCCCCTGCCGTGTCCGGTGATCCGCTCCTCTCGGCGGACGGGGGCGGGCCCCGACCCCGGTTCACCGACCTCGTCGCCGCCGAGTGGATCAAGCTGCGGTCGCTGCGGTCGACGTACTGGGTGCTCGCGTCGTGCGTCGTGGTCGCCGTCGTGGTCAACCTCAACGCCGTCCGCTCCGACTTCACCTACATCGACCACCCGCCGCCACCGATGCCGGGCCGCGGGCCGGTGACGTACGACCCGATCTTCCACGGCCTGAACCAGATCTCCGCCGACCTGGTGATGCTCGCGGCGGCCGTGGTCGGCGCGATCACCGTGTTCGGCGAGTACGCGACCGGCATGGTCCGTACGACGTTCGCGGCGGTGCCCGACCGGCGGGCGGTGGCGCTCGCGAAACTGGTCGTGGTCACCGCGGTCACGCTGGTGATGGGGACGACGGTGTCCACGGTGTCCTTCTTCGGCAGCAACGCGATGCTGGCCTCGCGCCATGTCGGCCTGTCGATCACCGATCCCGGGTGCGTACGCTGTGTCGCCGCGTATGCGCTGATCGCGCCCGTGTGTGCGCTGCTCGGCATGGCACTGGGCGCTGTGTTCCGCCACGCGACCGCCTCCGTCGTCGCGGTGGTGGCGCTGCTGTTCCTGGTGCCGCTGCTGTTCGGGGGCGACCGCTACAAGCTGCTGCGGCAGATCGGGAACACGCTTCCGGGCGACGCGCAGAGTCGACTGGTCGCCAATCCGGCGGCGCCGATCGACTTCGGGAAGTACCCGGCGTCGGTGCACGGTTCGTGGATCGCACTGGCGGCGTGGGCGGTCGTCTCTGGGGTCGTCGCCGTGGTGGTGATACGGCGTCGCGACGTCTGAGGACCCCGGGTGCCAGGACATGCTCCGGGTGCCAGGACATGGCGCGGCCCGGCACGTCGGACGTGCCGGGCCGGGTTCCTGCTCCGTCCGGGGACGGCTTGGCGCGAGCGCGCGCCCCGGCGGTGGGGCGGCAGGGTCCTCACCGCTCTTCGGGTGCCGCGTGACCGTAGCGGCGGTTGAACCGCTCGACGCGGCCGGCGGAGTCCATGACGCGCTGGGTGCCCGTGTAGAACGGGTGGCTCGCCGACGAGACCTCCACGTCGAAGACGGGGTAGGCACGGCCGTCGCTCCACTCGACGGTGCGGTCGGTGGTGAGCGTGGAGCGGGTCAGGAAGGCGTGGCCGGAGGCGCGGTCGCGGAAGACGACGGGGCGGTAGGCGGGGTGGATCGCAGGCTTCATGGTGTTCAGCGCTCCTCACGGAAGTCGACGTGTCGACCCACGACGGGGTCGTACTTGCGGAGGGTCATGCGGTCGGGGTCGCTCCGGCGGTTCTTGCGGGTCACGTAGGTGTAGCCGGTGCCCGCGGTGGACCGCAGTTTGACGACGGGACGCAGTTCGTTTCTGGCCATTCCCCCACTATACGACTTTGGTTTTCATTTTCAAGAGCTGGGCGGGATCGGTTTCGGGGCGGCAGGTGTGGCCGGTCAGCGATACTGCTTGGCTTCGTGGTGCGCGTACGCCACCGGACGGGCCTTTAGGGTCGGTCTGGTGACAGTCGACGCCCCACCGATACCGCCGCAATCGGCCGCTCCCTCTCCCGCCGCGCCCCCGCCGGCGGCACCCGCGGTCGAGTGGCCGTCGTCGCGCGCGCTGCTGTGGGGTGCGCTGCGGGCGCGGCGTCGGGACCTGGTGGCCGCGTCGGCGCTCTACAGCTCGCACCAGCTCGGCGAGTCGATGGTGCCGGTGCTGGTCGGCGCGACGGTGAGCCAGGCCGTCGCGGGTGGCAGCCGGTGGGCGATCGCGCTGTGGCTGGGTGTGCTCGCCGCGGACTTCGTGCTGCTGTCGCTGTCGTACCGCTTCGGCGCGCGGGCGAGCATGCGGGCCAAGCAGCACACCGGGCACGTGGTGCGCATGTGGGTGACGGAGCGGGTGCTGCGCCCCACCGGCGGTATACGGCTCGCCCCCGGCGACCTGCTCACCCGCGCGGCGAGCGACGCCGGCCGGGTCGGCGCGTTCGCCGGGATCGTCGCGCAGACGGTGGCGGCGGTGGCGGTGCTCGCGGTCTCCACGGCGCTGCTGCTGTGGTTCTCGCTGCCGCTGGGAGCGGTGATCCTGCTCGGCACGGCGCTGCTGCTGGTCGTGCAGGACCGGGTCGCGCGGCGGTTGCGGCGGCACAGCGGAACCGAGCAGCACGAGGCCGGGCAGGCCGCGGTGCTCGCGGAGGACCTGGTGCGCGGGATGCGCGTGCTCAAGGGAATCGGGGCGGAGCGGACCGCGGCGGAACAGTACGGGCGGGCCAGCCGGGCCGCGTTGGGGGCGTCGCTGCGGGCGGTGTCGTCGCAGTCGCTGCTGTCGGCGGTGGGAACGGCTTTCACCGGCGCGTACTTGACGGTGATCGCGGGAGTGGGCGGGTGGCTCACACTTTCGGGTCGAATGGGTTTGGGGGAGTTTGTGGCGGCTTTGGGATTGGCAAGATTCGTGGTGGGACCGATGCAGGTGGTCTCGGGGGCGAGCGCGGCGTATGCGCGGGCGGTGGCGTCGGCGGGGCGGGTGCTCGAGGTCGTGGGGATGCGGGAGGAAGTGCGGGACGGCTTTCTCCCGGGTGAGTGGGCGGAGGGACAGGGGGCGCGGGTTGTGGTGGCGGGAGTCGAGGTCGGTGGGTTCGCGGGGGTGTCGTTCGAGGCTGAGCGTGGGGAGTTGACGGGGCTGGTGGTCGATGTGCCCGGGTTGGCCGGGCGGATTCCGGGGTTGCTGGTGCGGGAGGGCGAGCCCGGGGCGGGACGGATCGAGATCGGTGGAAAGGAGGTGGGCGAGGTGCCGTTGGAGGAGTTGCGGGCACGGGTGCTGGTGTCGCCGCATGATGCCGTGCTGTTCCCGGGCACCATCGCGGAGAACATCGCGCTGCTCGCGCCCGACCCGAAGGCCGCGGAGCGCGGCACCCGGGCGGCGTTCGCGGACCAGGTGATCGACACGGTGCCTGGTGGCGCGCAGGCGCCCGTAGGAGACCGCGGGGAGAGCCTGTCCGGCGGGCAGCGGCAGCGCGTCGCCCTCGCCCGCGCTCTGGCGGCGGCCCCGCCGGTGCTGGTGCTGCACGACCCGACCACGGCCGTGGACGCGGCGACGGAGGACCGTATCGCCGGCCGCCTGCGCGAGTTGCGGGCACGCGACGGACTGACCTCGCTGCTGGTCACCACCAGCCCCGCGCTGCTCTCCCGCTGCGACCGGGTGTTCTTCCTGCACGCCGCCGTGCCGGAGGAGGTGGCGGCAGCCGGCCGCGGAGGGGACGGCGCCGCGGCGGAAGGCCGTACCACGGGGGGCCCGACCGGCCCCGGCGGCACGGGAGTTGCCGACGGCGGTGCCGTACGACCGCGCGGCAAGGATCGCGACACTGGCGACCCCGGCCCCGAGGGCGAGGGGTCGCCGCCCGGCCCGGCCGTCACCCTGCTCACCGCGGACAGCGGCACCCATGCCGGCCTGATGCGGGACAACGCCGCCTACCGTGAGTTGCTGACCCGGTGAGCGCCGCCGGTTCCACCGTTGACCCCGCCACCGGCCCGGCCGCCGCACCCGCCGCCGACCGGCCGCTGCTCCCGGTCGCCGACGGCCGCCGCACCCGCGGGTATCTGCGCGCCGCGCTCCGCCGACGCCGTCTGCTGCTCGCGGCGACCACGGCCGTGATGGTCGCCGAGAGCGCGCTCGGCCTCGTCGGCCCGATCGCCATCGGATGGGTGACGCAGGCGGTCGTGGACGGCCGCGGCACCTCCGCGGTGATCGGACCGGTGGCCCTGCTCGCCGCCGCGGCGGTCCTGGGCGCGCCGGCCACCTGGGCATCGAACGTCCTGCTCGCCCGCGTCGTGCTGCCCGAAGTGGCAGACCTGCGTGAGGAGGTGGTCGGCACCGCGCTCGCCCTCCCGGTGGACACGGTGGAGGCGGGCGGCAGCGGCGACCTCGTCTCGCGCGTCTCCGGCGACGTGGAGCGCGTCACCGAAGCGGCGCAGGGCGGATTCGGGAGTTTCGTGACCGCGGCCCTCGCCATCCTGGCCACCCTGGTCGGACTGGCCTCCCTGGACTGGCGGTTCGCGATCGCCGGGCTGCTCGCGGTGCCGCTGCAGGCGCACACCCTGCGCTGGTACCTGCGCACGTCACGCCCGATCTACGCGGCCGGCCGCACCGCCGAGGGCCACCGCACCTCCGCTCTCCTGGGCGCCTTCGCCGCGCTGCCGACCGTGCGGGCACTGCGGCTCGGCGGCCGCCAGTACACCCGCGTCGAGGACGCGTCCCTCGCCGCGGCGGAGTACGAGTTCAAGGCCACCCGCACCGCCACGCGCTTCTTCGGGCGGCTCAACGTCGCGGAGTTCATCGGCCTCGGCGCGATCCTGCTCGCCGCGTCCGTACTGGTGCGGTCCGGCACGGCGAGCGTCGGCGCCGCGACCACGGCCGCCCTCTTCTTCGTGGGGCTCTTCGACCCGATCAACGCGGTGCTCGGCGCGTTCGACAGCGTGCAGCAGGCGGCGGCCGGGCTGGCCCGCCTGATCGGGGTCCTCGACGCGGCGCCCGCGAAGGCGGCAGCGGTGGCGGGGAACGCACCGGATTCCGCGGCGGAGCCCTCGTCGAAGTCCGGGCCGACGCCCGCACCCGCACCCGCACCCGCACCCGCACCCGCACCCGCACCAAGTGTTCCGGCGACGGGAGTTCGGCCGGGCGAGGGGGCGGGACAGAAGTCGCGGTCCGGGCGGGGGCCCGTCCTCGGGCTCGACGGCGCGGACTTCGGCTACGGCGACCGGCCGGACGTCATTCACGACGTGAGCGTGCGCATCGAGCCGGGTCGGCATGTGGCGGTCGTGGGCACCACCGGCTCCGGCAAGTCCACGGTGGCCACGCTGCTGGCGGGGCTCCGTACGCCCCGGCGCGGCACCGCGACGCTGGACGGGGTGCCGCTCGCCGGCCTCTCCCCCGCCGAGCTGCACCGCAGGGTGGCCCTCGTCACCCAGGAGACCCACCTGTTCGCCGGCACCGTCGCCGCCAACATACGGTTGGCGCGGCCCGACGCGTCCGACGCGGAGGTCACCGCCGCCCTCGAGGCGGTCGGCGCGACCGGATGGGTCGACGCGCTGCCCGACGGCGCCGCCACCGTGATCGGCGCCGGCGGCCACCACCTCGCCCCCAGCCAGGCCCAACACCTCGCCCTGGCCCGGTTGTTCCTGCTCGACCCGGAGGTGGTCGTGCTCGACGAGGCCACGGCCGAAGGCGGCAGTGACTCGGCACGGCTGCTCGACACCGCCGCCGCCACGGTTCTGCGCGGGCGCAGCGCCCTCCTCGTCGCCCACCGGCTCTCGCAGACCGCCACCGCCGACACGATCCTCGTCATGGAAGGGGGTCGGGTGACCGAACAGGGCACCCACGAGGCGCTGCGCGCGGCCGGCGGAACGTACGCGGCCCTGTGGGACGCCTGGTCGCGCCCCAGCTGACACCGCCCGCACGGCGGTTCGGTGCCGGCCACGCGGTTCCGGCCATGTGGCTATGGCACCTCGGTTCCGGCCGCACGGTTCCGGCCGCTGCCCCGGACACGGGGACGCGCCGCGCCCCTCCCCGACCGCTGACGCTCGCTCAGCCGAGGAAGTGCCCCGGCATCGGGGGGATCTCCCTACCCCTCCCCCGGGTGGCAGCCGCATCGCACATCGGCGGGCCGGGCGCTTGACTCGACGTGTGGTACCCGTGAGGGACACGGGCGAGCCGAGTGACGGGGGAATGCGATGCGGGTTGCGGTGACGGGGAAGCGGACGGTCGTGGCGGCGTGGGTGGTGGCGCTGGCCGCGTCGGCGCTCGCGGCGGTGCCCGCGGGGGCGGATACGCGTGCGGGCGGCGGCGGTTACTCGGCGGCGGACCTGCGCAAGGACCTCGCGGCGGTACGGGCGGCCGGGGGTGGGGACATCAACGTGGTGGCGCGGGTGGACCGGCGGGGCGAGGGCCCGCTGCGCGCGAGGTACGGCACGGCGGGGGTCGGTTCGAAGGCGCCCGTGCCGTGGGAGCCGGAGTTCAGGGTGGCGAGCACCACGAAGACGTTCACGGCGGTGGTGGTCCTCCAACTCGTCGCCGAGCACAAGCTGTCGCTGGACGACACGGTCGACCACTGGCTGCCCGGGGTCGTCAGCGGCCACGGCAACGACGGCCGCCTGATCACCGTGCGCGACCTGCTCCAGCAGACCAGCGGGATCTACAACTACGTCGAGGACCCGGACGTCCAGGACCGCATGATCAACCACTTCGACGAGAACCGCTTCGACGACACCCCGCCCGAGCAGTTGGTCGCCATCGCGATGAGCCATCCGCCGCTCTTCACGCCCGGCGGCGGCCGCTGGGCCTACTCCAACACCAACTACCTGCTGGCCGGGATGATCGCCGAGAAGGCGAGCGGCGGCCAGGACTGGCGGGAGCTGGTGGAGCACCGGGTGATCGCGCCGCTCGGACTGCGCCACACCTACATCCCCGGCGCCGACCCGTACCTCGTCGGCCCGCACGAGCGCGTCACCATCACCGGCCCGGACGGCAAACCCGTCGACCTCACCGACCAGAGCTTCCAGCACACCGCCGACTCGGGGGTCGTCAGCACCCCCGCCGACCTGAACACGTTCTTCCGCGCGCTCGCCTCCGGCACCCTGCTGCCGCCCGCCCAACTGGCCGAAATGCGCACCACGGTCCCCTACGACGACCTGCCCGTGCCGCCCGCCGGCACCCAGGGCGGTTACGGCCTGGGGCTGCGCGTCATCCCGCTGACCTGCGGCGGTACCTACGACATGCACGAGGGTGACGGTCTCGGCGTGTACACCCGCCCGGCCGTCTCCGCCGACGGCCGCCGCGCGGTGACCGTGTCGATCACGACCACCACGGCCCTGATCGACCAGGACAAGGTGAACCGCGCGGTGGAGACGCTGACCGACCACGCGCTGTGCGGCCGCGCGTCGTCGTAACGGCTGTGCGGTGTAGGGGCGTTGGAGCACCCGCCCCGGTCAGTAGCCGGCCGTGAACCGGCACCGGTGGTGCTCGGGGTGCTCGGCCTCGTCCAGCAGGACCACCGCGAGGTCCTCGTACGAGAGCGCCGAGACGCCGTGCTGGTCGGTCACCAACTCGTCTGCTCCCAGGCGGTATCGGCCGGTGCGCTCACCCGGCGTGAGGAGGGCGGCGGGGCTGAGGTAGGCCCAGTCGGCGCGGGGCGCGGCGCGGCAGCGGTCGAGCTGTTCGGCGCCCGCGCGGGCGATCGGCAGCCAGTCGGCGGGGAAGTCGGGTGCGTCGGCGACGGTGCCGCCGGACGGGACGGTCAGGGTGCCGGCGCCGCCGACCACCAGCAGCCGCGCTCCGGTGACGGTCACGGCGGCGAGCAACGCCTCGGTGGCGAGGACGAGTTCGCTCTCGCGCCCGGGCGCGGGCCGGGTGGCGGCGATCACGACGTCCTGGTCGCGGGCCAACTCCGTTGCCGAGGCGGCGGACAGGGCGTCTCCGACCCGGGCGAGGGCGCCGTCGGGCAGTTCGGCGAAGCGGGCGGGCGACCGTACGACGGCGGTGACCGCGTGCCCTCGGGACAGCGCCTCGACGGTGATACGGCGGCCGGCGGCTCCGGCGGCCCCGAAGACGGTGATACGCATCGCTGACTCCATCGGTTGGCAAGGGGCGGGTGGGGAGCGGAGTTCCGCGGGGGCCGGCCGGTCGAACCTTTCCGGGAGGCCGGGAGGCCGGGAGGCCGGGAGGCCGGCGCACGGGAGCGGGTACCGGAATACGGGAGTACGGGAGTACGGTGCGGCTCCGACCTCTGGGTCAACTCGCCCTCGCGAACGGTTCGTTCAGGGGCCGGGCCGCCGACCGGACGGCCGTGGCGCGGCGGCGACCTGGGCCGGAGCTCCGGGTGAGGAACACGAGACGTGCGAGGCGCGCGAGACATACGAGCCGGGCGTAGGACGCGAGGCACCCGAAGCAGCCGCGTCCAACGGCTCCGCCCTGGGCCGTACTTGGGCGACCACCAGCGCGCCCAGGATCAGCGCGCCGCCCGCCGCCTGCGCGGCCGTCAGCTCCTGTCCCAGCGCCAGCCACCCCACGACGGTGGCGACCACGGGACTGAGCAGGCCGAGGAACGTCACGTTGACCGCGGGGAGTTCGCGGATACCGCGGAACCACAGCGCGTACGCGAGCGCCGCACCGACCAGCGCCAGATAGCCGTAGCCGAGGACGTTCCCGGCGGTCGGCGCGGGCGGCGGGCCCTCGACCAGCAGGGCGACGGGGAGCAACAGCATTCCGCCCGCAACGAGTTGCCAGCCGGTGGCGGCGAGCAGCGGCGCGGGCGCGGGCCACCGCTTGCTGAGGACGACCCCGGTCGCCATGACCACGGCGCTGCCCAGCGCGGCGGCGATCCCGAGGCCGTCGAGGTGGGCGCCGGACCTGAGCACCAGCAGGCTGACGCCGAGCACTCCGGCCACGCCGGTGAGAGCGGTGCGGGCGGTGAGCCGGTCACCGAGCAGCGCCGCGGAGAACACCGCGACCAGCAGGGGTTGCAGCGCGCCGACGGTCGCCGCGACCCCGCCGGGCAGGCGGTACGCGGCGATGAAGAGCAGCGCGAAGAAGGCACCGATGTTCAGGGTGCCGAGCACGAGCGAGCGCCACCACCACGCCCCGTGCGGCAGCCGGCGGGTGATCGCCACCAGCAGCAGACCGGCCGGCAGCGCGCGCAGCACGCCGGCCAGCAGCGGCCGGGCCGGGGGCAGGTATTCCGTGGTGACGTAGTAGGTGGTCCCCCACACGCTGGGGGCGAGCGCGGTGAGCAGGACGATCCCCGCCCGATTTCTTAGCACTAAGAGAAAGTATCTCAGCGCTAAGAGATTGGCTAGTGTGATGCCATGACGCACAGGGAGCAGGGCGAGGGCGGCGCTGACAGGCAGCCCGACGAAGCGGGAACGGGAACGGGAGCGGCGGCGCCGGAGCCCGAACCCGAACCGAAGACCGAGCGCACACCCGCACCCGCCCGCGACCACGTCGACCTCGTACTCGACCAGTGGTCCCGCCGCCGCCCCGACCTCGACGCCTCCCCCATGGCGGTGATCGGCCGGCTGAAGCGGCTGACCCGCCTGCTGGAGGGCGAGTTGCGCCGCGTTTTCGCCGAGCACGGCTTGGACGCCGCTTCCTTCGACGTCCTCGCCACGCTCCGCCGCAGCGACCCCCCGCACCACCTCACCCCGGCCCAACTGATGCAGGCCGCGATGGTCACCTCGGGCGCGGTCAGCCAGCGCCTGGACCGGCTGGAGGCGGCGGGTCTGGTCGCCCGCAGCCGCAGTGCGGCCGACGCCCGCGTGGTCCACGTCCGGCTCACCGACCAGGGCCGTGCCGTGATCGACGAGGCGCTCCCGGCCCACGTGGCCAACGAGCACCGCCTGCTCGCCGCCCTCGACACGGACGAACGGGACGCCTTGGCCGACGCGTTGCGCACCCTCTTGCTGTCCCTCGGCGACGGGACCGCGTGACGGGACCGGCGACAGGACCGCGTGACGCCACCCCGGGGGCCGGTGCGCCGATCGTCACGGCGGGGATACCCGGCGACAACACTTCGCGCATAGCGTCGGCCGTTGTCCGCAGGCGCCTCGCGGCGGGCGTGTCTCAGACGATTGCCACCCGGCTCTCAGGGGAACCCCAGAATCCCTTCCTACCGTCGGCGGCATGGAACAGCACAGACCGTTGGCGGACCGCGAAGGCGGGGGGTGGGCGGCCATGGCCGGCACACACGACGACGGTACGGGCGCGGCGCCGGGCGAACCGGTGGCCAAGGAGGGCGCAGACCGCTCCGACGCCCCGGAATCCACCGGCACCCTGGACGCCGGCGCCGAGGAGGCCGACCCCGCCGAGATACCCGGGGCACCCGGGGCAGCCGACGCGCCCAAGGCATCCGGGGCACCCGCCGCACCCGCCACGCCCACCGCACCCGAGCGGGCCGCACCCGGTCGACCCGAGCCCGAACCCGACCCCTCCCCCGCACGCCCCTGGGTCCGCCCCCTGCTGATCTCCGTGACCGCCCTCGCCGTGATGGCCGTCCTCACCCTCGCCACGATCGTGCAGTCCCCGTCCGCGAAGGCGGGCTCCGACACCGGCCCGACCGCCGACACGACCGTGCCGACCGCGACCACCACCGCTTCCGCGACGCAGTCGACGCCTCCCGCCACCGCCACGACCGCCTCGTCGGCCACCGCCACCGCGGCGCAGACCACCACCTCGCCCGACGCCGCCGTGACCACGGCAGTCCGGGCCCTCGGGGTCAGCGGCCACGTGTCCGTCGCGGTCACCGACGCGGACGGCGGCGCCGCGGCCACGTACGAGACCGGCGCCACCTCGTACGACACCGCGAGCATCGTCAAGGTGGACATCCTCGCCACGCTGCTGCTCCAGGACCAGCACGCCGGCACCCGGCTGACCGCCGCGCAGCGGACCCTGGCCACCGCGATGATCGAGCGCAGCGACAACGACGCGGCGCTCGACCTGTGGCGGACCATCGGGCGGAGCGCGGGGCTGACGGCCGCGAACAAGACGTTCGGGCTGGACCACACGGTCGGCGGCGAGGGCGACCTGTGGGGGCTGACCCAGACCACCGCGAGCGACCAGATCGCCCTGCTGCAGGCGGTGTTCGACAGCGGCTCGCCCCTTTCCGCGTCCTCGCGCGCGTACGCCTCCGGGCTGATGAGGTCCGTGATCGACGGCGAGCGCTGGGGCGTGTCGGCGGCCGACTCCGACGGCTCCGGCTACGCGCTGAAGAACGGCTGGCTCCAGCGCAGCGCCACCGGGCTGTGGGACATCAACAGCATCGGCGAGGTGACGTACGACGGGCACCGGCTGCTGGTGAGCGTGCTGTCGTCCGGGCAGAAGTCCGAGCAGGGCGGCATCGACCAGGTCGAACGGGTCGCCCGCACGGCGGCGCAGGCGTACGTCGACGCCGCCTGATCCCGCCCCGTCCCGCACCGTCGCCCCGAGCCCGCATCCGGCATCCGGCATCCCGCTACCCACACGCATCCCGCACCAGGCCACAGCCCGCCAACGGCCGCCACCCCCACCCGTCTGTCAGCCTGCGTTGACAACCGGCCACTCGTCAATCCAAACTGACACGCATGGACCTCACCGCGGTCATCGACTCGGACGACCCCTCCGTCGGCCTGCGTGCCGTCGGCGCCCTGCACCGGCTCGCCGAACAGGTGGAGGCGACGCACGTGGCACTCGCCCGGCGCGAGGGGTGGTCGTGGGAGCAGATCGGGGACGCTCTCGGGGTGTCCCGCCAGTCCGTGCACGCCAAATACGGGAAGTGAGACGGCCATGTCGGAAAGCAGCGCGGCACCACGGCTCAAGCCGGTGCTCGGACTCGCCCGCATCGAAGCCGAACGGCGCGGCGACCGCAGGATCGGCACCGACCACCTGCTGCTCGCGCTGATGCACTTCCCGAAGGAACCGCCCGCGCGGGCGCTGGGGGCGACCCTCGCCGAAGGGCGGTCCGCGATGGACGCGATGGACCGTGACGCGCTCCGCGCGATCGGCGTCCACCTGGACGTGGCGCTGGCCCCGCCGCCCACCCGGGGCAACCGGCGACTGCCGCTCAACTCCTCGGCGCGTTCGGCGGTCGGCGAGTCCAAGCGGTTCGCCGACCGCGACGGCAAGGGACGGCGGATCGAGCCGCGCCACCTCCTGCTGGCGCTGCTCACCGCCCGGCACCCGGACCCGGCAGCGGATCTGCTGAGCGCGCTCTCCCTGGACCCGGGCGAGGTCAGGCAACGGCTCGCCGCCACCTGACCTCGTACGACTTCCGCGCGCACCACGCCGTAAGGGCACCGTCCTTACGCCCGCCCGCGCGCCCTCCGCGAAACGGCTACACCGCCTGCGAACTCCCTACGGCGCCACGTCGATCAGCACCTTGCCCACGGCCCCGTCCCGGACCGCCTCGTGTGCCTGCGCGGTCCGCTCCAGCGGGAAACGGTGGAACGGGAGCCCCACCTCCGGGCCGGCCCGCAACGCGCCGTCGGCGAGCGCGGCGGTGATCGCGGCCACGGCCTCGTCCTTCGCCTCGTCCGGCACCGTGTAGAGCAGCAGCCCCTGCCAGCGCAGGTTCGCGAACATCGAGTAGCGGACCGGCGCGACGAACTCCTGGGAGTCGTCCGCGTAGAACGCGATCACCGCGTTGTTCGCGGTGACGGCCGCGTCCAGTTCCGCGTTGTGCCCCGGTGCGACCTCGACCACGATGTGCACGCCGTCGGGCGCGATCCGGCGGATCTCGGCCGCCGCGTCCTGCTCGCGGTAGTTGACGACGTGGTGCGCGCCGGCCGCGGTGGCCAGCGCGGCCTTCTCCGGGCCGCTGACCGTGGTGATGACGGTGGCGCCGGCCCAACGGGCGAGCTGGATCGCGGCGTTGCCCACCGCGCCCGCGCCGCCGGCGACCAGGACCGTACGCCCGTCGAGCGCGCCGGGGGCCAGCCGGGTGGGGCCGTACTCCGCCACGGTCAGCGCGCGGTGGGCGGTGATCGCGGGCACCCCGATGCTGGCGCCGAGGTCGAACGACGCGCGGTCCGGCAGCGGTACGGCCTGCCGGGCCGGCACCGTGGTGACCTCCTGCGCGGTGCCGTCGGGCCGCCGGTGGGCCGACTCCCACAGCCATACCCGCTCGCCGACCCGCTCGGCCGGCACGCCCGCGCCGACCGCGTCGATCACGCCGGAACCGTCCTGGTTGGGCACCTGCGGCCGTTCCGGCTCCGTGCCCTGCCGCGACTTCCAGTCCGTCGGGTTGACTCCGGAGACCCGGACCTTCACCCGCACCTCACCGGGCCCCGGTTCCGGCACCGGCCGGTCGGTGAGGGTGAGTACGTCGGGTCCGCCACTGGTGGTGTAAACGATGGCCTTCATGATCAGAGCAAACTACTCCCGGCGCGCTTCTCTTCCCCGCGCGGCGCGGCCACGGAACGGCACTTGCCCCTCGTTCGCCCCCTCCTCGCGGAAGCCGCTGCTCCGTTTGGTGCGCTCGCGGCGAAGCCGCGTGCTCCCGGCCCTCCCCGGAACGAGGATGGGACACATGCCCGAGCAGCCGAGCTTCTACGACGCCCTCGGCGGTGCCGACGCCCTGCACCGCCTGATCGACTCCTTCTACGACCAGGTCCTCCAGGACCCCCTGCTGGCACCGGTCTTCGCCGACTTCACGCCCACCCACGTCGAGCACGTGGTGGTGTGGCTGTCGGAGGTGTTCGGCGGCCCCGCGGAGTACAGCGCGAAGCTCGGCGGCCACCACGCCCTGCTCTCCCACCATGTCGACCTCGCGATCACCGAGGAACAGCGGGCCCGGTGGGTGGAGTTGATGCTCGCCACGGCCGCGAAGGAACTGCCCGCCGACGCCCTGCTGCAGCGGCGCTTCGCGGAGTACGTCGAGTGGGGTACGCGCATCGCGAAGTCGGTGTCCCAGCCGGGCGCGACCGTGGGCGACCCGGGGCCGACGCCGCGCTGGGGGTGGGACGGGCTGGACTGAGCCCACCGCGCCCCGTCACCCGCAGCCCCGTGGCCGGCAGACCCGTCACCCGTCACCCGCTGTCGGCTACATCGACGGCTCGGGCAGCTCCACCCGGTCCGCCGTCGGGGCGATCCGCGGGCCGCGCGGCACATAGCTGCCCGACGCCCCGCCGTGCCCCCGGTGCACCAGCAGCCCGGCCAGCGGGTCCGGCACCGCGTCGAGCGCGGCCCGGGTGCCGGGGAGCGAGCGCCACCACAGCCACGACTCCTCCGTCAGGAAGGCGACTTCGAGCACGACTCCCCAGCTGTGCGTGTACCACTCCCACTGCGTCGCGCCGTTGGTCACCAGCGACTCGGCGAGCGCCTGGGTGTGGGCGTCGCGCCACGCCGCGGCGGAGATCTCCGCGCGCTCGGCGTCCATGACCTCGATCGACCACCAGTCCGCAGCGTTCATCCTTCGACGATAGGCATCGGCCACGGTGTCCGGTAGGGGTGCAACACGCCCTGACCGTGATCCTTTTCGCCCGGGTGCGCCCTTTGCGCGCACCCGGGCGGATTTGCCCCTGGGAATCGGGGACCAGAACCCCTACGAGCCGAGGGCTTCCTCCGCCGCGGCGAGGATCTCGGTGACCCGCAGCCCGAACCTGGCGTCGCACGGGTGCGGTTCCGCGGCGGTCAGCGCGTCGATCGCGCGCGCCATCGCGTCGGTCGCCGGGCCGCTGACACCGTCGGGGAACGTCGCGATCCCGGGCGCGCCCCGGAACTCGATCGCCACGCCGGCGCCGGCCGGCGGCGAGGTCAGCGTCAGTACGGAGGTGCTCGACGCGCCGGAGTCGTGCCGCAGCGTCAGGTGGACCAGGTCGCCCGGGCCGCGGGCCGCGTGCACCTCGGTGGCGTCGCCGAGCACCGGCAGCAGCACCGACAGGGCGTGCGGGCCGACGTCCCACAGCCCGCCCTTCTCCCGCCGCCACGGCGAGTCGGCGTACGGGCTGGTGTCGCCGCCGAAGACCGCGCCGTACCAGTCGGCGCGGCCGGTGAACCACTGTCCGGCCGCGGCCTGGCGCTCCAGCCACCCGGACGCGCCGGCGTCGAAGCGCAGCGTGAAGAACACCACCGAGCGCACCCCGGTGGACTCCACGGCCGTGACCACCTCCCGCGCGGCCTCGACGGTCTGCGCGAGCGGCTTGTCCAGCAGCAGGTGGCGTCCGGCCCGCGCCGCCTTCGCGGCCAGCGGTGCCTGGAGGGACGGCGGCAGGGCGATCGCCACCGCGTCCACGTCGTCGATCAGCGCGTCGGGGTCGCCGTACGCGCGCCCGCCGAACTCCCGCGCCAGTTGCTCGGCCGCCTCCGGCCGGCGCCCCCACACCCCGGCCAGTTCCACGCCCGGGTGGGCGGCCAGCGCGGGTGCGTGCGCCTTCAACGCCCACGGGCCGGTCCCGAGCAGCCCCACCCGCAGCGTCATGCGCGCACCGCCGGCGTCTCGTGGCGGGCGTACGTCTCGCGGTCCAGCTCCCGTACGTCGACCGACATCTGGAGCTCCGCGGCCGGCAGCGGCGGGACGGAGTCGCGCAGCAGTTCCAGCACCGCCTCGGCCAGCTCCCGCCTCACCTGCGGGGTGCGGCCGGACAGGATGCCGGTCTGCACGTGGACCATGGCGTAGCCCGATGATCCGTCGGCGATGTACGTCTCGTCGAGCCGGACGAAGCGGGTCTTGCAGCCCGCGGCCCGGCCGCCGGCGATCCGCACGAGGGCTTCGTGCAGGCCCTTGGCGAAACGGGGTCGGTCGAAGGTGTCGGCGAGTTCGGCGGAGTACTCCACGATGCTGTGCGGCATGTCACCGACCCTACCCGGGCCGGGTGCCGGCCCGGGGAATGCGGGCACCCTCTGGGACGGGCGGGGCGGATGAGGAGGTTCCCGCTGGTCACGGCGGCCAGTTCACACGTGGTTAACACCTGGGCAACGGACGGGAAAACCGCCGTTGGGACGCTGCGTACCGGCCCGATCAGCGCGGCTCGGGGCCGCACCCGCGCTCACGTTCGTTAAGGATGGCGTCACCGTGACCTACAAGGCTGAGTACATCTGGATAGACGGCACCGCGCCGACGGCCAAGCTCCGCTCGAAGACGAGGATTCTCGCCGACGGCGCCGAGCTGCCGATCTGGGGCTTCGACGGCTCCAGCACCAACCAGGCCGAGGGCCACGCCTCGGACCGCGTACTCAAGCCGGTCGCCACCTTCGCCGACCCGATCCGCGGCGGCGACGACAAACTCGTGCTGTGCGAGGTCTTCGACATCGACGGCACCCCGCACGAGTCCAACACGCGCGCGGCGCTGCGGGAGATCGCCGAGAAGTTCGCCGACCAGGAGTCGCTGTTCGGCATCGAGCAGGAGTACACGTTCTTCCAGGGCTCGCGCCCGCTCGGCTTCCCGGAGAACGGCTTCCCGGCGCCGCAGGGCGGCTACTACTGCGGGGTCGGCGCCGACGAGATCTTCGGCCGCCCGGTGGTGGAGAAGCACCTCGACAACTGCCTCGCCGCGGGCCTGGGCATCTCCGGCATCAACGCCGAGGTGATGCCGGGCCAGTGGGAGTTCCAGGTCGGCCCGCTCAGCCCGCTGGAGGTCTCCGACCACCTGTGGGTGGCGCGCTGGCTGCTCTACCGCACCGCCGAGGACTTCGGCGTCTCCGCCACCCTCGACCCCAAGCCCGCCAAGGGCGACTGGAACGGCGCGGGCGCGCACACCAACTTCTCCACCAAGAAGATGCGCGAGAACTACGAGGCGATCATCGAGGCCGCCGAGGCGCTGGGCCGCGACGACAAGCCGCTGGAGCACATCAAGAACTACGGCCCCGGCGTCGAGCACCGCCTCACCGGCGCCCACGAGACCGCCCCGTGGAACGAGTACAGCTACGGCGTCTCCAACCGCGGCGCGTCGGTGCGCATCCCGTGGCAGGTCGAGGTGGACCAGAAGGGCTACATCGAGGACCGCCGGCCGAACGCGAACATCGACCCGTACGTGGTGACGCGGCTGATCGTGGACACTTGCGGCAGCGCGTTGGAGAAGGCCGGCCTGGTCTGAGACCGGGTCCGTACCACTCCGGCCCGCGAGGGGGCGCCTCCGCCGAACCGGCGGGGGCGCCCCTGTCGTTGTCCCTCCGGCGTCCCGCCGCGGCAGCCCTCACACGATCGGGTGACGCCGCCGGGTGACCATCGCACTGACGGCTCGTTCGACACTGCGTGAAGACGCAAGCGGCATCCGAGACCTCCGCATCCTCCCGCGGCTCGTCCGCCACCGTGTCGGTGGCGCAGGCCGAGGCGGCCCTGATCGAGCACTACCCGCGGCTGGTACGGCTGGCCTACGTGACGCTGCCGGCCGGCCTCGGCAAGCACCGCCGGGCGATGGCCGCGCACCGGCTGGTGCAGTCCGCGCTGCCGACCTCGCCCGCGCCCTCGCGGCAGGGCGGCGCGTACGGGGTGCTGCGGGTGCGGGTGCTGCGCGCGGCACTGGAGTTCGACGACCAGGGCCGGCTGCGGGCGGCCCTGGAGGGCGTACGGATGCCGCGGGTGATGGGGCTGCGGGCGCACCCGCAGGCGGGCGGCGACGGGGAGTTGGCGCTCTACCGCGCGCTGTCCGCGCTGCCGGCCCCGGCCCGGGCGGCGTACGCCCTGATGTCCGCGGAGGCCCTGGGCGAGCCGGACGCGCGCGGCGTGCTGGACGCGGCGGGCGTGGGCGACCCGCGCGAGGCGGTACGGGCGGCGGCCGGCGTCCGCGTCCCCGCGCAGGCGGTCGCGGGCGGCACCGGTACGGGCGCCATGCCGGGCGTGGTGACCGGGGTCGTGACGGGTACGGGCGTCGACGCCGGCCCGGGCCTGGGCCTGGGCAGCAACGCGTTCACCGGTGCCGGGGCCCGCTCCGGCGCGACGGCGGCGGGCCCGGCCGCGGGCCGACTGCTGATGGCGTCGGGCGAGTTCGACGCCTGCACGCTGCAACTGCGCCCCACCGACCTGCTGCGGCGCCGCCGCCGGGGACGGATCGGCGGCAGCGCGGCCGCGGTGGTCGCCGTCGGCGCGCTGCTGTTCGCGATCGCCGGCAGCGGCTCCTCCTCGCAGCACTACGCGGCTTCCGGCACGCCCGCCGCCGACCCGCACGCGCTGGACCCGGCCGCGCTGGTCCGGGTGCCGGCCACCCAGTGGAAGGCGACCGCCCGGCTGGACTTCTCGGCCTGGCCGGCGCGCGGCAGCCGTACGAAGGACACCGCGCTGCTCGGCCGGGCGCTGTCGGTGTGGGCGAACCCCGGGGCGTCGGTGGACGTCAGCTCCACCGCGGGCACCCCCAGGAGCGGCCCCGCGCAGCCGCCGCAACTGCTCTTCGCCGGGGACGAGGACGCCGCGACCGTGGTGATCTTCTACGACGGGCTGCGGGTGGTGCGCTACGCCCAGCCGAGGACCGGTTCCGGGCGGGCCGCGCTCGACTTCGCGCAGGCCGAGGACGCGGATCTGACCACGTCGGCGGCGCTGCTGGTGGACCGGGTGGACGGCAACGCCCGCTTCCTGACCGCGCCGTGGGTGGCGCAGACGCAGGTCCGGGACCTGTTCAAGCCGGACCAGGCGGCGACCGACCTGCACCGGTCCGCGGACGGCGTGACCGACCCGGTGCCGATGGCGGGGGCGGGCGCGACCGCGGGGACCACCGGTTCCGCGGCGTGCGGGACGACCTGGCCGGTGATGCAGTTGCGCTCCTCCAGTTCGATCGCCGAGAAGCACTCCTTCCTGCTCACCGACCTCGGCGACCTCGCGCCGGTGCACCTCACGTACACCCCGCCGCCGTCCGTGGGCGAGGCGGCGGCGCCGGTGGAGGCCACCGGGCCGAAGGCGCTGGTGAGTTGGGCGCACAGCGCGTGCCGGCTGGTCGAGCTGCGCGGGCAGGGCGTGAAGGCCGTCAACGACTGGGAGTTCGCGGACACCGCGCTGCCCGAGGGCGCGGGCGACGCGTCGTGGACGTGCGACCGGGCGGACACCTGGCGGGGGCCGGGCATCGCGCTGGTGCAGTTCGTGCCGCCCGCCGCGAAGGCCGACGAGCTCGGCACGCTGGCGGGGCAGCAGGCCGACGGGAACGCGTGCAGCCGCTTCGACCAGCATGTGATGGCCGGGGTGATGTGGAAGTCGCCCGCGGACCACTGGTACCTGCTGGCGGCCGGCAGCCGTGACACCGCGTCGATCAAGGCGACGCACGGGGTGAACGCCACGTCCGAGGGGCCCTTCCTGGCGACCCCGGCCGCGCGCGGCACCCGTGCGACCCTCGCCGGGCGCCTCACCGACGGCAAGCCGCTGGCGCCGCTGGGCAACGACTAGGACGGGCCGGGGTCGGGCGGGCCGAAAGAGGCCGGAGCCCGGGTCGGGCTAGGACGGCTGGGAGGGCGCCGGGCTCGGGGCGAGAACCGGGGGCTGGGCCGGGAGTTGCGGCACCAGGAGCCGCATCGTCACGTGGTCGTCGTCGCGGCCGTCCTCCTCCCAGCCCTGCCGGGCGTAGAAAGCACGGGCGCGGGCGTTCGGCGCGAAGACCTCCAGGCGGGCCACGGCGACCTTGGCGGCCTGCCACTCGGCGACACACGCCTGGTGCAGCGCGGTGCCGGTGCCGGTGCGCCACACCTCGGGGTCGATGTGGAAGTGGAACAGCTCGTCTCCGTCGAACCGGGCGCCGAGCACCGCGAACCCCACGATGTGATCCTGCCGCGTCGCGCACAGCACGGTGCGCTCCCGCGAGACGATCGCCTGCGCGGTCCCCGCCCGCTGCCGCTCCAACTCGGCCGGCCCGCTGTAGACCTCGCTCGCCAGGTGTCCCCCGTAATACGTGGCCCTGGCTCGGGCGTGAACTCCACAGATCTCGTCCAAATCCTCGATCGAGGCGTGCCGGATCTCGAGTTGCGGGGTGCTCATGGGTACATGGACGCGCAAGATGCCCCAAAGGTTCCCCCACCCGGGGCACGGGTGACACGCCTCACTTGCGACACCTCCGTGAAGGTCGTGCCCACAACACGCAGTCCCTGTGCGGATGTTGTGCAGACCTCGCTCTCCGGAAAGCTCACAGCGA
Source organism: Streptomyces sp. NBC_00448 (assembly GCF_036014115.1). Lineage (NCBI taxonomy): Bacteria > Bacillati > Actinomycetota > Actinomycetes > Kitasatosporales > Streptomycetaceae > Streptomyces > Streptomyces sp. NBC_00448. The sequence goes on from NZ_CP107913.1 coordinate 2,684,426, forward strand.
GCCCCCTTCGGCTCTTTCCAGCCAGGAAGTTGGCTGATTCATCCGGTCAAATCACTCCATCGGGTGATCAATTCCCGATCATCGACGTGCACCCGAACGGCTCCCATACGGTCACTCCATGGTCACTTCCCGACACGAAGCGTCGCATCGCATATTCCAGGACCGCCCCGAACTCCTCACCCCCGTCTTCGGCATCCTCGGCGTGCGGATTCCGCACGAACCGGTGATCGAGGTCCTGCCGACGGACGTCACGGAGATGCAGCCGGTGGAGCGGCGGGTGGACACGGTGCTGCGCCTCAAACCCGACGACGGCTCCAACGGACTGCTCCTCGCGATCGAGGCCCAAGGGCGCCGCGACGAGAAGAAGCCCTCGAGTTGGGCGTACTACCTCTCCTACCTCAGCGCGAAGTACGACTGTCCGACGCTGCTGCTGGTCGTCTGCCAGGACAGGACGACCGCGGAGTGGACCGCGGGCCCCTTCCGCCACGGCTGGGGCGGCTGGACCGCCCTCTCGGTGCGCCCGCTCTCCCTGGGCCCCGACAACATCCCGGTGATCACGGACCCGGCCGAGGCGGCGGAACACCTGGCCCTCGCCACGTTCTCGGCCATGACGCATGGTCGCCACCGGGACAGTCCCGCCATACTGGAAGCGCTGGCGCAGGCCCTCGGCACAGCGGACGCCGAATCGTTCAAGTACTACTCGACCATGCTGGAGATCGGCCTGGGGGGCACCCCGGCACGCGACACCTGGAGGAAGCTGATGAAGAACGGAACCTACTTCCCCGGCCGCGGAACGCTCATCGAGGAGACGTTCCTGGAAGGCAAGAGCGAAGGTCTGACCGAGGGGAAGTCCGAGGGAATGGCCGAGTCCGTGCTGCTCATGCTCCAGCAGCGCCAGATCCCCGTGTCCGACGAGGCCCGCAACCGCATCCTGACCCACCACGACCGCGAAGACCTCAAGTTGTGGCTGGCCCGCACCCTCACCGTCAGCACCGTCGACGAACTCTTCACGAACGCCGGCTGAGCCGGACTCACCCACCACACCAGCACACCCCCTTCGCCGGACCGGGCTTGGCCTCGGTCCGGCGGAGGTGTTCGAGGGGTGGGGTGGGGCGGCAATCGGGTTGCTGCAAAAGGGCGTAAGCGTTTTCGGGTGGGCGGGGCGCGGAGGGGTCGCTGGGGGCGCCGTCGGGGGCCGGGAGCCCTCGGGTGGGGGCGCAGGGGCGGTGGATCGGCGGTGCAGGCTCTTGCAGAAAGTTTCTTGCAGCCTCTTTCGCAAAGTGTTGCACCGCTGTTACGGTCCTGCCCAGCCCGAGCGGAAACGGCCTGTGGGTGGGGTCGTTCGACGTCGGATCGGGTGAACGGGCACTTCCCTCATCAAGGAGTCAGGTATGCGACGCGGCATATCCGTCGTGGCGATGGCCGCGGCCATCGTCCTCGGTGCCACCGCCTGTGGCGGCGGCAGTGGCAGTGGTAGCACGCAGGACAGCGGCAAGGCGAAGGACCCCGCCCAGGTGTCGGGCACGGTCACGTACTGGGACACCTCCGACGCGAAGGTCGAGGCACCGGCGTACAAGGCGCTGATCGCCGGCTTCGAGAAGAAGTACCCCAAGATCAAGGTGAACTACCAGAACGTGGACTTCACCACCGTGGAGCAGAAGTTCAAGACCGCGGCGCAGAGCGGCAAGGGCGCGCCCGACGTGATCAGGACCGACGTCGGGCTGATCCCGGAGTACGCCTCGCTGCACTACATCGCGCCGCTGGACGGCACCACCGCCCTCACCGACACGGGCGACTTCGTGGCCGGGCCGCTCAACACCACGAAGTACGAAGGCAAGTCGTACGCCGTGCCGTCGGTCACCGACACCCTCGGGCTGCTCTACAACAAGAAGGTGTTCGCCCAGGCCGGCATCGCCAAGCCCCCGACCACCTGGGACGAGATGGTCGCGGACTCCGCGAAGATCAAGGCGAAGACCGGCGTCACCGGCACCTACATGAACCCCGACTCGTACTTCCTGCTGCCCTTCCTCTTCGGTGAGGGCGCCGACCTGGCCGACCCGTCCGCGAAGAAGGTCACCGTCAACTCCCCGGAGGCGGTCAAGGCCGTCACCGAGGCGAAGAAGATCTACGACACCTCCTCGCTGAAGATCGACTTCGCCAACGCCTACGACAACATGCAGACGTCGTTCAAGACCGGCAAGGTCGCCATGCTGATCCAGGGCCCCTGGTCGGTCGGCGACGACCTGACCGGCTCGGCCTTCAAGGACGGCGGCAACCTCGGCTACGCGTCGGTGCCGGCCGGCTCCACCGGCAAGCCGCTCGCCCCGACCGGCGGCCAGGACCTGGCCGTCTACCAGGGCTCGAAGAACCTCCCCGCGGCCTACCTGTTCACCCAGTTCATGACCTCCACCGCCAGCCAGGAGCAGATCGCGGTGAAGAACGGGACGCTGCCCACCCGCACCTCGGCGTACACCGCCGACGTGCTGAAGAGCCCGCAGATCGCCGGGTTCAAGCCGATCCTGGACACCGCCCGGCCGCGGGTCGCGCTCCCGCAGGTCGGCAGCCTGTTCACCCCGCTCCAGCAGGAGTACATCAAGATCCTCCAGGGCAAGGCCACCGTCCAGGGCGGACTGGACGACGCGGCCAAGCAGTTCGGCAAGCTGCTGCCGGACTACTCGGTGCAGTAGCACCCACCGGCTCCGGGCCGGCCGGCCGGGGTCTCGCCCGCCGCAGCACGCGGCGGGCGGGCCCACGCGCCCGACCGGCCGGCCCGGTCCTCCACCCGCCCCAGGCAACGACAGAGCCGAGGAGAGATGACCACCGCCACCGTAGAACGGGCCGAGCGCCCCGGCCGCCCCGCGCGGTCCAAGGAGCCCAGGCAGGGCCTGCTGACGTCGATCGCCCGCTCCTGGGACAAGCACTGGTACGCCTGGGCGATGGTCGCCCCCGTGGTGATCGTCCTCGGCGTCCTGGTGCTGTACCCGCTCGGATACGGCGTCTACCTGTCCTTCACCAACGCCACCGCGCAGAACGTCGCCACCAACATCGGCCCCGTGCACGTGCCGGCCAGCTACCACTTCGTCGGCCTGCACAACTACTGGCAGATCATCTCCGGCCAGGACGGCGACTTCTACCCGCGGCTGGAGTGGACGGTGATCTGGACCGTCGCCTGCGTCGGGATCACCTACTCCGTCGGGCTGGGCATGGCGGTGCTGCTCAACCGGCCGATGCGGTTCCGGCTGCTGTACCGGCTCGCGCTGATCCTGCCGTGGGCGGTGCCCGCCTTCGTGGGGGTGTTCGCCTGGCGGCTGATGTTCAACTCGCAGTACGGCGTCTTCAACGACGTCATCAACGTCGTCGGGCTGCCGTCCCAGGACTGGCTGGGCACGCCGTTCGCGCAGAAGGTCGCGGTCATCATCGTCAACGTCTGGTGCGGCGTGCCGTTCATGATGGTGGCGATCCTCGGCGGCCTCCAGTCGATCCCGGGCGAGCTCTACGAAGCCGCGGAGATGGACGGCGCCTCCCCGTTCCAGCGCTTCACGAACGTGACGGTGCCCGGGCTGCGCCCGGTGACCAGCACGGTGATCCTGCTGAGCACCGTGTGGACGTTCAACATGTTCCCGATCATCTACCTGCTGCTGGGCAGCAACACCAGCGGCGACACCGACATCCTCGTGACGTTCGCCTACGAGAAGGCGTTCGTCGGCATCTCCGACTACGCCGGCGCCGCGTCGTACGGCATCGTCATCCTGCTGATCCTGGTGGCCTTCTCCACCTTCTACCGCAGCCGCATCAAGACCGAGCAGAGCTGAGGAGCTGTCACCCATGAGTGCCACCATTCAGCGCGGCCGGAACCCGCGCGGCCAGGTGCGGCCCGGCCGCGGACAGGACGGCCGCACACCACGTGGCCGCGGGCAGCGCGGCACGGGCGCCTCGCTCGCCCTGCACGCCACCCTGATCGCCGCCAGCGCCGTCGCGGTCTTCCCGGTGCTGTGGATCGTCTTCATCTCGCTCGGCCCGGACAGCGCCTGGCAGCAGCCCGGCCAGGTGATCCACCATCTGGGCCTGGACAACTACCGGTTCGTGCTGCTGCACAGCGGCTTCCCGCACTGGATGCTCAACTCGGTGATCGTCGCCGGCGCCACGATGGTGCTGGGCGTGTTCATCGCGGCCAGCGCCGGCTACGCGATCTCCCGGATGAAGTTCCCCGGCCACCGGCAGCTGATGTGGATCTTCCTGGTCACCCAGATGTTCCCCGTCGCGGTGCTGATCGTCCCGCTGTACAACCTGATGGCCCGGCTGGACCTGCTCGACAGCTACCTCGGCCTGGTGCTGGTGTACTGCACCATCGCCGTGCCGTTCTGCGCGTGGATGCTCAAGGGCTACTTCGACACCATTCCGCGGGAGATCGACGAGGCGGGCCGGATGGACGGCCTCAGCCCGTTCGGCACCTTCTGGCGGCTGATCCTGCCGCTGGCGCGGCCGGGCCTGGCGGTCACCGCGTTCTACAGCTTCCTCACCGCGTGGGGCGAGGTCGCCTACTCCAGCCAGTTCATGAAGACGCACTACACCCTCGCCGCGGGACTGCCCACCTACGCGTCCAGCATCCGCGCCAACTGGGGTGCGATGACCGCGGGTTCGGTGCTCATCGCGATACCCGCGGCCGTCGTCTTCCTGCTCGTCCAGCGTCACCTGGTCACCGGTCTGACGGCCGGCGGCACCAAGGGCTGACGCGCCCAGCACCCCGCATCCGACCCGGACCCTGCGCCCGGCACCCCGACCCCGGACCCGGGCCCCGCATCAGCGCCCGGCACCCCGGACGCACACCCGCGCACGTCCGCACGCCACTTAGTCGTTCCCCCGAACCCCAAAGGGAATCAATGAGCCAGCACCTCACCGACGCGCCCAGCACCGCCGCCGCGACCGACGCAGACGCCGGGCGCGGAGACTGGTGGCGCGACGCGGTGATCTACCAGGTCTATCCGCGCAGCTTCGCCGACGGCAACGGCGACGGCATGGGCGACCTGCCGGGCATCACCGCCCGGCTGCCCTACCTGCGGGACCTCGGCGTCGACGCGGTGTGGCTGTCGCCGTTCTACGCCTCCCCGCAGGCCGACGCCGGCTACGACGTCGCCGACTACCGCGCGGTCGACCCGATGTTCGGCAACCTCACCGACGCCGACGACCTGGTGCGCGCCGCGCACGCGCTGTCCCTGCGCGTCATCGTGGACCTGGTGCCGAACCACTGCTCCGACCAGCACGAGTGGTTCAAGCAGGCGCTGCGCGAGGGCCCGGGCTCCGCGGCCCGCGACCGCTTCCACTTCCGCGCCGGCAAGGGCGCGCACGGCGAACTGCCGCCCAACGACTGGGAGTCCATCTTCGGCGGCCCGGCCTGGACCCGCGTCACCGAACCGGACGGCACCCCCGGCGCGTGGTACCTGCACCTGTTCGCCCCCGAGCAGCCGGACTTCAACTGGAACCACCGCGCGGTGCACGACGAGTTCCGCTCGGTGCTGCGGTTCTGGCTGGACCTGGGCATCGACGGCTTCCGGATCGACGTCGCGCACGGCCTGGTGAAGGCCGAGGGCCTGCCCGACATCGGCCACTCCGGCCAGGTGGCGCTGCTGGGCACCGCCGCGATGCCGTACTTCGACCAGGACGGCGTGCACGAGATCTACCGGGACTGGCGGCGCATCCTGGACGAGTACGGGCCGGTGGGAGCGGCCGGCGGCCGGGAGCGGATCGCGGTCGCCGAGGCGTGGACGCCGACGATCGAGCGGGCCGCGCTCTACCTGCGCCCCGACGAGCTGCACCAGGCGTTCAACTTCGAGTACCTGACCGCCGGTTGGAGCGCGGGCGCGCTGCGCGAGGTGATCGACCGGTCGCTGCACGCGATGGGCGCGGTCGGCGCGCCCGCGACCTGGGTGCTGTCCAACCACGACGTGACCCGGCACACCACCCGGCTCGGCAACCTCCCGCCGGTCAGCGCGGGGCAGAACCCCGTGGCGCCGCCGACCCAGTTGCGCACCCCGGGCGACCGCGCGCTCGGCCTGCGCCGGGCCCGCGCGGCGACCTTGCTGATGCTGGCCCTGCCCGGCTCGGCCTACCTCTACCAGGGCGAGGAGTTGGGGCTGCCCGACGTCACCGACCTGCCGGACGAGGTGCGCCAGGACCCGTCGTTCTTCCGCGCGGCCGGGCAGGACGGCTTCCGTGACGGCTGCCGGGTGCCGATCCCGTGGTCGGGCGAGGCCGCGCCGTACGGCTTCGGGCCGGCCGAGGGCGGGCCGAGCTGGCTGCCGCAGCCCGGGCAGTGGGCCGAGTTGAGCGTCGAGGCGCAGACCGGCGACCCCGACTCGACCCTGGAGCTGTACCGCGCCGCGCTCGCGGTGCGCCGCGACCACCCCGCGCTCGGCGCCGGCACCGCCGTGAACTGGCTCGACGCGCCCGAGGGGGTGCTCGCCTTCCGCCGTGACGCGACCGGCGGCGCCTTCGTCTGCACCCTCAACCCCACCTCCTCGCCGGTACGGCTGCCCCGGCCGGGCCGGCTGCTGCTGTCCAGCGAGGGACCGGCCGCGGAACCGGACACCCGGCGGCCGGACACCCGGCGACCCGACCCGCTGCGGCCCGACGGCGACCCGATTACCGGAGGTTCGGGCGAATTCGTCACGATCGCCGCCGACACGGCAATTTGGTGGGCGATCTGACATGGCGGTGTTCCGCCCCGTAGCATCCGGTGCTGTGACCGCGCGGCTCGCAGACATCGCAGCCCAGGCGGGGGTCAGTGAGGCGACGGTCAGCCGGGTGCTCAACGGCAAGCCAGGTGTTTCCGCGGCCACCCGTGAATCCGTGCTGGCCGCGCTGGACCTGCTCGGGTACGAACGCCCGGTCCGGTTGCGACAGCGCAGCGCCGGCCTGGTCGGGCTGATCACGCCCGAGTTGGGGAACCCGATCTTCCCGGCGATGGCGCAGGTCATCGGCCAGGCGCTGACCCGGCAGGGCTACACCCCGGTGCTGGCCACCCAGACCCCGGGCGGTTCCACCGAGGACGAACTCGTGGAGATGCTGGTCGAGCGCGGGGTGGCGGGCATCATCTTCGCCTCCGGCCTGCACGCCGACTCCACCGCCGACACCGAGCGGTACGCCCGGCTCAAGGGCCAGGGCGTGCCGTTCGTACTGATCAGCGGCCACTCCGACAAGATCGACGCGCCCTCGGTGTCGGTGGACGACCGCGCCGCGGTCCGGCTGGCCGTCACGCACCTGGCCGCGCTCGGGCACCGCAGGATCGGCCTGGCCGTCGGGCAGAAACGGTTCGTGCCGGTGCAGCGGAAGATCGAGGGCTTCCTCGCGTCCATGGGCGACGTGCTGGGGCTGTCGGCCGAGGACGCCCAGGCGCTGGTGCAGCACTCGCTGTACACGCTGGAGGGCGGTCAGGCCGCGGCCGGCGCGCTGATAGCCGACGGCTGCAGCGCGATCGTCTGCGCCTCGGACATGATGGCGCTCGGCGCGATCCGCGCCGCCCGGCAACTGGGCCACACGGTGCCCGGCGACATCTCGGTGGTCGGTTTCGACGACTCCCCGCTGATCGCCTTCACCGATCCGCCGCTGACCACCATCAGGCAGCCGGTTCCCGCCATGTGTCAGGCCGCGGTGAACGCGCTGCTGGAGGAGATCGGCGACAACCCGCCCCCGCACAGCGAGTTCGTCTTCATGCCCGAACTGGTGGTCCGCGGCTCGACGGCCGCCGGGCCCGCCGACCGCGGGGCGCCGGCGGGCCGTTGACCGGTGGCGGTCGGGCACGACACGCGGGATGTCCGGTTCAGCGGGCATGGCACCCGTTTGACCGGCCGGGTCTGGCAGACTGGTGTCCCATGGGGGAATCGACCGCCAACACCGCCAAGTCGCTGAAGGACCGTCGTACCGACCCTTCGGACGCCGCCGGAAACGGCGCCGGGCGGGGCGCGGGCGGCGCCTATCGGGCGCCCGGCTCCGGCTGGTCGCCCGGCGCGCTGCTGCACCGGCTGCGCACCCCGCGCCGGCCCCGCCTCTGGTTCGAACTGGTGCTGATCGGCGTCAGCTACTGGGTGTACTCCCTGATCCGCAACGCGGTCCCCGCCGAGCGCAGCACCGCGCTTCGGCACGCCGCCGACGTGTGGAGCTTCGAACGCCACCTCGACCTCGGCATCGAGCACAGCGTCAACCATGCGCTGAACTCGGTGACATGGCTGATCGTGGGGATGAACTACTACTACGCCTCACTGCACTTCGTGATCACCATCGGTGTGCTGGTGTGGCTGTACGTCGCCCATCCCGACCGCTACGCGCCGCCCCGGCTGGTGCTGTTCGCGACCACCTGGCTGGCGCTGATCGGCTTCTGGGCCTACCCGTTGGCCCCGCCGCGGCTGCTGGCCGGCGCCGGCTTCATCGACACGGTCGCCGTGCACCACACCTGGGGCTCGCTCTCCCAGGGCAGCCTGGCGCACGTGTCGAACCAGTACGCGGCGATGCCGTCGATGCACATCGGCTGGTCGCTGTGGTGCGGCGTCACCGTCTTCAACCTGGCCAAGCGGACGTGGGTGCGGGTGGTGGCCCTGCTCTACCCGCTGTTCACCCTCACGGTGATCATCGCCACCGGCAACCACTTCTGGCTGGACGCGATCGGCGGCGTGGTCTGCCTCGGCGCCGGCTACGGCCTGGTGTGCCTGCTGTACGGACGGTGGGTGTACCACCTGCCGCGTTCCTGGGAGCAGCAGTTGGAGGACCAGCACACCGCGAAGTCCTGACCGCGGCAGGTCCCGGGCCTGGGCCCCGACCCGCAGGTCCCGAACCCGGAGGTCCCCAACCCGCAGGTCCCCAACCCCTCCCGGTGCCGCCCGATTCGCGTCACGCCTCGTAGAACAGCCGCTCCACCACCGCGCGGGCGCGGCGGGTACGGCGGCGGTAGTCCTCCAGCATGTCGCCGACGTGGCCGGCCGGGTAGCCGAGGTAGCGACCCACCGCGGCCAGCTCCCGCCCGTCGCCGGGGAAGGTGTCGCCGGGGCGGCCGCGGACCAGCATCACCGCGTTGCGCACCCGCGTCGCCAGCACCCACGCCTCGTCCAGTATCCGCAGGTCCGGCTCCGCGATCAGACCCTCGGCGTGCGCGGCGGCCAGCGCGGCCCGGGTGCCGGTGGTGCGCAGCGACGGCAGCCGGGCGCCGTGCTGGAGTTGGAGCAACTGCACCGTCCACTCCACGTCGGACAGCCCCCCGCGGCCGAGCTTGGCGTGGGTGGTGCGGTCGGCGCCACGCGGCATCCGCTCGCTCTCCATCCGCGCCTTGAGCCGGCGGATCTCGCGCACCGCCTCCTCGTCGAGGCCGTCCTCGGGGTAGCGCAGCGGGTCTATCAGCGCGATGAACCGCTCCCCCAGCTCCAGGTCGCCGGCCACCGGGCGGGCCCGCAGCAGCGCCTGACTCTCCCACCCCAGCGACCAGCGCCGGTAGTACGCCTCGTACGACGCCAGGCTGCGCACCAGCGGGCCGGACTTGCCCTCCGGCCGCAGGTCGGCGTCGATCAGCAGCGGCGGGTCGGTGGTGGGGATCTGCAGCAGCCGGCGCAGCTCGTTGGCGACGGCGATCGCGGCCCGGCCGGCGTCGCCGCTGTCGACGCCCTCGCGCGGCTCGTGCACGAACATCACGTCGGCGTCGGAGCCGTAGCCGAGTTCGCGACCGCCGAAGCGGCCCATGCCGATCACGGCGAGGCGGGTGGGCAGCGGGTGGGCGTCGCCGCCGGTGACCGCGTTGACGGCGGCCCGCAGCGCGCCGGCCACGGTGGCCGAGGTCAGCCCGTACACGGCGGTGCCGACCCGGTCGACGAGGACGGCCGGGTCGAGCGGGCCGTCGGACTCCTCGTCGTCGCCGTAGGTGTCGATCAGGTCGCCGGCGGCGGTGCGGAACAGCTCGCGGCGGCGGACCCCGCGCACGGCCGCGATGGCCTGCTCGGGGCTGTCCGCGCGGCCGACGGCGGCCAGCACCTCCTGCTCGAGCGCCAGGTGGTCGCGCGGGATCAGGCCGTCCCTGGAGCCGAGCAGGGCGACCGCCTCGGGGGCGCGCATCAGCAGGTCGGGGGCGAGCCGGCCGGAGGAGAGCACCCGGGCCAACCGCTGGGCGGCGGCGCCCTCGTCACGCAGCAGCCGCAGGTACCACGGGGTCTTGCCCAGCGCGTCGGAGACCTTGCGGAAGCCGAGCAGCCCGGCGTCGGGGTCGGCGGAGTCCGCGAACCAGCCGAGCAGCACCGGCAGCAGGGTGCGCTGGATCGCGGCCTTGCGGCTGACCCCGCTGGCCAGCGCCTCCAGGTGGCGGATCGCCGCGACCGGGTCGGCGTAGCCGAGCGCCTGGAGCCGGGCCCGGGCGGCGTCGGTGCTCAGCCGCGTCTCGTCGCTGTCGAGCTGGGCGACGGCGTCCAGCAGCGGGCGGTAGAACAGCTTCTCGTGCAGCCGCCGCACCTCGCGGGCGTGCCGCTTCCACTCCCGGTTGAGGCTCTGCACCGGCTCCGCGCGAAATCCCAGGCCCCGGCCGAGCCGGCGCAGTCCTGCCTCGTCGTCGGGCACCAGGTGGGTGCGGCGCATCTTCTGGAGCTGGATGCGGTGTTCCATCAGCCGCAGGAAGCGGTAGGCGGCGTCCAGCGCGGCGGCGTCGGCGCGGCCGACGTAGCCGCCCCGGGCCAGGTCGGCGAGCGCGGTGAGGGTGGTGGCGCTGCGCAGGCTCGTGTCGCTGCGGCCGTGCACGAGTTGGAGGAGCTGCACCGCGAACTCCACGTCGCGCAGCCCGCCGGGGCCGAGCTTCAGCTCCCGCTCGACCTGCGCGGCGGGGATGGTGTCGACGACCCGCCGGCGCATCTCCTGCACGTCGGTGACGAAGTTCTCCCGCTCGGCGGCCTGCCACACCATCGGGCGGATCGCGGCGACGTACTCGGCGCCCAGCGCGGCGTCCCCGGCGACCGGCCGCGCCTTCAACAGCGCCTGGAACTCCCAGGTCTTCGCCCAGCGGTGGTAGTACGCGACATGGCTGCTGAGGGTGCGCACCAGCGGGCCGTTCTTGCCCTCGGGCCGCAGGTTGGGGTCCACCGGCCAGATGGTGCCCTCGGCGGTGGTGTCGGAGCAGATGCCCATCATCCGCACGGCCAGCCGGGTCGCGGACCGCAGCGCCGCGGTGTCGTCGGCGGAGCCGTCGTCCTCGGCGGCGCTCTCGGCCGGTTCCGCGACGAAGATGACGTCCACGTCGGAGACGTAGTTCAGTTCGTGCCCGCCGCACTTGCCCATGCCGATCACCGCGAGCCGGCAGGCCGCCGCGTCCTGCGGCAGCTCCGCGGCGGCGATCGCCAGCGCGGTCCGCAGCGTGGCCGTCGCCAGGTCGGCCAACTCGGCGGCGGTACGCACCAGGTCGTTGGTGCCGCAGACGTCCCTGGCCGCTATGCCGAGCAGGCACCGCCGGTACGCCGCGCGCAGCGCGTCCGGGGTGCGGACGGCGGCCAGCCCCTCCTCGAACTCCTCGACCCCCGGGTGCAGGTCGCGCGCCTCGTACGTCACCAGGGCGTGCCAGTCCTCGGGGTGCCGGGCCAGGTGGTCGCCCAGCGCCTCGGAGGCGCCCATCACGCCCAGCAGCCGGTCCCGCAGCGGTTTGGCGCTGGTCACGGTGTCCAGCAGGGTGCGGCGCTCGCCCGGGTCCAGTGCCTCGGCGAGCCGGACCAGGCCGAGCAGCGCCTGGTCGGGGTCGGCGGTGGCGCCGAGCGCTTCGAGCAGCACCGGGTCACCGCGTACGCCCGCCAGCACGTCGTCCTCCAGCAGGCGCTCGGCGGTCGCGGCATCCGTGAAGCCGTGCCGCAGCAACCGGGAGAAGGTACTGCTGCGTCGCCCCTGCATCGGCCCTCCCGGGGGTCACCACACCTAACCCGCACTCACCACACGGCGAACGGCCGCACCCGCTCCAGCCGCCCTTCCGAGCCTAGCCGTCCGGCGGGCCCGGGGCGCCCTGCGGGGCCTGCGGGTTCGCCGGATCGCCCTGCCGCGCAGGCACGAGTACCCCGTCGCGCGCGATCCAGTGCCCGGCCGCGCCCGGACGTGCGGCGAGGTAGCGCGCGATGTCCGCGGCACGCCGGCCGCCCGCCTCGCGCAGGCCCGCCGCGAGGTGGTCCAGGTAGGCGGCGGACGGCACCGTCCACGGCACCTCGGCCATCGACCAGGGCGCGGTGAACGTCAGCAGCGGCACGCCGTCCAGCGAGCCGGCCCGCACCAGCGTCTCGTAGCGGCCCGGGCCCAGCCGGTCACGCCCGGTGGCCAGCACCTGCGTGAGGTCGAGGTCGCGGCCGGGCTCGGCGTACATCTCCTGTGCGGCGATGTCGGAGAACTGGCCGACGGTGATCAGGTGCGCGCGGGCCAGGGCGCGGCCGGGCGTGTCCGGGTCGTAGAAGGCGCGCCCGCCGCCCCACACCGGGGAGTGCGTCGCGAAGTACACGGTGCCGGGCAGCTCCCACGGCACGGATCTGGCCGGCGGCGCGGCGTCCCGGCACCCCGGGTAGGCCCGCGCGCCGCCCGCCGGACGGCCCCCGACCAGGTACCGGGTCAGCCGGGCGAGATGCGTGTTCGAGCCGTAGGAGACGTACCAGACCGTGTGCGCGCCCATCCGCCCAGTGTGACCCGCGCGGACCCTTACGGCATCAGAGTGGCACGGGTGCCGGTGCGGGTTCACAGTGGTAGAGAGCCCGCATTTCGTCAGCGAGCAGTCGAGAGGGAAGGGGCTTGCCCCATGACAACCGCGGAGAGCACTGCGAAGACAACACCCGGGCGCAAGAAGGACACCGCCGGGAAGACGACGATCGCCAACACGGTGGTGGCCACCATCGCCGGGATCGCCACCCGGGAGGTCGAAGGGGTCCACGCGATGGGCGGCGGCGCCGCTCGTGCCGTGGGGGCGGTCCGCGACCGCGTCTCCCGCTCCGACGACCACACCCGCGGGGTGAAGGTCGAGGTCGGCGAGGAGCAGGCGGCCCTCGACATCGACGTGGTCGTCGACTACGGCACGCACATCGCCGAGACCGCCTCCGACATCCGGGGCAGCGTCACCAGCGCGGTGGAGCTGATGACCGGACTCGAGGTCGTCGAGATCAACATCAACGTCCGCGACGTCCACGTCCCCGGCGAGGACTCCGACACCGACGAGGACGAGGGCCGCGTCCGCTGACCCGCCCCCGGGCACCCCTGTCCTGCCACCCCCGGAGTACCCGCCCCAAGGCGGGCCCGGGGGCGCCTCGCTCAGTCGCCGACCCGTGCTTACAGGTTCGGCAGGTTCTTGCGCAGCTCGAACGCGGTGACCTCGGAGCGGTACTCCTCCCACTCCTGCTTCTTGTTGCGCAGGAAGAAGTCGAAGACGTGCTCGCCGAGGGTCTCGGCGACGAGTTCGCTGCGCTGCATGAGGTCGATCGCCTCGCCGAGGTTCTGGGGCAGGGGCTCGATGCCGAGGGCGCGGCGCTCGGAGTCGGTGAGGGCCCAGACGTCGTCGTCGGCGCCGGCCGGGAGTTCGTAGCCCTCCTGGATGCCCTTCATGCCGGCGGCGAGGAGGACGGCGTAGGAGAGGTAGGGGTTGGCGCCGGAGTCGAGGGAGCGGACCTCGACGCGGGTGGAGCCGGTCTTCCCGGGCTTGTACATCGGCACGCGGATGAGCGCGGACCGGTTGTTGTGGCCCCAGCAGATGTACGAGGGGGCCTCGCCGCCGGCGCCCGCGGTGCGCTGGGAACCACCCCAGATCCGCTTGTAGGAGTTGACCCACTGGTTGGTGACGGCGGCGGTCTCGGCGGCGTGCCGGAGCAGGCCCGCGATGAAGGACCGGCCGACCTTGGAGAGCTGGAACTCCGCGCCGGACTCGTAGAACGCGTTGCGGTCGCCCTCGAAGAGCGAGAGGTGGGTGTGCATGCCGGAGCCGGGGTACTCCGAGAACGGCTTGGGCATGAAGGTGGCGTGCACGCCCTGCTCCAGGGCCACCTGCTTCATCACCAGCCGGAACGTCATCACGTTGTCGGCGGTGGACAGCGCGTCGGCGTAGCGCAGGTCGATCTCCTGCTGGCCGGGGGCGCCTTCGTGGTGGGAGAACTCGACCGAGATGCCCATCGACTCCAGCATGGTGATCGCCTGGCGGCGGAAGTCCATGCCGACGTTCTGCGGGGTGTGGTCGAAGTAACCGGAGTTGTCCGCGGGGGTCGGCCGGCTGCCGTCCAGCGGGCGCTCCTTGAGCAGGAAGAACTCGATCTCGGGGTGCGTGTAGAAGGTGAAGCCGAGGTCGGAGGTCTTGGCCAGGGCGCGCTTGAGGACGTAGCGCGGGTCGGCGTAGGACGGGGAGCCGTCGGGCATCAGGATGTCGCAGAACATCCGGGCGGTGCCGGGCGCCTCCGCACGCCAGGGCAGGATCTGGAAGGTGCTCGGGTCCGGCTTGGCGATCATGTCGGACTCGTACACCCGGGCGAAGCCCTCGATCGCGGAGCCGTCGAAGCCCATGCCCTCGTCGAACGCCTGCTCCAGCTCGGCGGGGGCGACGGCGACCGACTTCAGGTAGCCGAGCACGTCGGTGAACCACAGCCGTACGAAGCGGATGTCCCGCTCCTCCAGGGTGCGGAGAACGAACTCCTGCTGCTTGTCCATATCCATCCATCCTCGCCGGTCAGGCACCGCTCCCCCGCCGTCGGCAACCCGGGGGATCAGGAGCATTGCACCACACCGTTTCGCACGGGTTGCGGGCGCCGCTCCTCCATAGTGCACGGCGGAGGGGATCGGCCGAAGACGTCAGGCGAAGGTGTCGATCGAGGCGATCTTCCAGCTGCCCGCCTGGCGGACCGCGTCGACCGCGAACATGGCCGCCGAGTAGGCGCTGCCGGCGTTCGCGCCCTTGGCCGTGGAGGTGTTCGCCTGGTCGGCGTAGACCAGCACCCGGGCCCGGTCGCCGCTGATCATCTCCACGCCGGTGTCGGTGACGGTGGTGGTCAGCACGAGCTTCTGCTTCGGGGCGGCCGCCTTCACCTGGGCGATCATCGTGGCGTACTGCTGGACCGCCTTGCCGGTGAGCACCTTCTTCGCGGCGGTGTCGGTCCGGGCGGTGTCGGTGTAGTCGTAGGAGAAGACGGAGTTCACGTCCTGCGCGATCTGGCCCTTGACCTCGGCGGTGCGGGCGTTGTCGGTGAGCGCGGTGTTGGAGGTGGCCGAGCCGTCGTGCAGGGCGGACGCCTTCCCGGCCGCCCAGGCCGCGAAGCCGCCGAGCAGCACGGTGAGCAGGGCGAGCACGGCGATGGTGAGGGGGAAGCGGGCGGGCAGCCGCAGGGACGCGGTACGGCGCGGGGCCGCCTCGTCCTTCCCGGCGGTCTCGGCCGGGGCGGCGGGGCGGCGCGGGCGGACCGCGGTCGCGGTCCGGCCGGACCTGGCGGGGGCGCGCTCGGCCGTGCCGCTGCCCGAGCCGGAGCCCGCGGCCGTACGGTCGGTACCGTCGGTACGGTCGCGGGCCGGTCGTACGGTGCGCTCGCTCGCCGCCGCGGACGCCGCGGCGAGCCTGCGCTGCCGGTTGATGAGGTGGCGGGTGGTCGACATGGGCTGCGGTCCTCTCGCGGACGACGTGCGGCGGTACGGCGGTACGGCGCTGCGGGCGTCAGTGGCCGGCGGTGGCGGTGGGATCGGCGGTCGGGGCTGCCGTGGGGTCGGCCGCGGTGGAGGCGCTGTCGCCCATCGGCGCGTCGCCGAGCGCGCTGAGCTTCCACCCGGCCGAGGTGCGGGTCATCTCGCCGAGCAGCCGGCTCTCCTTCACCGCGGGCTTCGACTTGGGCGCCTGCACGGTGATCTGGAGAGCGACCATCACATCGGCCTTGCCGGTGCGGTCGTCGAGGTCGGTCACCGCGCCGCTCAGCACCTTCGCGGTGCTGACCGTCTGCGCCTGCTGCACCTGCTTCTCGAAGTCGGCCCGGCCCTGCACGAGTTGGCTGTGCAGGTCGCCCGTGGTGCTCTGCTCCCACACGGCGAGACCCGCCGAGAGGTGGGCGTGGTCGAGCGTGTTCATGTTCTGCACGGCCTGCTCGCCCGCGGCCAGCACGGTGTCCCGGGTACGGGCGAACGCCGCGTTGTCGTCGTGCGCGGCGGAGTACCACGACCAGCCGGTCCACGCGGCGGCGACGGCCGCGGCCACCACCAGGGCGACCGCCGCGCCCAGCAACGGCCGCCGTCCGGCGGGCGCCGGGCGCCGTACCCGCGCGGGCTCGGCCGCTTTCGCGACGTCCGCGGCGTCCTCGACATCCGCGATGTCCTCGACGTGCTCGACGTGCTCGACGCCCTCGGGGTCGTCCTTGCGCGGTGGGCGCGAGCCGAAACGCATACGTGGCATCTGCCTCTCCCCTAGCGGGCCTTGAGAGCGGTGATCCGCCAGTGGCCGTTCTTCTGCTCGGCGGTGACCGAGAGTTGGGCGGCGGCACTGGTGGCGGTGGAGCCCGCGCGCTGCGCGGTCTGGTCGAGGAAGACCAGCAGGCGGGCGTGGTCGCCGGTGAGGCTGACCACGCCGGCCCGTACGACCCTTGTGGTGAGGGTGAGTTGCTGGGTGGCGACGTTCTGCTTGATCTGCGCGAACAGCGCCTGGTACTGGGTGGCCGCGCTGCCCGCGAGGACGTTGCGGGCGGCCTGCTCGGTGGCGTCGGTGCCGTCGGGCGTGTACGCGAAGATCTGGCTCAGCGCGCTGCTGACGTCGCCGATCACCTGGTCGGTGGCGGCGCTGTCGGTGAGCGCGTGGTTGCGGGTGGCCGCCGGGTCCTTGAGGTCCTGCGCGGCGTAGAGCAGGCCGCCGGAGCCCAGCAGCAGGACGGCGATGGCGGCGGCCCCGGCGATCCGCCGCCATCCGTACGACCGTGCGCGCCGCAGCACCCGCCCGGCCCAGGCGCCCCGCCCGCCCGCGCCCGGCTCCGCCGAACGATCGGCGTCGGTGTCGGTGTCGGTACCGCTGTCGGCGGTGCTGTCGGTGTCGGTGTCGACGGGATCGGCCGCCTCGGCCGGGTCGGCGCGCGCGATTCGCTCAGCGTGCTCGGTTTCCTCGGGCGCGGCCGCGGTCTTGTCCGTTGTCGTCATGTCGGTGGTCATCCCTTAGCTCGCGCCGATCGGGACCGCGGTGAGGGCGGCGAGTTTCCAGGTGCCGGCGGTACGGGACAGGTTGGCTTCGAAGCGTTTGCGATCGGTGGTGGCCGTACCGGACTTGGGGGTGAGGCGGACCTGGACGGTGACGATGATCTTCGCGGTGCCGGCCCGGGTGTCGAGCTCGGTGACGGCCGCGTCCGTGACGGTGCCGTTCGTGGAGGTGCCGGCCGCCTTCATCGTCGCGGTGTCGGAACCGTGGGTACGGGTCAGCTGGTCGTGCAGCGGGCCGGTGGTCACGCCGAGCCAGCCGTCGAGGTCGCGGTCGACGTGCGCGGAGTCCACGGTGTTGAGCCGGGCCACCCCTTGCTCCCCCGCGCCCTGAGCGGCGTCGCGGGCCTTGCCGTAGGACAGCGCGCCGTCGCCACGGGTGTCGGCGTAGGACCAGGCGGAGAGCCCGCACAGCAGCAGCGCGGCGGTCAGCATCGTGGCCCAGGCGACCGCGGTCCGCCGGGCCCGCAGCGCGCGCAGGACGCCGGCGGCCCGGCGGCGCGGGGTGGACCTCCCCTCGTCGGCGTCCGCGGCCCCCTCGTCGGACTCCGGCCCCAACTCCGGCTCCCCCTTCGCATCCGGTCCCAACTCCCGCTCCGGGTCCGCATCCGGGTCCGGCTCCAACTCCGGCTCCGCCTCCGTGCTCACGTCCGGCTCCGCCTCATCCGTCGTACCGCTCATCGTTGGTCCTCCAGGCCGAGCAGGCCCGCCATGGTGGTGGGCCCGGCGGCGGGCAGCGCGGGCAGGGCGAGGGCGCCGGGCAGCGCCGGCCCCACGGCGGGCGTGGCCGCGGGAGCCGCGGCCGTCGACGACTGCGTGGACGTCGGCAGGACCGACCCCGGCTGCGCGGGGGTCGGCACTCCCCCGCCGCCGGGCGCGTGCGCGGAGCCGCGGACGTCGGTACCGGAGGAGGCGGGCGCGGTGCAGCGGGCCGCGGTGTTGAACGCGGTGGCCGGCGGGCTGGTGTCGAGGCCGTTGCGGTAGGTGGTGCCGCCGTATCCCGACGTGCACGGCAGCGGTGAGAAGAAGGTGACGGCCATGCCGAAGTCCAGCTTGCCGTCCTTGACCGCCGAGGAGCCCGCGGCGGCCACGGCGGGCATCTTCACCAGGAACTCCTGGATGCCGTTCTGCCGGGTGACCGCGATGTCGGAAGTGGTCAGCAGGTTGGCCAGCACCACGCTGAGGTTGGGGCCGACGTCCCGCAGCAGCGCGCTGACCTGGGTCGCGGCGCCGGGCGCGGCCGCGATGAGGCGGCGCAGGTCGGTGTCGGAGTCGTCGAGCTGCGCGGCGAGCTGGTTGGCGCTGGTGGCGAAGTTCTTGATCGCGTCCGACTCGTCGACCTGGGTGCGCAGCACCGTCCGCCCGTCGTTGATGAGCGTGGTGTCGACGGGGAGGTTGGCGTCGGCGGCGGTCAGGAACTCGCTGCTGGTGTCGAGCAGGGACTGGAGGTTGTCGCCCTGGCCGCTGAACGCCAGGCCGAGTTCGTCGACGTCGGTGCGCAGGGCGTCCAACGGCACGGACTGGGCGAGGTCGTTGACGCTGGTGAGCAGGTTGGTGACGGGCGCGGGCACCTTGGTGCTGGCCTGCGCGATGGTCGAACCGCCGTGCAGGTAGGGCCCGTCGCTGGTGCGGGGTTGCAGGTCGATGTACTGCTCGCCGACCGCGGACAGGCTCGCGACGACCGCGGAGAGCCGGCTGGGGATGTGCGGGGCGGAGTTGTTGATCCGCAGTTCCGCCTCGACGCCGTCGGGGGTGAGCCGGATCGGGCCGACCCGGCCGACCGAGACCCCCCGGTAGGTGACGTCGGCGTGCTCGAACAGGCCGCCCGCCTCGGGCAGTTGCACGTCCACGGTGTAGTAGCCGCGCAAGCCCACGTAGCGGCCGAGGTCGGCGTAGCGGACGCCGACGAAACCGATCACGAGGACCGCGACGATCAGGAAGGCGATGTTCTTGGCGACGGTGGCGCGGGTCAGCATCAGTGGCCCCCTGAGGTGGTGGCCGACGAGGATGTGCCCGAGGGGGTGGCGCCCGAAGGGGTGGTACTCGACGGCGTCGTGACCGAGGGCAGCGGCAACGGCAGACCGGTCGGGGGCTTCGCGGACTTCTTCCGCACCGAGGGGTCCACGGACTGCAGGCCCGGGTAGTCGCTGTCGCCGGCCTGGAGTTCGGGGATGAGCTGGGTACCGGAGGCCGCGGTGAGGTCGAGGTAGACGTTGAGGTAGTCGCCCTTGACGCCGTTGAGCACCTCGTCGGTGAACGGGTAGGTGAGCAGCACCTGGAGGGAGTCGGGCAGGTCGTCGCCGGCGTCGGCGAGCCGCTGGAGGGTGGGGCCGAGGGACTTCAGGTCGGCGACGATGTCGTCCTTGCTCCGGTTGACCGTGTCGGTGGCGACGCCCGAGAGGGTGTCGAGCGAGCGGAGCATGGTGACCAGCGAGCCGCGCTGCTGCTCCAGCACCTTCAGGCCCGGGCTGAGGCTGGTGAGCACGGTGCCGATCTTCTGGTCGCGGGTGGCGAGGGTCGCGGAGAGCTTGTTGACGCCGTCGAGGGCGTCGGTGATGTCCTTCTTGTGGGCGTCCAGGTCGGAGACGAGCGTGTTGACCTGGGTGAGCATGTCGCGGACCGCGGGTTCGTTGCCGCTGAGCGCCTTGTTGAGCTGGGTGCTGATGGTGTGGATCTGCTGGATGCCGCCGCCGTTGAGCACCAGGGACAGCGCGCCGAAGACCTCTTCCACCTCGGGGTTGCGGTTGGTGTGCGAGGTGGGGATGGTGTCGCCGGCTTGGAGCTTGCCGGTGGCGGGTTCGGTGCTGGGCGGGTCGGCGAGCTGGATGTACTTCTCGCCGAGCAGGCTGGACTGCTCCAGGTGCGCGTAGGCGTTCGACGGGAGTTTCACGTTGCCGTTGAGCTTCATGGTGACGATGGCCGACCAACCGCCGTGCGCCAGCGCGATCTTGGTGACCCGGCCGACGGCGACGTCGTTGACCCGTACCGACGCCTGCGGCACCAGGTCGAGGACGTCGGCGAACTGGGCCCTGACGGTGTAGGGGTGGCTGCCGAGGTTGGCGCCGCCGGGCAGCGGCATGCTCTGCACGTTGGTGAAGGAGCAGCCGGTGAGGGTGAGGGCGGTCGCGGTGAGCAGGGCCGCGGCGGCCGCGTGGCGGGCGTTCACTTGGCCGCCCCCTTGCTGCCGCTGCCGTCACTGCCGCTGCTGCCGTAGACCGTGCCGACCGGTGGCAGCGGCAGCGGCGGGGTGGAGGCGTTCGGACCCGAAGTGCCCTTCCTCGCAGCGGTGTTGGAGGTGGTGCCAGTGGTGCCCGTGCCGGCCGTGGACGTCGTGTCGGTCGGGTCGACGCTGCCGCCCATGCTCAGCTCGTTGATGTCGGTGCGGCCGTCGAGCGTGCCGGTCTTCGGGTTGTACGTGTTGAGGAGGTTGTCGGCGGCGAGCGGGGCGTCGTCGAGGAGTTCGGCGAGCGAGGCGCGCTGGTCGACGAGCGTCTGCGTGATCGGGGTGAGCTTGGTGATGCTGGTCTTCAGCCGGCCGCGGTTGTCCTGGATGAAGGTCTTCACCGAGCCGAGCGCGGTGGACAGTTGCTGGAGCGCGCCGCCGAGGTCCTCCTTGTCGTCGGCGAGGAAGCCGCTGACGGTGGAGAGCTGGTCGGTGGCGGTCTTCACCTTGCCGTCGTTGTTCTTGAGCATGGTGGTGAAGGACTGGAGGTAGGCGAGGGTGGAGAACAGGTCGTCGCTGTGGCCGTTGAGGGTCTTGGTGGCCTGGCCGAGCTGGTCGATGCTGTCGCCGATGTCCTTGCCGTTGCCCTTGAGGTTCTGCGACCCGACGTCGAGCAGGTTCGACAGGGCGCCGGTGGTGTTCGCGCCGTTGGGGCCGAGCGCCTTGCTGAGCTGGGTGACGGAGGCGTAGAGCTGGTCGATCTCGACCGGTGTCGCGGTGCGGGCGGCCGGGATGACGCCGTGGTCGGCCAGTTGGGCGCCGCCGGTGTACGCGGGGGTGAGCTGGATGTAGCGGTCGGCGACCACGCTGGGCGCGACCACCACGGCGCCGGCCTTCGCCGGCACCTTGATGCCGTGGTCCAGCCGCAGCGCCACCTTGACCTGCTTGCCCTGCGGTTTGACGGACTCCACCGTGCCGACCTTCACGCCGAGGATGCGCAGGTCGGACCCGGCGTACACGCCGACCGTACGGTCGAAGTACGCGGTGACGTGCTTGCCGGACGGCCCACCGAGGGCGACGAACCCGGCGGTGACGGCCGCGGCCGCGACGATCACCAGCACCACCGCCACGGACAGCGCGCGGCTCAGCCGCCGCGGGAAGACGCTCACGACGCTCCTCCGGTCGCCTTGGGCGGCATGCAGCCGGTGGTCGGCGGGGTGCCGCTGGGCAGGTAGTTCTTCGGCACCAGCCCGCACAGGTAGCTGTCGAACCAGCGGCCGTTGCCGAGGGTGTTGCCGACCACCTGGTAGTAGGGGCCCGCCAGCGCCAGCACCTTGTCGAGGCTGCTCTGGTTGGCGAGCAGCACGTTGGTGACGCGGTCGAGGGCGGCCAGGGTGGGCGCGAGCTGCTTGTCGTTGTCGGCGACCAGGCCGTTGAGCTGGGTGCCCAGGTTCTGGGTGCCGGTGAGCAGGGAGTGGATGGCGGTCCGCCGTTTCTCGACCTCCCCGAGCAGCAGGTTGCCGTCGGAGATCAGCTCCTGGAAGCGGCTGTTCTGGTCGGAGAGGGTCTTGGTGAGCTTCTTGCTACCGCTGAGCAGCGAGGCGAGCTGCGCGTCACGGCTGGAGATGGTCTTGGACAGCGACGACAGCCCGGTGGCGGCGGTACGCACCGAGGCCGGGGTGTCCTTGAACGTGTCGGAGATCGCCTGGAAGCTCGCCGCGAGCTGGTCGGTGTCGATCGCGCCGAAGGTCTGGCCGAGCCCGTTGAACGCCTGCGTCACGTCGTACGGCGAGGTGGTGCGGGACTTGGGGATGGTGTCGCCGGGGTCCTGCTCGCGGTCGCCGAGCGGGTCCAGCGCGAGGTACTTCTCGCCGAGCAGCGTCTTGATGCCGATGGCGGCGGTGCTGGCGTCGCCGATCCAGGTGTGCCGGACCCGGAAGGTGACCTTGACCTGGTCGCCGTCCAGCCCCACATGGGTGACCTTGCCGACCTTGACGCCCGCCACCCGCACCTCGTTGCCGCTCTTCAGGCCGGCCGCCTCGGTGAAGTGGGCGGAGTACGTGGTGCCGCCGCCGATCAGCGGCAGCGCGTCGGCGTTGTACGCGACGAGGCTGAGCAGAGCGAGTACCAGCAGGCCGACGACGCCGACCGCGATCTGGTTGCGCTCGCGCAGCGGCCGGAAGAGCGGGTGGCCGCGCCGGGCGGGGTGGCGGCGCAGGCGGAGCGTGGGCGGTCTCAGCCTCATGACCGGCACCTCGATTCGGTGATCGCTATACCGGTGGGCGGCGCGCTGCCGTCGGAGGTGGTGACGCCGTGCACGGTGGCCTGGCACAGGTAGAGGTTGAGCCACGAGCCGTAGGAGGCCAGCCGGCCGATGGTCTGGAGCTTGCCCGGGGTGGTGGTGAGGAACTTCTGCAACTGCGGCGTGTTGTCACCGAGATTGGTGGAGACCCGGTTGAGCTGGGCGATGGAGTTCTTCAGCGGCTGCCGGCCGTCCTGGAGCAACCCGGCGGTGCTGGTGGTGAGTTGGGAGATGGCGGTGATGGACTGGCCGATCGGCTCGCGGTCGGCGGAGAAGCCGGTGACGAGTTGCTGGAGCGAGGTGATCAGGTCGTTGAAGCCGGCCTCGCGGGTGTTGACGGTGGTCAGCACCGAGTTGAGGTTGTCGATCACCTGGCCGATCACCTGGTCCTTCGCGGCGAGCGTGGTGGTGAGCGAGCCGATGTTGCCGAGCAGGCTGTCCACGGTGCCGCCCTCGCCCTGGAGGACCTGCACGATCTCCCCGGAGAGCTGGTTGACGTCCTTCGGGGAGAGCCCCTCGAAGAGCGGCTGGAAGCCGTTGAAGAGCTCGGTGAGGTCCAGCGCGGGCGTGGTGTGGCCGAGCGGGATGGTGGCGCCCGGGTGCAGGCTGCTGCCGACCGGGCCGCTGCCCTGCTCCAGGTCGATGTAGCGCTGGCCGACCAGGTTGAGGTACTTGATGGTCGCGGTGGCCGAGGCGGGCAGGGTGCGGCCCTTCTGCACGGAGAAGTGCACCTTGGCGACCCGGTGCCTGACCACCTTGATCGACTCGACCTGACCGACCTTGACGCCGGCGATCCGGATGCTGTCGCCCTTGTTGAGCCCGGTGGTGTCGGTGAACTCGGCGTTGTAGCCGGAGGTGTTGCCGACCCCGGCGCCCGCGATGCTCACCGCGAGCACCGTGGTGGCGAAGGCGGTGACCAGGATGAAGATCAGCGACTTGACGATCGGCCCGGTCAGGCTGCGGCGGTTCACTTCACCGTCACCTCCGCCCCGCGGTAGACCGGCCCGGTCAGCACGCTGCTCCAGTCGGGCAGCTTTCCGGGCGAGGTGTTCATGCCGGGCGCGAGCAACTCGTCGACCAGCTCGTTCTCCTGCGGGGAGTTGGCGATCGGGGTGGTGCCGCGGCCGGTGTACGGCACCGGGTAGCACTGCGGGCCGCCGCTCGCGTCGTACACCGGGGTGTCCTTGCCGGCCACGTACTTGCCGCGGGAGGCGACCGCGGTGACGTCGACGTGCAGGCCGGGTTCGTCGGTGCCCTTGCCGAGCACCTTGTCCATCGCCGGCACGAAGTCGGCGAGGGTGCGCAGCGTGCAGGGGAAGGACGGGGCGTACTCGGCGAGCAGTTGCAGGGTGCCGCGGCTGTCGGCGGCGAGGTGGATCAGGTTCTCCTTGTTCTGCCGCAGGTAGGTGGTGATGTCCTGCGCGGTGGCGGTGGTCGAGCCGTACAGCGTGCTGAGGTTGGCCTGCTGCTGGGCGATGGTGCCGCTGGTCTTGGTGAAGTCGGTGAGCGCCTGGACGATGTCGGGCGCGGCCGCGTTGTAGGTGTTGCTGACCGTCACCAGTTGCTTGATGTCGTCGGTGAGCGCGGGCAGTTGGGGGTTGAGCTTGGTGAGGTAGCGGTCGAGCTGGACCAGGGTGGTGCCGAGTTCCTGGCCGCGGCCGTCGAGTGCGGTGGCGACCGCGTTGAGGGTGGCGGCGAGTTTCTGCGGCTGGACGGCCGTCAGCAGCGGCATCACGTTGTCCAGCACCTGTTCGAGTTCGACGGCGTCGGCGGAGCGGTCCTGCGGGATGGTGCTGTGCGCGGCCAGCGCGGGGCCGCCCGAGGGACTGTCGGCCGGCGGTACGAGCGCGACGAACCGCTCGCCGAACAGCGTGGTCGGCAGCATCTGCGCGGTGACGCCGGCCGGGATCTGGTGCAGCCTGCCGGGGTCGATGGCCAGCGTCAGCCGGGCGCCGGTGCCGTTGGCGTGGATGGCGGTGACCCGGCCGACCACGACGCCGCGCATCTTCACGTCGGCGCCGAGGTTCATCTCGTTGCCGGCGCTTCCGGTGTCCACGGTGACCTTGGCGTCGTTGCTGAACGACTTGTCGTAGACGGCGACCGCGAGCCAGGCCAGCAGCGCGGGCACCAGCAGGAAGATGATGCCGGCGGTGCGGCGGCGGGCGGCGCCGCTGCCCCAGCCGCGGACCGGGCGGGCCGGCGGGGCGGGCGGAGCGGGCGGCGGCCCCGGGGTACGGGTGTCGGTGGTGGTCATCCCGCCACCCGCACGGTGGTGGTGGCGCCCCACAGCGCCAGCGACAGGAAGAAGTCGGTGAGCGAGATGATCACGATCGCGTTGCGCACCGACCGTCCGACGGCGATCCCCACCCCGGCCGGGCCGCCCTTGGCGGTGAAGCCGTAGTAGCAGTGCGCGAGGATCACCACGACGCTGAAGATCAGCACCTTCAGTATGGACAGCAGTACGTCCTCCGGTGCGAGGAAGAGGTTGAAGTAGTGGTCGTAGGTGCCGGGCGACTGGCCGTTGAACCACACGGTCACCAGCCGGGAGGCCGCGTAGCTGCTGAGCAGGCCGATGCCGTAGAGCGGGATGATCGCGACCACGCCGGCGATGATCCGGGTCGTGACGAGGTAGGGCATCGAGCGCACGCCCATGCTCTCCAGCGCGTCGACCTCCTCGTTGATCCGCATCGCGCCGAGCTGTGCGGTGAACCCGGCGCCGACGGTCGCGGACAGCGCGAGGCCGGCGATCAGCGGGGCGATCTCGCGGGTGTTGAAGTAGGCGGAGATGAAGCCGGTGAACGCGGCGGTGCCCAGCTCGTTCATCGCCGCGTAGCCCTGCAGGCCGACGACGGTGCCGGTGGCCAGCGTCATGCCGATCATCACGCCGACGGTGCCGCCGATGACGCTCAGGCCGCCGCTGCCGAAGGCCACCTCGGACAGCAGCCGCAGTACCTCCTTGAGGTAGCGGCGCAGGGTGCGCGGCACCCACAGCACGGCCTTGACGTGGAAGAGCAGGTGGTCGCCGGTGTCGTCCAGCCAGCGCAGCCAGCGTCCCGGGCGCACCCGGCGGGCGCGGGGCTGCGGCGCGGCGGCGGGCTCGGGCGGCTCGGGCCGCGGGGCGTCCTTGTCGAGCAGGGCCATCGCTCAGGCTCCCTTCTGCGGCACGAGCTGGAGGTAGATCGCGGTCAGCACCACGTTGACCACGAACAGCAGCAGGAAGGTGATGACCACGGACTGGTTGACCGCGTCGCCGACGCCCTTCGGGCCGCCCTTGGGGTGCAGCCCGCGGTAGGCGGCGACGATCCCGGCGATGAAGCCGAAGATCACCGCCTTGATCTCGGAGATGTACAGGTCGGGCAGTTGGGCGAGCGCGGAGAAGCTGGACAGGTACGCGCCCGGGGTGCCGTGCTGCACGATCACGTTGAAGAAGTAGCCGCCGGCGGTGCCGACCACCGAGACCAGGCCGTTGAGCAGCAGGGCGACGAGCATCGTGGCCAGCACCCGCGGCACGATCAGCCGCTGCACCGGGGAGACGCCCATCACCTCCATCGCGTCCAGCTCCTCGCGGATCTTCCGCGAGCCGAGGTCCGCGCAGATCGCGCTGCCGCCCGCGCCCGCGATCAGCAGCGCCACGATCAGCGGGCTGGCCTGCTGGATCACCGCCAGCACGCTCGCCCCGCCGGTGAACGACTGGGCCCCCAACTGCTGCGCAAGCGAACCGACTTGAAGCGCGATCACGGCGCCGAACGGGATCGACACCAGCGCCGCGGGCAGGATCGTCACGCTCGCCACGAACCAGAACTGCTCGATGAGTTCGCGGATCTGGAACGGCCGCCGGAAAGTGTCCCGGACGGTGGTCGCCGCAAGCGTCAGGAGCTGGCCGGTCTCGCGCAGCGCGCCGGCGCCGGGGATGGAGCGGCGGGGGACGGCCGCGGAGCGCGCGGGCGACACCTTCCGCGGTGCGGACTCCGGTACGGGCGGCGCGGTCATCCGGCCACCTCCGCGGCGGGCCCGGTCATGCGTGCTCCTCCTGTACGGGGGCCTGCGCGGGGGCGAGTCCGGCCTTCATGGCCGTCCGCGCGGCGACCGGCAGGTCGTCCCACATCGCCAGCACCCGGGCCCGGCGGCGCTGCACGGCCTGGCGCGGCGGCAGTCCGGGGCTCGGTTCGAGCTGGGGGGCGATCCGGCGCGGCAGTTCGGCGGGCAGGTCGGTCGACTGCTCGCGGGCCAGGGTGGCTTCGTCCTTCTCCTCGGCCATCCCGATCGGGCCCTCCTTGCGGCCGCCCAGGAACTGCCGCACCACCGGCTCGTCGCTGGTCAGCAGCAACTCGCGCGGCCCGAAGGCGACCAGCCGGCGCCGGAAGAGCATCCCCATGTTGTCCGGCACGGTCGAGGCGATGTCGAGGTTGTGCGTGACGATCAGCATCGTGGCGTCGATCTGCGCGTTGAGGTCGATCAACTGCTGCGAGATGTACGAGGTGCGCACCGGGTCGAGCCCGGAGTCCGGTTCGTCGCACAGGATGATCTGCGGGTCCAGCACCAACGCCCGTGCCAGCCCGGCGCGTTTGCGCATCCCGCCGGATATCTCGCCGGGCAGCTTCCCCTCCGACCCGATCAGGCCGACCATGTCCATCCGCTCCATGACGATGCGGCGGATCTCCGACTCCTTCTTGCGGGTGTGCTCCCGCAGCGGGAAGGCGATGTTGTCGAAGAGGTTCATCGAGCCGAACAGCGCGCCGTCCTGGAACATCAGGCCGAACAGCTTGCGGGTCTCGTAGATGTCCCGCTCCTTGCCGCCGACCATGTCGACGCCGTTCACCATCACCCGGCCCCGCTCCGGCTTGAGCAGGCCGATCACGGATTTCAGGAACACGGTCTTGCCGGTGCCGGAAGGCCCGAGCATCACGCTGACCTCGCCGGGCGGCAGAGTGAGCGTCACGTCTTCCCAGACGGTCTGTTTGCCAAAGGACTTCGTCAGACCCTCGACGATCACTTCGATTCCCATTGCACCTCCCGGGGGCGGTTGTGGTGGACGGACGGGTGGGGGGCGGTGGTGCGGTGGACGGAGGTACGTCCGGCGGCGGCGGTCACTTGGTGGACCCGGCGCGGACGGGGAGCTGGGGCAGCGGGATGTCGGGTTCGACGCAGTTTTGCGGCGTGGTGCCGTCGCTCGGTGAACACAGCGGCGCCTGGACGAAGTTGAGCGTGTTGCCCGGTCCCGAAAGGGACGCGGTGAAGAGCGAGTTCAGGTTGTCGCCGTCACGCGTCACGCAACCCGTGAACGGCGGGATGACCAGGTTGTTGTCGACGAGCGGCCCGCCGGTCTCGAGCACGTAGTCCGGCCTGCCGTCGTCGCCCGGCAGGCCCTCGTCCTGCCGACCGGTGAGGACGACGTTCAGCGGCTTGGCCGTGTGGCAGCCGGAACCGAGGTTCATGGACACGCCGTTGACCTTCACGTTGCTGAGCCGCAGGTCCTGGTAGCCGCCGACTGTGGTGATCTGGGGAATCCCCTGCGCGGGATAGCCGTTGCTGGCGACGGTCATGGGGCCTTCGGCGACAAAGTTCACGTCAGCAGTGATCGGCACGAACTCGAAACTGAGGAACGTCGAGTGCGAGGTGGGCAGTTGAATCCCGAGAAGCGAATCCTGCTCGTAGTAGTTGATGGCCGGCACCACGGCAAGGCGGCGATCCGTATTGATCGTGGCCAGCCCAGGCTTGCCACGGGGATCGTTGACGATCATCGCGCCGTTGAGCTTGTTGACGTTGGAGAATCCGGTGAAGTAACCACACAGGAGCGCGTCCGGATAGGTCACTCCTGCAGGGGGCAGGATGATGGCTCCTGCCGGTGGAGTGGGCAGTCGGCTGGGATCCAGCTCACCTTTCGGCGCCGCATCGCAGGTGGTCCGGCCCGAGTGCGGCGGAGACGTGTCCAGCGGGACGATGGTGGTACGCGTGTTTGTCGGCGAGCTGCCCGCGGACGGGGAGGACGACGGGGAGCCGGACGGCGTACCGGACGTCCCCGTGGCGCCGGTCGAGGTGCCGGAGGACGGCGTCGAAGAGGTGCCACCGGGCACCGTCACCGTCCCGAGGGTGATGTCCTGACCTGCCTTGGCCGCGCACAGCCCGGTGATGTCGGTGAGCGACCCTGCGGCGCTGCCACTGGCGACGGTGCCGGAACCGGCGGGAGCGTTGCCGGAGATGTCCGACGGGCTGACCGCTCCACTGTCGTCCGAACTGCTTCCGCCCGTACCGGAATCGGCGGGGGTCGACGGGTCCGCGGTGGGTGTGCCCGGGTCCGAGGGCGTACCGGCAGCGGACTGCGGATGCAGCGTCAGGTCCAGGTCGCCGGCAGCGAAGACCAGATCACCCCCGGCCGTCACCGAGACACCCGGCACCTTGCCGGTGAAGACCAGGTCGAGATCGCCGCTGCCGGCCACGGTGGTGGACTTCGCGGTCAGGTCCGGCCAGATCACCACGGTCCGCGAGGTGCCCTGGGTGACGTTCGTCTTCATGTCGGTGCTGCCGCTGAGGGTGTCGGCCTCGGCCGGGACCAGCGCGGTGACGGCGGCCCGCGGGATACCGACGGTCAGCGTCAGGTCGCCCGGCTGGATCGGCTTGCCGACGGTCCCGTCCGCCGGGTACGCCTGCTTGATGCCGACGCTGATGTCCTGCGGGTCCTGGCCGGCGCCGAACTGGCAGGTGTACGCAAGCGAGACCCCGTCGGGCTCGCCGCTCGCCGCGGAGTCCGTGCCCGGCAGCAGCCCCGCCAGGAGCGCGGCGGCCGCGACGCCCGCGAGCTGCACCACTCGACGCGGACGCGGTCGGCTCACTCGCACGGCACCCCTCATTTCCGAACTCCTCTTCCAGCCCTGGCGGCAGGACATTACGTGTGGGTAATAAGGGTGGACAAGTGATCGAACGGCCGAAGATCCGGCGAATTTCCGGAGCCCGGAATTCTTGTCATCGGGTGACAAACGGCAACCGGAATTTTGTCCTCCAGTGAGTCCTGGCGGGGCCCTGCGCCTCGCCTGGGCTCACCGCGGGGACCGTCAGCCGGGCACGCCGTCCGGGCGGATGGTCTGGGCCGGGGTGACGTTCAGGGTGGTGGTGAAGTTCCACGCGTCACCGTCATTGATGAGGCCGAGGAATGTGCCCGCGGTGTTGTACGTCCGCAGGTTGCCGCCGCTGAGCCTGAGTTGGTGGGTTCCGTTGACGTACGCGGCGTCGATCGTTCCCGTCCCGGAACCGGCACCGCCCGGGCCGTCGAAGTCGTCGGTGTTCCCGAGACCGCTCCAGTGCAGCGACACGCCCGTCAGGGTGCCCGTCGTGGCATCGGTGGCCGCGTCGTATCCGGAGGCGTTCACCCCCCACGGCAGGTGGCCGGCCGTGGCCGTCATCTTGATGCCGAGCGGGCCGCTGCAAGTGAACGACGACACCACGGTGATGTCTGCGATGCCCGCGCCCGGCAGTCCGGAACCCGTCATGAGCGCGCCCGCAACCGAGAGCCCACACGTGAACGCCGTACCGGTGGTGGCGTCCTCCATGACGGCCGACGTGGACGTGGCCGAGAACGCACCCCCCGGCGTGACCGTCCATCCGCCGTCCGCGGCGGAACCCGTTGCCGCCGACGCCGGAGCACCCAGCATGAGCGCCCCGCCGAAAACGGCCGCACCCAGCACGGCGCTCGCCCTGATCCTCCGCCGGGTGAATCTCATCCCGTCGTCCCCCTCGAAGCTGCTCTCATGACGCAAGTCCCCTCCCTGGCACAGGGACCCCGGCCTCAGACCGCGGGCCGGGGTCCCTGCTCGTGCGGTGGTGCGGCGATGCGGTGGTGCAGCGAACCCGCCCGCTACGAGATCCGCCGGGTCACGGCGAGGTGATCTGCAGGGTGCTCGGCGAGACGATGTAGTCGCCGGTGTACGTGGTCGCGTCACCGGTGTTGATCAGGCCGAGGCAGGTGCCCGACACGTTGTAGGCGTGCAGGTTGCCGGTACCCAACACCTTCAGGTCGTGCGTGGAGTTGGTGTAGCTCACGTCCAGCGTGGCCGGCGTGGTGGCGCTCGCGCCCGCGAAGGTGGCGGTGCAGCCGAGGCCGCTGATGTGCGCCTCGACACCGGTCAGGGTGCCGGTGGTGACGCCGCCGCTGTAGCTGACGGCGTTCAGCGCCCACGGGGTGTTGTCGGCCGTGACGGTGAACGTGATGCCCAGCGGGCCGGAGCAGGTGGTCCAGGTCACGCCGGCGATCGACGCGATGCCGGTGCCGCTGGCACCGGTGGTGTTCGGCGCGCTGCCGGTCGCGGTGGACGACTTGCAGCTGAGCGTGGTGCCGGTGGCGGTGTCCTTCAGCGTGGTGTTGGTGGAGGTGGCCGTGAACGAACCGCCGCCGGTGACCGACCACGTGCCGGCCGCGGAGGCCGGGCTGATGGCGAGGACGAGGGACGCGGCGAGCGCGGCGCCGGTGACGACGCCACCCTTGACGAGAGGGGAGATCTTACGCACGGGCTGTTCCTTCCTGGGAGTTGGCGTGCCTGATAAAACCGATGTCTGCGCTGCTCGGGCGCAATTCGGTTGCGACTCACTACCTGGAACGTTGGGTACCGATTCCAGTCGGTTGCCCTTGCGGTGGAGGACGTTACGCACGGGTAACCGGAGGGCGCAAGAATCCGGCCGAAGAATCTCCACCGGCCGCTACCGACCGGTATTTTTCTGTCACCGGGGCAACATCGCCACCGGGCACTTTGTAAAAGAGTGAGCACTTGCAGGCCCGCGGGCCACTTCGCGATCAGCGGGCCCCCGCGGCCCGCGAGCCCCGCGCCACCGTCGCCACGCCAGGCCCCCGCAGGCCGGGGACGGGGCCCGCCCGGCCAGGGATGACAACGTTTCCGTGTCCATGGGGCTGCGCTCCGTAGACGTTTGGTCTATGTTGCAGCGAGGTCACCGAGGCGCGATGGGGCGCACGGGAGGGGGCGGACATGACCGTAATGCGGCAGACCCCGGAGCAAACGGAGGCACCGGGTCCGATTCCACGGGAGTTCGCCGCGATCATGCGCCCTGAACTGCCGAGTCTATTAAAAGAGATGGCGGCTGAAATCGTCGCCGCGATCCCCGAATACGGGCATCTCCTGGAGGGCCCCAACAGCCGGGTGATCAAAATCGGGATCGAGCAGAGCATCGCCACGTTCGTGGACCGGGTGGCCGCCCCCACCGCCACCACCTCGCTGCGTGACGACCTCTGCCGCCGGTTCGGCCGCTTCGAGGCGTACGAGGGCCGCAGCCTGGACAACCTCCAGGCCGCGTACCGGATCGGCTGTCAGGTGGCGCTGCGCCGGGTGCGTACGGTCGGGCGCCGCTACAACCTGTCCGCGTCCTTCATGCTGACCTTCGCCGACGCGCTCTTCGCCTACATGGGAGACCTGGCCGAGCTGTCCCGCGAGGGATACGTGCAGGCGCTCGCCGAGTTGGGCGAGGAGCCGGACAACCGGCGCCGCCGGCTGCTGCGCCGCATTCTCGGCGGCACCGCGGTGGCGCGCAGCGCGCTGGCCGAACTCGCCGAGCACGCGGCGTGGCCGCTGCCGGAGGAGATCACGATGGTGGCGGTCGCCTTCGGCACCCGGCCGGCCCGCACCGCGCTCGATCGCGACGTCCTCCAGGACTTCGCCGATCCCGAGCCGCACCTGCTGATACCGGGGCCGTTCACCGAGGAGCGGCGCGCCTCGCTGACCGCGGCGCTCGGCGGCTGCCGGGCCGCGGTCGGGCTGACCACGGCGCTCGGCGAGGCGGCGGATTCGCTGCGCTGGGCGCGGCACACGCTGGCGCTGGCCAGTTCGGGGGTGGTCGGGGGTTCCGGCGCGGCCGGGCGTGCAGGGGTGAGCGGGGGCGCCGGGGCGGTCGGGGGTTCCGGAGCGGTCGACGGTGCCTCCGACGACGACTCGCTCATCCTCAGCGAGGACCATCTGCTGCCGCTGTGGCTGCTGGGCGACCCGGCGCTCGCCGACCAGATGGCCCGGAAGTACCTCGGGCCGCTGGTCGGGTTGACGCCGGCGCAGCGCACCCGCCTGATCGACACCTTACGGATCTGGCTGACCACCCGCGGCACCGCGGGCCAGGTCGCCGACCAGTTGGGGGTCCACCCGCAGACGGTCCGCTACCGCATGCGCATCCTCGACCGCGCCTTCGGCGACCAACTGGCCCACCCGGACGACCGTTTCGCCACGGAGATCGCGCTGCGGGCCTTACACCTGCGCCAGTACGGGGAAGACGGCTCCCCCACGGCGTAATACGGCGGCGGCTACGGCCCCGGTCACGGAACCGGCCCACGCGTCCCCGGCACCCGTTTCCGGCGTCCCACGGCGGCTCCCGGCACGCCCGCCGAAACCCGTTGCCGCCCACGCCGACCCCTGCTACCTTTCCGGAAGCCGTGCGAGAGAACAAGGAGGTGGTACCCGTGAACACAGTATCTCCATGGGTGCTCCCCTCCAGGGTCACGGCCGGGCGATAGGTCGTCCGGGAGCGCCGATCACGCGCACTCCCGAAAGGCACGACCATGCGGTTCGTTTCCGAACAACGCCTCGACGACGGCGTCCTCGCCCGCGACTTCACCCTCGGCGACATCCCCGGCACCCTGTGGACGCCCGAATCCGCCGTACCGACCCCGCTGATCCTGATGGCCCACAACAACGGCCTGCCCAGGACGGAAGCCCGGCTGGTGGCCCGGGCCCGGCACTACGCGGCAGCCGGCTACGCGGTCGCCTCCATCGACGCCCCCGGAAGCGGTGACCGGCCCCGTTCCGCCACCGACGACCAGGCCCGCGCCGAGCTCCGCCGGGCGATGCAGGCCGGCGAACCGGTCGACGAGATCTTCGAGTCCTTCGTCGGCCCGCTGGTCGAGAAGGCGGTCCCGGAATGGCGGACCACCCTGGACGCCCTCCTCACGCTGCCCGAGATCGACGGCGGCCCGGTCGGGTACTCGGGGTGGACCGCCGTCGGCATCCGGCTGGCCGTGGCCGAGCCGCGCATCAAAGCCGCCGGTCTTTTCGCCGGCGGTTACGTGCCCCGCGCCCAGCGCGAGGAGGCCCGCCAGGTCACCGTTCCGCTGCTGTTCCTGCTCCAGTGGGACGACCGGGGCAACCCCCGGCAGCGGGCCCTGGACCTCTTCGACGCCTTCGGCACCAAGGAGAAGACGCTGCACGCCAACCTCGGCGGGCACACCGGCACCCCGACGTTCGAGCTGGTGGACGGGACCCGGTTCTTCGACCGCCACCTGAAGTAGAACCGGGCCGCCAGGCCGCCCCCGGACGGTAGGGGGTGGGCGGTGCGGGCCAGGCCACCGCGCATTGAGGACCGGCCCTGCCCCTCCTCGATGCGCGGTGAACCTCGACGTTCTCCACAGCCGGCTGCACACCGAGGATGCCCTCGGCACCGAGGGCAGATGGGGGCACCGGGCGTTCGGCTGCCACAATGGCCCCCATGGACGCAGCAGAAACGAGGAGCAACCTCGGACAGGCCCGCCGTTCCCACGACGCTTCGGCGCGTCCGCCCCTGCCGCTCTGGGTGCCGCCGGTGTGCGCCGTCATGTTCGGCGCCGCTGTGGCCCTGCAGACTCCCCGTGACGGCATGCCGGGTCTGACGGCTCCCCTCGTCGGCCTCGCCCTCGCCCTCGGCGCCTACGCGCTGGTCATGGGCGTCCGCGCCCGCCAGGGCACGCCGAAGCGGCGCGTTTCCCCGGCGGCCCTGGCCGCGGCCGTGGTCGGCGCCGCCGTCTTCTCGACGTCCTCCCTCAACAGCAGCAGCACGTCCGACCTGCGCTGGCTCTATCTCGCCTCGGGTGTCGTCGTCGCCGGGATCGTCTGGTACCGCCTGCAGAGGAACGTGCCTGGCAGCGAGCGGAGTTGACGGCATCCCCCGCGTGGGGAACCGTCGGCTCGAAACGAGTGGTCAGAGCCGGCCCGGGAGGGTGCGGGAGCCCCCGTCACCGATCGGTGAGGAGGCCGGGCAGTTTGCGCATGTCGTCGAAGACGACGGTACTGGGGCCTTCGAGGCGGTGCGTGGGAATCATTCCCCCCGCGTAGGCGAACGCGCGCATACCCGCGGCTCGGGCCGCCTCCAGTCCGTACGGGCTGTCCTCGACCACCGTGCACGCCTGGGGCGAGACGCCCATCCGCTGCGCGGCGTGGAGGAACAGGTCGGGCGCCGGTTTGCCGTGCTCGACCTCGTCGGCACTGAAGATGCGGCCCTCGAAGCGTTGACGGAGACCGGTCAGCCCCAGGGTGAAACGCATCTTGTCGTGGCTTCCGCTGGACGCGATGCAGGTGGAGAGATCGGCGACCGCGTCAAGGGCGTCGAGGGCATCGACGACGCCGGGGACGGGGACGAGGTCGGCGGCCAGCGCCTCGCGGTAGAGCGGCTCGATCTCGTCCTGCCAGCCGGCCGGCAGGCTGTCCCCGAGGTGGGCCTCCACCTCCCTCGCCATGGACTGGTTCGAGCGGCCCATGAACCGCTCGACGATCTCGGCCTCGGTGAGGTTCCACCCCCACTTCGCCAGGACGAGGGCATCCACGCGCACGGCGATGCGCTCGCTGTCGACCAGTACCCCGTCGCAGTCGAATATGACGAGTTCCATCGCATGGCTCATAACTGCAGCGTAGACGGGTCTTCTGGACCGGGGCACGCGACGACGAACCCGTGCTCTGCCAGGGGGCAGGACGCCCAAGACGCCCCGGCACGCGAGCCTTGGCCCGGACCGCAGATCCGGCAGGCACCCAACGGCCCTGCGCTCCGGACCGGTCCGGACCACAGGGCCGCCACGGGCTACAGCGAGGGAAGCTCCCCCGTCCGGACGCTGCGCACGAACGCGCTCCAGACGTCCGCGGGAAAGACGAGCGCGGGGCCGTCAGGGTCCTTCGAGTCCCGAACCGGAACCACTCCGGGCATGCCGTCGACGACTTCAAGGCAGCTGCCCTGATCGGGGCCGCTGTAGCTGCTCTTGCGCCATCCGGTGAGCGTCGAGGCCGTTGCGATTATGTGGTCAGAGGTCATGTCCGAAGTCCTTCGCTGTGGCTCGCAGGAGGGTGAGGAGCGCGTCCATCAGGGCAAGATCGTATGTGTTCTGGAACCGCTCAACCATCGCCGGAGAGTCGTGCACTCTGCCCGTGTACAGGCCCTCGACGTAGGCGACCGGCGGTTGGTCCTCGAACCACATTGAACGCTCAGTCGTTGTCTTTGAGGGCCGCTACCAACTGATGTCCCTCCTTCGCGCCCCGTCGTAGCAGGACAGCCGTTGCCGTATGCAATTCGTTCCACGAGTGGGGGCGACCGACGGCGGCTGCGTCTTTAACGGTTGGCAAGGCCACGGAGAGCGCCCGAGCCGGTTCGTCCGCTCCTGCCAGAGCATGAGCAAGGCAGGACCGGAACCACGTCTTGTCCCGCCGATAGACGTCTGGCATCGCTCCCAGTCCGATCGTCAACTGATCAACGGCGGTCTGCCAGTCACGAAGATGCAGTGCCGCCATGCCGCGCTGCATGGTGAACCAGGTCTCGTCGTAGAAGTACATCCAGACCGGTTCATCCTCTGGACGACCGGCCGCTTCGTTGACGAGACTCTGCGCCTCATCCAAGAGGCGGTCCGCCTCAGCACGCGCACCGCCCAGCGCATGGCCACGAGCAGCCATCTGCGCGGCCATCCCCTGTACGCCGCGAGAAGTACCAGGAGCCGACCACCGCGCGGCTTCCGCAAGGTTCACACAACGCACAGCTCGACCCTTGGACCACGCCAGGTGCGCCTTCATGTTGAGAGTTGTGGCCGCCATGTTGGCGTCTCCTGCTTCCAACGCCCATTCGTGGGAGCGGTCGTACCAAGCCAGAGCCGTGATCGGGTCATCCTGATCCTGGGCCATCCACGCAAGGAACTGTGCATGCTCCGCCGCCAGCCGGACCACCCGGTCGGTCAAAGGCCCCCGAGCTCCGGCGTACAACTCCACAACGGTGCGTAGCTGTTGGTGCATCACGTCCACCAACGGCCTTGAGCCGATGTGATCTTCGGCCCTGCGATGCTCGGCCAACAGCCGGTCGAGCCAGTCGAGGGTGGCAGCATCCACCCGCTGGTCTCCATCAACCACGCCCGTTACCCGGGCCAGCAGGTCCTCGTTTGGCGCGCTGCCCAGGGACAGACCGGGAACTGGACCGCTCCCGCTGTCGGCCTCGGCACCAAGAGCCTGGAACCGGTCCCGTAGCCCGAGCCCGACCACGATCCGCTGCCGCACCTCGGCGGAGGTCACTCGTCGCCGGCCGCGTTCGATATCGGAAACGTCGGACTGGGCGAGGCCGGTCCGTTCACCCAGCTTGGTCTGGCTCAATCCGGTGAGCTTGCGGTACGTGCGGAAGACGGCGCCCCAGTCCTCACTGGCAATCGCCGTTGCTAACTGCGGGTGGGACCACAGAGGCCCGGGCGTTTCCTCCATGCCTCAAATATAGGGCGCCCTATAGGGCCTTGGGATGGGACTGGGCGATTTGTGGCGGCAAGGTCTTGTCACGGCAGACCCCCGTGACCGTTTTACCGGTCCGGGGGCGTGGACAACCTGACGAAGGCAGGCTGACATGCGCGGGTTCATGGAGTCGTGGCCACCCGGGGCGAAAGCGGATGCGGGCGGGCCCGCGGTGAGCGGCGGCCGGCTTCTGCCGTGGCCGGGGCCGGACGGGGGTGCGTGCTATCTCCGGTCGGATGAGTGTGACGCGTTGTGGCGGCTGGCCGACGAGATGGAGTCGGTGCAGCTCGGGATGGGCCGGGAACTGCTGGGCTTTGTCCGCCGGACGCTGGCGGAGGCGGCACCTTCGGAGCCCGAACTCCACGGCATGGTGGCGCACTTGTGTACGGCGTTGTCGGACGCGCTGCGGGTCGCCGACAGCCGTGGGGCGCTGCTGGGCCTCCCCGGGAGTAGCGATCGGGTGGGATCGACGGTGGACGTATCCCGTTGATCGGGCCTGCCCTCGTTGCGTGAACTCCCTCTTGTAGCTCAGTCAGGAAGAGCCCGGGCGGCACCGCACGCTCTCCGTTCATTCGTGCGGGCAGGCCCGATGACTCCGGTTCGAGTCCGGACAAGGGGACGTGGCGGCCCGGCACGCGGAATTCCCGCGCGCCCGGACGGAATGCCATCACCACGACCGACACCGTAGAAAGGAGAGCCGTATGGCCGGCACGAGCGGCGGGGACGGCAAGACGAAGACGCTCATCGACTGGGAGTGGTTATCCGCGCGGGAGTTGTACGCGAGTGAGCTGGCCTATCGGCGGCAGCAGGCGGGGCTGACGCTCATGGAACTCGCGGCAAAGTGCATGTACGAACAGTCCTACCTCCACCGGCTGGAGCGGGGACAGCGCCTCGGCACCGTGGAAGCGGCCACAGCACTGGACAAGGTGTACGGCACCGGCGAACTCCTGGTGAAGCTGTGGCACCTGGCCAAACGCGAGGCGAAGGACCGCCCGTTCCTCGGATTGGCACCCTTGGAGGCGGACGCGGTGAGCGTCCAGGAGTACGCGGTCAGCGCCGTGCCGTACCTCCTCCAGACCCGCGCCTACGCCGAAGAGCAACTGCGTACCGCTCGGCCGCACACCATCCAGCAGTTGAGCACCCAGGTCACCGCACGGCTGAAACGCCAGGACCGCCTCACCGGCCCGGACCCCGTCCACTACCGCGCCCTGATCGACGAAGCCGTGCTGCGCCGCAAAGCCCGCGACCCCCGGACCTGGACCGCACAGCTGGAACACCTCATCGAGGTCGCCCCGCAACCCGATGTGTCCCTGCACGTCGTGCCGTTCGGCACCGGACCGCACCACATCCGCAGCTGCCTGGAACTCATCTTCTTCCAGGACGGCCACATCGTCGCCTACACGCAGAGCAGTTGGAGCGGCCACCTCGTCGAAGAACCCGAAGACGTGGAACCGCTGCGCCTGGCCTACGACTTGCTGCGGGACAGCGCCCTCACGCGGACGGACTCGCTCACCTTCCTCCGCACCGCGCTGGAGGAGCACGCGCCGCAAAGGTGAAGGGTGCCCCCGTCCCCGGCTGGAGTTCCGGGAACAGGGGCACCCTGGGTCGCGCACGTGCCGTAGGGCCGTAGGGCGAACTACGAGGCGTAGGCCTCCAGTTCGGAGAGCTGGGCGGCGGGCCAACCCGTATTGGCCGTAAACGTGAGCTTCAGGTAGCGGGCGGAGGCCGAACCGAGGGAGACCGTCGCGGTGTTGCCGGAGGACGGGTCGAAGGTGTAGCCGGCCGAGGACTTGAGCGAGGTGAAGGTGGAGCCGTCGGTGGAGCCGAGGACGGAGAGGGTCTCGGTCCGGGTGGCCCACGCGGTGGCCGGCGGCAGCTTCAGGACGAGGCGGCCGACGGTCTGGGTGGAGCCGAGGTCGACGGTGAGGGACTGCGGGAAGGCGTTGTCCGTGCTCTCCCAGTAGGAGTTGGCGTCGCCGTCGACCGCGTTGGACGCGACATAGACGTCGTCGTGGCCGGTGTCGGTGGCCGGGCGGCCCTGCGCCAGGTTGCCGTTGGGCGGGGGCGTCGTGCCGCCGGTGGTCCCACCGTCGGTCGAACCGGAGGACGTACCCGAGGACGTACCGGAGGACGTGCCGCCGCTGCTGTCACCGGCACCCGGCTGCGGCCAGGTCGAGCAGTCGCCCCACGTGCCGGTCCACCCGCTGTTGCCCGTGCCCTGGTTGATGGTGAAGGGCGCGAGGCCCACCGGGTAGGAGCAGTTGTAGACGCCGGTGGCACCGGTGCCGGTGGCCGTGACGTTGCTGAACGTCGCGGAGCCGGGCGTCTCGGCCTGCACCACCACGGTCCCGGTGTTGGTCGCGGTCGCGCCGCTGACCGTGACCCCGCTGACGTCGTAGCCGTGGCCGCCGCCCGAGACGAACTCGAAGTCGCTGTAGGGGCTGTCGATGAAGGTGGTGTCACTGATCTGGACGTCCACCGTGGTGATCGCCGAGTCGTACGAGTCGACCCGCAACGCCCCCATCGGGTGGCTCCAGTTGGGGTTCATCGCGCCGGTGCGGATGAGGGTGTTCCCGGAGACCGTGACCTTGCCCGAGAGCGGGTTGAACGGCTGCAGGAACGCCTGGTTGGAGATGGCCATGCCGCTGCCGAGCGCGTTGGTGTCGGCGATCACGTTGTTCGACGCGGTGTTGTTCGAACCGCCGTAGATCGCGATGCCGTTGGCCAGGTTCGGCTGCACGATGGTGTTGCCGGTGAAGGTGTTGCCGGTGTCCGGCGAGCCCAGCGACCACATGGCGAGCGAGTCGTCACCCTGGTTGCGCAGGAAGTTGTTCTTGACGGTGACGCCCTGCGCGCTGCCGTCGAGGTTGAGGCCGTCAGCGGTGGTGCCGATGATCCGGTTGTTCTCGACGGTGAGGTTGTCGTTGTTGCCCGTCAGCCACAGGCCGCACTTCTCGCGCTGAATCCACATCCCGGAGACCACGGAGTTCGGACCGAGGCTGCCGGTGACGAAGCTGTCGGGCGAGCTGTCGTTGCGGGTGCTGACCGCGCCGATGACCGCGAAGTCGTAGAGCTTGGTGTTGCCGGTCGCGCTGGTCTGGTCGATGAAGTGCGAACTGTGCACCACCGAGTACCAGTTGCCCGCCCCGCGCACGGTGACGTCGTCGATCGGGAGCTGCGAGGTGATCGTGTAGACGCCGGACGGTATCCACACCTCCTTGCCCGCGGCCTTGGCGTCGGTGATCGCCTGGCGGAACGCCTGGGTCGAGTCGCCGCTGCCGCTGGGGTCGGCGCCGTCGTCGACCACCGAGACCGAGTTCGCGGGCTGCGCGGCGGCTGCCGCGACCTGCTCGAAGTCGGCCACGTCGATGGTGGCGGTGCCGGTGTCGCCCGAGTCGAGCTGGAGCTTGACCTTGTCGCCGGAACCGAGGTTCTGGCCCAGTTGTATACGGGAGTCGTCGAAGAAGTGGTGGGTCTTCGAGCCGGCGATGTTGCCGGTGTCCACGTAGCTGTACTGCGAGGTGACGGCGAGTTTCTGGCTGAGCTTGGTGCCGTTGACGTAGACCGACAGGGTGCCGGAGGCGCCCTGCGGCAGGTTGTAGGCGACGTCGACGGCGTTCGCCGCCTTGGTGAGGGTGAACTCGACGTACTGGCCCTGGTTGATGGTGACCGCCTGGCGGCCGGACGCCTCGGAGGCGACGGTGCCCTGGGTGTAGTCGGGCCCGATCACCTTCCCGTTGGTGTTTGCCGCTTCGGCCTCGTACTCCGTGAACGGCACCGACGCGCCGCCGCTGACGTCGAACGGCGAGACCGCCGACGCCTTGGCGGAGTTGGCCGCGCTGGCGGCCGGGGCGGTGAGGGTCAGGGCGATCAGGCCGCCCGCGGCCACTGCCGCCGCGGTGGCCGAGGCCAGCACAAGCGAGGAGCGACGTCTGGTGTCCATGGGGTGGGGGGGTTCCCTTCTGACGGGAGTCGCTGATGTGACGCACACCCTAGGGATGACGAACACGACACAGCAAGATGTCGATCGGATTTCGCAAAAATTGGATGGCTTGCAGAGATCCCGCAAATAGGCCGCAAGAAACTTGCGGTACCTG
Organism: Streptomyces sp. NBC_00448; assembly: GCF_036014115.1. Lineage (NCBI taxonomy): Bacteria > Bacillati > Actinomycetota > Actinomycetes > Kitasatosporales > Streptomycetaceae > Streptomyces > Streptomyces sp. NBC_00448. The sequence goes on from NZ_CP107913.1 coordinate 2,725,637, forward strand.
TACTAGAATCGACGCCATGACACGACGACTTGCCGAGGTGGCAAAGAAGGTCGGGGTGAGTGAGGCCACCGTCAGCCGCGTGCTGAACGGAAAGCCGGGCGTCTCCGATGCGACCCGGGCTGCGGTCCTCACCGCCCTTGACGTGCTCGGATACGAACGGCCCACCCAGCTGCGCGGGGAACGCGCCCGGCTGGTCGGCATGGTCATGCCCGAGCTGCAGAACCCCATCTTCCCCGCTTTCGCGGAGGTCGTCGGCGGTGCGCTGGCCCAACAGGGGTTCACTCCCGTGCTGTGCACGCAGACCGCCGGCGGCGTATCGGAAGCCGACTACGTGGAGTTGCTGCTCCAGCAGCACGTCTCCGGTGTGGTCTTCTTCGGCGGGCTCTACGCCCAGGCCGAGTCACCGCACGACCACTATGCCCGCCTGGCCGAGCGCAACCTGCCCACGGTGCTGATGAACGCGGCCATCGACCATCTCGACTTCCCCCGGGTCTCGTGCGACGACGCGGTGGCGGTCGAGCAGGCGATGAACCACCTCATCTCCCTTGGCCACCAACGGATCGCGCTGGTGCTCGGCCCGCCGGACCACGTGCCCTCGCGCCGCAAACTCGCCGCCGCCCGCCGGGTCGACCCCTCGGTCACCGTCGAGCACGCGCTGTTCACGCTGGAGGGCGGGCAGGCCGCGTCGAGCCGGCTGCTGTCCCGCGGCATCACGGCGTTCATCTGCGCGTCCGACCTGCTGGCGCTCGGCACGATCAGGGCCGCCCGCCGGCGCCGGCTGTCGGTGCCCGAGGACATCTCGGTGATCGGCTACGACGACTCCTCGCTGATGAACTGCACCGAGCCGCCGCTGACCACGGTCCGGCAGCCGATCGAGGCGATGGGGCGGGCCGCGGTGGACCTGCTCGCCGGCGAGATCAGCGGGGCCTCGGTCGACCACGACGAGCTCTTCTTCGAGCCGGAGTTGGTGGTCCGCGGGTCCACCGGACCGGTCCGCGACGCGGCCCGCATCCCCCACCCGGAGGCTCGCGCCAACGCGTGAACGGCGCCCGGTACTCCCGGGTACCCCCAGGGGCGCGAGGAACTGCGCGAGGAACCGGCCACGGGCCGGTGGTCCGGAAACTCACCGTTGCGGCTGGGCCTGCGGACCCGGCGCGCCGCGGCGACGGGCCGGTCGCGCGGTTTCCCGCGCCCCTGATTTGTGACCGCTACCCGTCAAGCCCCCTGACCAGCGGTCATGGGCCGCCGGCCCCCGAGGGCACCGCACACCTTCCCGTCGTAACCAAGTCGTGTCTTTGCGAAATTCACGCGACATCTTGCGGACATCTATCGGGTTAAGTACGTTGAGCCAACCCGGGACGGCGGCGCACTCTCGCGCCGGACAGCATGTGCCTCACGTGCCACGGGGGTCCCAGATCGCAGTCCAACGACGCGCAGTGGTTCAGGGGAAGGGTAGAAAATGAGCAGAATCGGCTACCGCAGACTGGTGGCAGTCGCGCTGGTCGCGGGGATCGGGTTGACCGGTGCCGCGTGTTCCAGCAGCAAGAAGGACGACTCCGGGAGCAAGCCCAGCAGCGCCAGCGCCGGAACCCCCTTGGACCCGAAGACCAAGGTGACCGTCAGCGTCGACTGCGAGCCGCCGACCACGAAGAAGGCCGAGCGCAAGGAGTGGATCGACGACGTAGCCGCGTTCAACAAGATCTACCCGAACGTCACGGTCAAGAGCAAAGACGCGTTCCCGTGCGAGGACCCGGCCAAGTTCACCGCGCAGCTGCAGGCCGGCAGCCAGACGGACACGTTCTACTCGTACTACACCGACCTCCAGCAGGTGCTGGACGCCGGCCAGGCCGCCGACATCTCGGAGTACGTCAACGCCAAGACGATCCCGAACCTGGCGGGCATCGACCCGAGCGTGCTCAACGTCCTCAAGGACAGCGGCAAGCTCTATGGTCTGCCCACCGCGAACTACAAGATGGGCCTGATCTACAACCGGAAGATCTTCCAGGAGGCCGGGCTCGACCCGAACAACCCGCCGACCACCTGGGACCAGGTCCGGCAGGACGCCAAGGTGATCAGCGACAAGCTGGGCAGCAAGGGCATCACCGGCTACATGGACAACTCGGCGGGCAACCAGGGCGGCTGGCACCTGGTCTCCGAGATGAACGGGGTCGGCGTCCGCGCGGTCAGCGAGGACGGCACCAAGGCCACCTTCAACGAGGCCGGCACCAAGCAGGTCCTGCAGACCCTGCACGACATGCGCTGGACCGACAAGTCCATGCCCGCCACCCCCGGCCTGGTCTGGGGTGACGTCCAGAAGGCGATGGGCACCGGCAAGATCGGCATGTACGTCGGCGCGCCCGACGACGTCACCCTTGAGGTGCAGCAGTACCACGCCGACTACAAGGACCTGGGCATGGCCCCGATCCCCGGCGGCAAGATCGCGCTCATGGGCGGCAACGACTACATGTTCAAGAAGTCGGACAGCCCGGACCAGATCAAGGCCGGCATCGCCTGGATCAACTTCAAGTACCTGACCCTCGGCAAGGGCCAGTTCAACTACGTGCGCACCAAGGCGGACGGCCTGCCGGTCGGCCTGCCCGAGCCCTTCTTCTTCACCGGTTCGGCGAAGGACCAGGACAACCAGCTCAAGGCCGCCAGCGCGACCATCCCGGTGGACAACTTCAAGTCCTACACCGGCGTGGACACCCCGGTGCTCGCCGAGCCGCCGAACGCGCAGAAGGTCTACACCGTCCTCGACACCGTGATGTCCGGCGTGCTGACCAACAAGAACGCGGACATCGACAAGCTGCTGAACACCGCGACCGACCAGGTGAACCAGCTCCTGGCCGCCAGTAGCTGACCGCACAGCCCCGCGGGGGCCGGTCCGGCGACCGGTCCCCGCTTCGCGGGCACCTGACATCACCGCACCACTTTCAGCCGAGGAGCCCTCATGGCGGCGACGACCGTCCCCGAGAAAACGACCAAGCGCCACGCCGGGCGCCCGGCCGGCCCAGGCCGACGTGCCGAGAGAAGCGGGCTGCGCCGCAAGGCGGCGGAGAACCTCCAGGCCTACGGCTTCCTCGTCGGCGCGGTCATCTGCTTCCTGGCCTTCTCGTGGTACCCGATGGTCCGCGAGTTCATCATGAGCTTCCAGGAGAAGAAGCGGGGCGTGACGTCCTGGGTCGGGATGAAGAACCTCGACCGCGTCTACCACGACCCGTTCTTCTGGACCGCGTGGAAGAACACCGCCGAGTACACCGGCTACGCGCTGGTCATCGGGTTCGCGCTGCCCTTCTTCGTGGCGATCATCCTCAACGAACTGCGGCACGCGCAGGCGTACCTGCGCATCCTCGTCTACCTGCCGGTGATGCTCCCGCCGGTGGCCGGCGGCCTGCTCTTCAAGTACTTCTACGACCCGGACTACGGTCTCTTCGACCACATCCTCAAGACGCTCCACCTACCGACGTCGCAATGGCTCGACTCGTCCCATACCGCGATGATCTCGGTGGTGATCGCGGCCACCTGGATGAGCATGGGCAGCGCCACCCTGATCTACCTGGCCGCGCTGCAGAACATACCCGGCGAGCTCTACGAGGCCGCCGACCTGGACGGCGCCGGGCTGTGGAGCAAGATCTGGCACGTCACGATCCCGCAGACCCGCATGGTGCTGTCGCTGATGCTGCTGCTGCAGATCGTGGCGACCATGCAGGAGTTCACCAACGTCTTCGTGCTGGCGGGCGGCAACGGCCCGGAGAACTCGACCATGACGGTCGTCTACATGATCTACCAGTACGGATTCCGCTACAACAACCTCGGAAGCGCCGCGGCGCTGGGCCTCTTCCTGCTGCTGGTGCTGATCGTCTTCTCGGGCGTCTACACGCGGCTGAGCCGGACCAGCGAGCAGGACGGATAACGGACCATGGCAGCCATCTCCTCGCAAGCGAACCGCACCCTGATCTCGTCGGCCGCGCTCAGCCGCCGCAAGGGCAGGATCACCTACCGGATCGTGCTGACCGTGGTGCTGATCGTCTTCACCCTGGTCTTCCTCGGCCCGCTGTACTGGATGGTCACCGGCGGCTTCAAGTCCGCCAGTGAGGTCGTCGCGAACCCGCCGACGTACTTCCCCAAGCACCCGAAGCCGGGCACCTACCACACCGCGTGGACCCAGCTGAAGCTCGCCAAGCTGCTCTTCAACACGCTGTACTACGCGTTCGGCGCGCTGCTCTTCCAGCTGGTCTTCGACGTCGCCGCCGCGTACGCGGTCTCCAAGCTGCGGCCGGTGTTCGGCAACATCATCCTGGCCGGCATGCTGGCCACGCTGATGATCCCGTCCGCGGTGCTGATCGTCCCGCAGTACGTCACGGTGCTCGACCTGCCGCTGCTGCACTTCAACCTGATCGGCACCCCGTGGGCGATCTGGCTGCCGACGGTGGCCAACGGCTTCAACATCTTCCTGCTGAAGCGTTTCTTCGACTCGATCCCGAACGACCTGATGCACGCCGCCTCGATCGACGGCGCCGGCCCGCTGCGCACGCTGTGGTCGATCATCCTGCCGATGTCCCGACCGATCCTCGGCGTGGTGTCGATCTTCGCGGTGGTCAACGTCTGGAAGGACTTCCTCTGGCCGATGCTGGTGGAGCCCGACCCGAACAAGCAGCCGATCAACCTCGGTATCAACTCGCTCTCGCAGGGCGTCCCGGAGAACGTCATCATCGCCGCGCTGGCCATCTCCGCGGTGCCGACCCTGCTGATCTTCCTGCTCTTCCAGCGCAACATCATGTCCGGTCTGACCGCGGGCAGCCTCAAGGGCTGACGCCCCGACCGCTCCTCCGGCCTTGCGACCGCACAACCCACGCACCCGCAAGCCCCATCCGCACCACCCAGCAGCACTCCGCCGCCGGCCCTCATGCCAGCATCCCCGCCATCAGGGGCCGGCGGCGGGGTCCCACCTGCCCGAAAGGACGTTGACGTGGCAGACACCCCTCAGCCCGAGGCCGACGAGAACTGGTGGCGCGGCGCGGTCATCTACCAGGTCTACCCGCGAAGCTTCGCTGACAGCAACGGAGACGGGACCGGTGATCTCGCCGGCGTGCGCTCCCGGCTGCCGTACCTGGCCGAGCTGGGCGTCAACGCCTTGTGGTTCAGCCCGTGGTATCCGTCGCCGATGGCCGACGGCGGCTACGACGTCGCCGACTACCGGGACGTCGAGCCGGTCTTCGGCTCGCTCGCCGAGGCCGAGAAGCTGATCTCCGAAGCCGTCGCGCTGGGCATCAGGACCATCATCGACATCGTGCCGAACCACATCTCCGCGGTGCACCCCTGGTTCAAGGAGGCCCTGGCGGCCGGCCCCGGCTCGCCCGCGCGCGAGCGGTTCTGGTTCCGGCCCGGCCGCGGCGAGCACGGCGAACTGCCGCCGAACAACTGGCCGTCGCAGTTCGGCGGCCCGGCCTGGACCCGCACCACCAACCCGGACGGCACGCCCGGCGACTGGTTCCTGAACCTCTTCGACTCCGAGCAGCCGGACCTGAACTGGAACCACCCGGAGGTCCTGGCCGAGCACGAGGACATCCTGCGGTTCTGGTTCGACCGCGGCGCCGGCGGCGTCCGCATCGACTCCGCGGCCATGGTCTCCAAGGACCCGGACCTGCCCGACCTGCCCGACCCGTCCGCGGGCGCCGACGCGGTGCTGCCCGCGCACCCGTACGTCGACCGCGACGACCTGCACGACATCTACCGCGACTGGCGGCGGATCGCCGACTCCTACCCCGGCACCCGCATCCTGGTCGGCGAGGTGTGGCTGCCGGACGCCGAGCGGTTCGCCCGCTACCTGCGGCCGGACGAGATGCACACCGCGTTCAACTTCGACTTCCTGGCCTGCCCGTGGGAGCCGGCCCGGCTGCGCACCTCGATCGAGACCACGCTGGCCGCGCACGCGCCGGTGAGCGCGCCCGCCACCTGGGTGCTGTGCAACCACGACGTGACCCGCACGGTGACCCGCTACGGCCGGCAGGACACCGGGTTCGACTTCGCCACCAAGGCGTTCGGGGTGCCGACCGACCTGGAGCTGGGCACCCGCCGGGCCCGGGCGGCGGCGCTGCTGACGCTGGCGCTGCCCGGCTCGGTCTACCTCTACCAGGGCGAGGAGCTGGGGCTGCCGGAGGTCGAGGACATCCCGACCGGCAAGTTGCAGGACCCGATGTACCTGCGCTCCGAAGGCACCAACCCGGGCCGCGACGGCTGCCGCGTGCCGCTGCCGTGGTCCGGTGACGTCCCGCCGTTCGGCTTCAGCCCGGCCGGCTCGGCCGAGTCGTGGCTGCCGCAGCCGGCGGAGTGGGCGGCGCGCACCGCCGCGATCCAGTCCGCCGACCCGGCGTCCATGCTCTCGCTCTACCGCGCCGCGATACGGCTGCGGAAGGACGAGCCCGAGCTGGGCGGCGACGGCCCGTTCGAGTGGCTCGACAGCGATGTCGAGGTGCTCGCCTTCCGCCGCTCGGACCGGTTCGTCTGCGTGGTGAACCTCGGCGAGGCCGCGGTGGAACTGCCCGCGCACGAGGAGCTGTTGCTCACGTCGGGGCCGCTGACGGAGAGTGGCCGGGTGCCGCAGGACACGGCGGTGTGGCTGCGCGTCTGACCGGACCACCTCCGGGGCGGGGGCGCCTTGCCAGGGCGCCCCTGCCACCCGGAACCCGTTCCCCCGTTGACCGGAAACGGTTACGGTGTTCCTGTGCGCGGTCGCCGGCGGCGGGCTTGGGTCCGTCGTCCGCGGGAGCGCGCGACAGCACGTGTGGGGCCGGCTCACCTTGTCAGGGTCGGCCCCATACGTATGCCCGGGCCCGGGTCGGCACGACCGGGTCGACACGTACGCCGGGCCCCGGCTCAGCCGAGCAGCCGTCGCAGCCGGCCGGCCTGGCGATCGGCCGTGCCGGGCGGGTTGCGGGGGTTTTCGGGGTCGTCGAAGCAGACCAGGAAGAGCCAGACCAGCGCCAGCAGCCTGCGGTACTGCCCGAGCCGGGCGCGTTCGGCGGCGCCGAGGTCGAACCGGCCCAGGAACGCCTCCACGTCGAGCGGGTGCTCGACCCAGGAGCCCGCGTGCTCGGTGATCTCCGCCAGCTCGAAGGGACGCTCGCTGCGGCCGGAGTCCTCGAAGTCGACCACCCGCACCCGGGCGCCGTCCCACAGGTAGTTGGCGAGGTTGCCGTCGCCGGGACCGAAGACCGCGGGAACGTCCGGTGCGGCGGCGGGGGCGCGCTCCAGGCCCGACCCGGCCAGCCATGCCAGGCCGCGGTCCATCGCGGCGCCCACCTCGGCGCCGACCCGCGGCCGGACGTCCGGCGTCCAGGCATGGATCTGGGCGACCAGCCGCTCCGGCCGGTTCGGGCGGGGCGGGACCGTACGCAGCACCTCGGCGGGCACCGCCGCGTACAGCTCGCCCACGGTCGCGGCCAGCGCCGCGAGCTGCCGGGCGTCCAGCGGCCGGCCCCGCAGCGGCTCGCCGGGCAGCCGCGACATCACCACGACCGGCTGCTCGGCGGTCAGGTCCGAGCCGCGCGGCGCGGGGGCGAGGCCGGGCGCGTGGGCGTCGAGCAGGGTCAGCGCCCGCCACTCGCGCCCGCACTCGTCGTGGCGTCCCCGCAGGAACGTCTTCACCACCCGGTCGGACCGGAGGTCGAGGGCGTGGGTGCTCCACGGAACGGCGCTCATGGCACCGATCCTCCCCCGCCCGCCCGCTCGGGCGCCACGTGTTCCGGGTCCGGTGTGGGAAGGGCGACAGCGACATCGCGTCGGGGTGACGATTAGACTGGGGGACGTGCCTCAACTACGCCTCGCACTGAATCAGATCGACTCCCGCGTCGGCGACATCGCCGGGAACCGCGCGGAGGTGCTGCGCCGTACCCGGTACGCGGCCGAGCAGGGTGCCCACCTGGTCGCGTTCCCCGAGATGATGCTGACCGGCTACCCCGTCGAGGACCTCGCCCTGCGCGCGTCGTTCGTCGAGGCCAGCCGGGCCGCGCTGGTGGACCTGGCGCGCGAGCTGGCCGCGGAGGGGCTGGGCGGACTGCCGGTGGTGGTCGGCTACCTCGGCCGCAGCGAGAACGCCCAGCCGAAGTACGGCCAGCCCGCCGGCGCGCCGCAGAACTGCGCGGCGGTGCTGCACGGCGGCAAGGTCGCGCTGCGCTTCGCCAAGCACCACCTGCCGAACTACGGGGTCTTCGACGAGTTCCGCTACTTCGTGCCGGGCGACACGATGCCGGTGATCCGGGTCGGCGGCGTCGATGTGGCGCTGGCGATCTGCGAGGACCTGTGGCAGGACGGCGGCCGGGTGCCGGGCGCCCGGGAGGCCGGCGCGGGCCTGCTGCTGTCGGTCAACGCCTCGCCGTACGAACGCGACAAGGACGACACCCGGCTGGATCTGGTCCGCAAGCGCGCCCGGGAGGCCGGCTGCACGCTGGCCTACCTGGCGATGGTCGGCGGGCAGGACGAGCTGGTCTTCGACGGCGACTCGATCGTGGTCGGGCCGGACGGCGAGGTGATCGCCCGGGCGCCGCAGTTCGCCGAGGAGTGCGTGCTGCTCGACCTGGAACTGCCCGCGGCAGCCGCCGAGGTGCCCGCGGGACGGGTCGCGGACGGCCTGGAGCTGCGCCATGTGACGCTCTCCGCGGAGCCGGTCCCCGCGTACCGGCCGGAGTTCACCGGCGTCGAGACCGAACGGCTGAGCGACGAGGCGGAGATCTACGGCGCGCTGGTCACCGGCCTGCGCGCGTACGCCGAGAAGAACGGCTTCCGCTCGGTGCTGATCGGGCTGTCCGGCGGTATCGACTCCGCGCTGGTCGCGGCCCTGGCGTGCGACGCGGTCGGCGCGGAGAACGTGTACGGGGTGTCGATGCCGTCGGCGTACTCCTCGGACCACTCCAAGGGCGACGCGGCCGAGCTGGCCCGCCGCACCGGGCTCAACTTCCGTACGGTGTCGATCGCCCCGATGTTCGACGCGTACATGGAGTCCCTGAAGCTGACCGGGCTCGCCGAGGAGAACCTCCAGTCGCGGCTGCGGGGGGTGACGCTGATGGCCATCTCCAACCAGGAGGGCCAGATCGTGCTCGCCCCGGGCAACAAGAGCGAGCTGGCGGTCGGTTACTCCACTCTCTACGGCGACTCGGTGGGGGCGTACGGCCCGATCAAGGACGTCTACAAGACCACCGTCTTCCGCCTGGCCCGCTGGCGCAACGCGGACGCGGAGGCGCGCGGTGAGACGCCGCCGATTCCGGAGAACTCGATCGTCAAGCCGCCGAGCGCGGAGTTGCGGCCCGGCCAGGTCGACACGGACTCCCTGCCGGACTACGACGTGCTGGACCGCGTGCTGGAGCTGTACGTCGACCGGGACCAGGGCCGCGACGAGATCGTCGCGGCCGGGTACGACGAGGAGTTGGTCACGCGCGTGCTCAAGCTCACGGACACGGCGGAGTACAAGCGGCGGCAGTACCCGCCGGGTACCAAGATCTCGGCGAAGGGTTTCGGCAAGGACCGCCGCCTGCCCATCACCAACCGCTGGCGCGAAGGGGGTTGAGCGGACCCGCCCGGCTGCCCCGTCCCCGCCGTACGGGACCTCGCGGTCCGCGGTGGCTTGTCGCGCGACCGGCGGACAGGGGCACCCCGGAGGGTCCCGTCAGGGCAGTTCGAGCCGCGCTGCCACCGGGAGGTGGTCGCTGCCGGTCTTGGGGAGGGTCCAGGAGGAGACCGGCTCGATTCCCCTGACCATGATCTGGTCGATCCGCGCCATCGGGAAGGACGCCGGCCAGCTGAAGCCCATGCCGTTGCCGGCCGCGCCCTGGGTGGAGCGCATCTGGGAGGTGACGGAGGCGAGCGCGCGGTCGTTCATGGTGCCGTTGAGATCGCCGAGGAGCACCACGTGCGGCAGTTGCTCCGCGGCGATCGCCTTGCCGAGCGCGTCGGCGGCCCGGTCGCGCTGCCCGGCGGTGAAGCCCGCGTCGAACTTCACCCGCACCGACGGCATGTGCGCCACGTACACCGCGACCTTCCCGTGCGGGGTGTCGGCGGTGGCGCGCATGGCCCGGGTCCAGCCCAGCCGGATGTCGACCGGGCGGACCGAGCTGAGCGGGTACTTGCTCCACAGCCCGACGGTGCCCTGCACGGAGTGGTACGGATACGCGGCGGCGAGGTCGCGGCTGTAGCGGGACACCTCGTCGGAGGCCAGCTCCTCCAGGGCGACCAGGTCGGCGTGGGCGGCGATCACGTCCTTGGCGGTGCCGTCGGGGTCGGGGTTCTCGGCGTTGACGTTGTGCGTGAGCACGGTCAGGTCGCCGCCGGACCCGGACTTGTCGGTCATCAGCCCGCCGAAGAGGTTGAACCACACCACGGCCGGCAGCACCACCGCGATCAGCGCGGTGACCGAGCGGCGCAGCACCGCCACCACGAGCAGCACCGGCACGATCAGCCCGAGCCAGGGCAGGAACGTCTCCAGCAGGCTGCCGAGGTTGCCGACCCGGTTCGGCACCCGCGCGTGGAAGACCAGCAGGCCGGTCAGCACCACGGCGACCACCGCCGTCGCGATCCCGCGCCGCCACATCCCGTCCGGCCGCCACCATCGCAGGAAGCGGGCGCGCAGCCGGTCTCGCGCTCCGGACGCGGCTCCCGACCCTGCCGGGTCGCCGCCGTCCGTGCTCGCGTCCGTGCTGTTCTGCGCCTGCGTCATAGAAGTCCTTGCCTGCCGCTTGCGGGTGCTTCAGAACCCTAGGGCCTGTCGTCGGATCTCCGCGGCGTCGCACCGCCCGGCAGGTGCGTCTGCCGCGTTGTCGTCGGTCACCGGCTCACCGGACACCGCTCCTTCAACCGCGGAGTGCCAACACGGAGTTCCCACGCGGAGATCCGTGCGACCGACCCGAGGCGACCCTACGGGATTCGTATGTGAACCGACGGCTTGACGGGGGTGTCGGGTTCCGCGGCACGGCACTTACCGGGAGGACTGTGACAAGACCATCACACAGCGGCCGGCGACCCCCTCGGATTCTTCCGGGTGGGCCGCCGGCCGATGACGAGGACAGATGACGCTGACAGATGACGGTGACGGTGACGGTGACGGGTGACGGGTCAGTCGCGGGGGCGCATCCCGTCCAGGAGGGTGTCCACCACGCGGTCGGCGAGGTCCTCGGGGAGCGAGGAGTCCGGGCGCAGGGTGGCGCGGGCGAGCACGGGACCGGCCACCATGTCGCAGAGCAGTTCGAGGTCGGTACCGAGTTCGGGGCGGATCTGGCCGGTGGCGATCCCGCGCTCCAGCAGCCCCCTGAGCATCTGGCGGCGGCCGGCGATGACGGTGTCGTGGTAGCGCTTCCACAGCCGCGGGTTGCTCTGCATCTGCGTCACCATGGTCCGCAGCAGCGCGGACTCCCGCTTGGCGAGGCTGTGCCGGCGGATGAACTCGACCGCGCAGACCAGGTCCGCACGCAGGTCGCCGGTGCGGCTGACCGGTGGTGGCGGGTCCACGGTGTCGAGCACGTCGAACAGCAGCGCGTCCTTGCCGGACCAGCGCCGGTACACCGTCGCCTTGCCGACGCCCGCTTCCCGGGCGATGCCCTCCATGGTCAGGTCGCCGATCGACGTGCCCTCGGAGATCAGCCGCAGCACGGTGTCGATGACCGTACGGTCGACGGCCGCGTTGCGCGGGCGTCCGCGCGGTGCCGTGGCCGCCGCCGTACCGTCCGGCGTACGGTCCCCGGCACCGCCCGCCGGCGTGCCCTCCGTCACTGCTCGACTCCCACCATCTCCCGCTCCTCCGAGCCGCCGCCGGCCGCGCGCGCCGGTGCGTCCTTGGGGGGCAGGAAGGCGAGCGCGATCACGCCGCCGATGATCGCGACCGCCGCGGAGGCGGCCGCGGTGATGTGCATGGCGTGGATGAACGCGTCGTTGGCGGGCTGGATCAGCACGTTGCCGCGCGGGCCGATCTTCTGCGCGACGCCGAGGGTCGCCTCGATCGACTCGCCGGCCGCGTGCCGCTTGTCGGCGGGCAGGCTGCCGAGGTGGGTGCTGATGCCGTTGCGGTAGACGGTGGACATCACCGAGCCGAGCACGGCCACGCCGAGGGCGCCGCCGACCTGCCGGAAGGTGTTGTTGACCGCGGAGCCGGAGCCGGCCTTCTCGCGCGGCAGCGACGACATGATCATCACGGTGGCGGGCGGCATGACGTGCGCCATCGCGGTGCCCATCACGAAGAACAGCACCTCCAGCTCCCAGATCGGGGTGGACTGGCCGAGCATGAGGAAACCGAGGAAGGACAGCCCGGTCAGCACCATGCCGCCGGCGCACACCACCCGGGCGCCGAGCTTGTCGACCAGCAGCCGGGCGCGCGGCGCGAACACCATCTGGGCGGCGGCCAGCGGGAGCAGCAGCAGGCCGGACTGGAGGGCGCTGTAGCCGCGGACCGACTGGGTGTAGAAGACGATGAAGAAGGTCACGCCCATCAGCGCGAAGAAGACCAGGCCGATCGCGGCGACCGAGGCGGAGAACTGCCGCTTCTTGAAGTAGGCGACGTCCAGGGCCGGGTGGTCGCTGCGCGCCTCGTACCAGACGAAGCCGCCGAGGATGGCGAGGCCGCCCACGGAGGTGACCCACACCTCCGGGCGGGTGAAGTCGCCGTACTGGCCGCCTTTGATGATGCCGTAGATGAGCAGCACCAGGCCGGCGATGGACAGCAGCACGCCGACCGGGTCGAGCCGGCCTGGCCGCGGGTCCTTGGAGTCGGGCACGATCAGGAACATCGCGATCAGCGCGGCGACCACGATCGGCACGTTGACCAGGAAGACCGAGCCCCACCAGAAGTGCTGGAGCAGCAGGCCGCCGGTGATCGGGCCGACCGCGATGGCCAGGCCGACCACGCCCGCCCAGATGCCGATGGCGCGCGGCTGCTCCTCGCGCTCGAAGACGTTCATGATGATGGCGAGGGTGGCGGGCATGATGAACGCGCCGCCCAGGCCCATCACGCCGCGCCAGGCGATCAGTTCGCCCGCGGAGCCGGCGAACGCGGACAGCGCGGAGCCGCCGCCGAACACGAACATGCCGAAGAGCAGCACCTTCTTGCGGCCCAGCCGGTCGCCCAGCAGGCCCGCGGTGAACAGCAGGCCGGCGAAGACCAGGGTGTACGAGTTGATCGCCCACTCCAACTCGCTCTGGCTGGCGCCGAGTCCGGTCGGGGCGGGTTGGGCGATCGTCTTCATCGCCACGTTGAGGATCGAGTTGTCCAGCACCACGACGAGCAGGCTGAACAGCAACACGGTGAGGATCGCCCAGCGGCGGCGATGGATCGCCTCGGGCACCTTGGTGACAATCACGTCAGCGGCCATTGCACGAGGGTACCCCATTTACGATACGGCCCCGTCTCGTATCGTAAAGCCCGGGTAAAAGCAGCACCTCATCGGAGGGCTTTCGGCGCGGCGCCGGGCGTGTCAGCATGGGAGGTGGTCCGGGGACGCCGTCAGGGCGCCTCGAGATGACATGAAGGAGCCGTCACCATGACGCAACTTCCGGCTGCCCAGAACCCAGCCGACAACCCCAAGGCGCTCTACGGCGGGACCGGCTCCCGCCGGGTGACCGTGCGTGACCTGGGCGCTGCCAAGGAGCGCGGCGAGAAGTGGCCCATGCTCACCGCGTACGACGCGATGACCGCGTCCGTCTTCGACGAGGCGGGCATCCCCGTGCTGCTGGTCGGTGACTCGATGGGCAACTGTCACCTCGGCTACGACACCACCGTGCCGGTCACGCTCGACCACATGACGATGCTGTCCGCCGCCGTCGTCCGCGGCACCCGGCGGGCCCTGATCGTCGGCGACCTGACCTTCGGCTCGTACCAGGAGGGCCCGGTGCAGGCCCTGCGCAGCGCGACCCGGCTGGTGAAGGAGGCCGGCGTCGGCGCGGTGAAGCTGGAGGGCGGCAAGCGCTCGCTGGCCCAGACCGAGGCGCTGGTCGAGGCCGGCATCCCGGTCATGTCGCACATGGGCCTGACCCCGCAGTCCGTGCACACCCTGGGCTACCGCGTGCAGGGCCGTGGCGACGAGGCAGCGCACCGCCTGATGCAGGACGCCAAGGCCGCGCAGGACGCGGGCGCCTTCGCGCTGGTGCTGGAACTGGTGCCGAGCGAGGTCGCCGCCGAGATCACCCGCACCCTGGAGATCCCCGTGATCGGCATCGGCGCCGGCCCCGACACCGACGCGCAGGTGCTGGTGTGGACCGACATGGCCGGGATGACCGGCGGCAAGGTGCCGCGCTTCACCAAGCAGTACGCCGACCTGCGCCGCACCCTGGGTGACGCGGCGAAGGCGTACGCGCAGGACGTGGTGGGCGGGGAGTTCCCGGCCGAGGAGCACACCTTCCACTGACGTCGAGGTGGCCAGGCGGGCGGGTCCGGGTGGGTCCGGGCCCGCCCGCCTGCGCCTGCCGCGGCTTTTCCGCCGCCCGGATGAGACATTCCGGCCGCGGGTCCGTACGGAGGGCGTGAGCGCCGCCGCCGCGGCGACCCGCCACCCTCGGAAAGCCACCCGCTGATGTCTCGATCCGCGATACGCGAACTCGACCGGGAGCCGCCGGTGCGGCAGGATGCGCCCGTGGACGGACCCCCTCCGGAGCTACCGGAACAGGCCGGTGCGGCGCGGCCGCCCGGCCCGCCCGGGCCCGACGGCACGGCCCGGCCCGGTGCGGTGGCCGGCGCTGGGCCGGTGGCCGGCGCCGAGCCCGCGCCCGGGTCCGCGCCCGGGTCCGACGGCGCGGTCCCGGAGGAAGACCTCATGCGGGCGCTGTACCGCGAGCACGCGGGCGCCCTGTTCACCTACGTCCTCAAGCTCGTCGCGGGCGACCGCCACCTCGCCGAGGACGTCGTGCAGGAGACGCTGCTGCGGGCCTGGAAGAGCGCGGCGCAGCTCGACCCGGCGGCCAGGTCGCTGCGGCCCTGGCTGGTCACCGTCGCCCGGCGGATCGTGATCGACGGCCACCGCAGCCGGCAGGCCCGGCCCCCCGAGACCTCCCCCGCCGCCCTGGACCTGCTGCCGGCGCGCGACGAACTGGAGCGCTCGCTGCGCCTGATGACGATCTCCGACGCCCTCCAGGACCTGTCCCCCGCCCACCGCGAAGCACTCGTCGAGACGTACTTCAAGGGCCGTACAGTCAGCGAGGCGGCCGAGGAGCTGGGGCTGCCGCCCGGCACCGTACGGTCCCGGGTCTTCTACGCGCTGCGCGCCGCACGGAACGCACTGGAGGAGAGAGGGGTGACCACCTCGTGAACCCCATGACGCCTCATGTGGACGTGGGCGCCTATCTGCTCGGGGCCCTCGACGACGCGGAGATGTCGGCGTTCGAGGAGCACCTGGCCGGGTGCGACGAGTGCGGGCGGGAGCTGGACGAGCTGAGCGGGGTGGTGCCGGTCCTCGCCGAGCTGCGGGAGGACGGGATCGGCCTCCCCGAGCCGCCCGGCGACGCGCTGCTCGACCGGCTGCTGCGGCAGGTCTCCGGCGAGCGCCGGGCCCGCCGCAGGCGGCGGCTGGTCGCGGTCGCGGTGGCCGCGGCGCTGGTCGTCGGCGGGCCCACCGTCGCGGTGCTGGCCACCCACGACGGCACCGCCACCCCTGCCGCCAGTGCCCTCCCGAGCGCGCAGGACTCGGCGCGCGACCCGTCGACCGGGGTGTCCGCCGTCGTCGGGCTCACCGACAAGGCGTGGGGCACCGCGGTCAGCCTGCGGCTGGCCGGGGTACGCGGCCCGGACCACTGCCACCTGGACGCCGTGGGCCGCGACGACTCCCGGGAGACCGTCGCGACCTGGTCGGTGCCGCAGGGCGGGTACGACACGGGCGGGCAGCCCAAGGCGCTGACCGTGAGCGGCGCCACCGGGATGCACCCGACGGCGATCAGCCGGTTCGAGGTGCGCGCCGCCGACGGCACCCTGCTGCTGAGCATCCCGCAGGCCGGCGCGCAGCCCACGGACCGCCCGCGCGGCACCGCCGGCTGACCCGGCGGACGCCCGGCGATCACCGTACCGTCTCGTCAGCACCGCGCTGACCTGCTGCTTTCGTCACCGATATCCCGCCGACATATCGCTGTCGGTGGGATATCGGTGCCGTGTCGGTGAGCCCCTGCATGGTGGTGGACATGACGACGCGACTGACAGAGAACGGTGGGACCGCCGCCGTCGAGGTGCGCGGTCTGGTCAAGCACTACGGCCCGACCAAAGCCCTCGACGGGGTGGATCTGGAAGTGCGCCAGGGCACGGTGCTCGGCGTCCTCGGCCCGAACGGGGCCGGCAAGACCACGCTCGTACGGGTGCTGTCCACGCTGGTGCGGCCGGACGCCGGCAGCGCCCACGTGGCGGGCTACGACGTACTCAAGCAGCCCCGGCAGCTGCGCCGGGTGATCGGGATGACCGGGCAGTACGCCTCGGTCGACGAGAAGCTCTCCGGCCGGGAGAACCTGTACATGATCGGGCGGCTGCTCGACCTTCCCCGCAAGGAGGCCAGGTCCCGCGCCGACGAACTGCTGGAGCGCTTCTCGCTCACCGAGGCCGCCAAGCGGCCGGCGATGCAGTACTCCGGCGGTATGCGCCGCCGCCTCGACCTGGCGGCGAGCATGATCGGCCGCCCCGCGGTGCTCTACCTGGACGAGCCGACCACCGGCCTGGACCCCCGCACCCGCAACGAGGTGTGGGAGGAGGTGCAGCGGATGGTCGTCGAAGGGGCGACGGTGCTGCTCACCACCCAGTACATGGAGGAGGCCGAGCAGCTCGCCCACGAGCTGACGGTCATCGACCGCGGCCGGATCATCGCCGGCGGCAAGGTCGCCGAGCTGAAGGCGAAGGTCGGCGGCCGCACCCTGCGGATCAGGCCGAGCGAGGCCACAGAGGCCGCCGGGATGGCCGCCGCGATCGCCGAGGCCGGGCTCGACGGCGTCGCGGGCGCCCGCACCGACGACGACGGCCTGGTCAGCGTGCCGATCCTCAGCGACGACCAGCTCACCGCCGTGGTGGGGCTGCTGGGCGCCCGCGGCTTCGGCATCGCGCACATCGAGACCCACCTGCCCAGCCTGGACGAGGTGTTCCTCGCCGTCACCGGCCAGAAGGCGTCGGTCGCGGAGGACGGGCCCACCGGGAGCGACGGGCCCGGCCCGGCCGCCCCGCACAGCACGACGAACGCGCAGCAGAACGTGGAGGTCTCGGTATGAGCGCGGCTTCGGCCACACTGGCCGCACCGGCGAAGGTCACGGCGAACGAGGGCAGGATCGGCGTACGGGCCAACCTCCGGCACATCGGTGCCCTGGCCCGCCGCAACATGCTCCAGATCAAGCAGGACCCGGAGTCGATGTTCGACGTCCTGCTGATGCCGGTGATCTTCACCCTGCTCTTCGTCTACGTCTTCGGCGGCGCGGTCTCCGGCAAGGGGCACCAGCACGCGTACGTGGACTACGTGGTCCCCGGCCTGATGGCGATGATGGGCATGAACATCGCCATGGCGGTCGGGACCGGCATCAACGACGACTTCCGGAAGGGGGTCATGGACCGGTTCCGCACGATGCCGATCGCGCGGTCCTCGGTACTGATCGCGAAGATCGTGGTCGAGGTCGGCCGGATGATGATCGCGATGGCGATCCTGCTCGGCATGGGCTTCGCGCTCGGCATGAGCGTCGGAACGGACGTCCCGCACCTGCTGCTGGCGGTGCTGCTGTCCCTGGTCTTCGGCGCCTCGCTGATGTGGATTTTCATTCTGCTGGGTCTGACGATGAAGACGGCCCAGGCGGTCCAGGGGGTGGCCATGCTCGTGCTCATGCCGTTGCAGTTCGGCAGTTCCATCTTCGCCAAGCCGACCACGATGCCGGGCTGGCTGGAGAGCTTCACCAAGGTCAATCCGCTCTCCAACCTGGCGGACGCGTCAAGGGCGTTGATCAACGGCGGCCCGGTGGCGCACTCGGTGTGGATGGTGGTGGCCTGGTCGATCGGCATCACCGTGGTGACGGCGCCGCTGGCGGTGGCGCGGTTCCGCAAGAAGACCTGAGCGTCCGTTGGCACCGCGGACCGGTGCCACCCGACGGACCGTCAGTCCACGTCGCACATCAGGGCGACGGCCTCGGCGACATCGAGGTCGTCGCCCTCGGCGAACGCGGCGGCGAACCCGGCCTCGCCGAGCAGTGCGCGCAGCCGGCGCCGGGTGTTCTCGATGTCGCGGGCCTCCAGCGGGGCGATCGCCAGCGGGCGCAGCCGGTCGTGCGCGGACAGCAGCGTGGCCGCGCGGGTCAGCCGCTCCGGCCTGACCCCGGGCTCGGACTCGGCGAGCAGGACCAGCAGTTCGACGACTCCCGGCGACATCACGATCGCCAGCCGGGGCGTGATCACCTGGGCCAGCGGGTGGCGGCTCATCTCGGCGATGCCGTCAGCGAGCAGGGCCAGCCCGCGCGCCGGGTCACCGGACCGGCCCACCAGGTAGCCCTTCATGCCGTTGAGCATCCCGCTCACGAAGCCGGGCACCGGGGAGCCGCCGCCGTTGCTCTCCGTGATGGTCTTCTCGACCAGTTCCAGGGCCTCGGGCAGCCGGTCCCGGCGGGAGAGCAGACCGGCGAGCTGCACCCTTCCGTAGAAGGCGGCGCCGTAGCTGGCCGAACCGAACCGCTCGGCGTCCGCGATGCCCTCGCGCATCACCCGCTCGCCCTCCGCCACCTCCCCGATGCTCGCCAGCGCCTCACCGAGCCGGACCATCAGCACCGGCACGTGCTGGTGCGCGCCCATCTTGCGGGCCAGCGCGATGCCCTCGCGGCAGCAGCGGGCCGCCCGCGGCCAGTCGCCCATGTTGCCGGCCGCCTCGGCCTCCCCCGACAGCGTCTCCGCGGTGCCCCACTCGTCGCCGATCCGCTCGAACAGCCGGCGGCTCTCGCCGATGTCCTCCAGCGAGACGTCCAGCCGCTCGCTGATGTCGTTGTTCACCTTCGCCCGCAACTGCAGGGCGAAGGCCAGCTCCCAGGTGCGGCCGAAGCGGCGGCAGCACTCGACGGTCTCGTCCATCAGCTCGTGCACCCGCTCGAGGTCACCGGAGAAGAACGCGCCGAAGGACCGGGCGATGCCCGGCTGCCGGGCGGACTGCGGCAGGTGCGGCGGATAGGTCTCGATCAGGGCCCTGCCGACCCTGACGATGTTGTCGTCGGACCACCAGTCGTTCTCGTTGTCGTGGGCGGACAGCTCGATCACCCGGACGTGCCGGCGCGCCTCCAGCAGCCGCTCGCCCTCCAGCGGCGGCGGGTCGTCCAGCGGGGCCCTCTCGACCGGCTCCAGGTTCGGCGGCTCGGCGAACGGGTCCGGGCCGAGCGCGGCCGCCGCGGCCGGCCAGTACAGCCGCTCCGAGACGTAGTTGCGCACCTCCCAGAACCAGGCGCAGCCGATCACCAGCAGCAGCGCCTCCTGCTCGTCCTCGGCGTCCACCGCCCGGCGCAGCGCGGCCCGCAGGTTGTCGTGCTCACGCTCCAGCCGCTCGAACCAGACGAGTTGGCCGTGCTCGCGCAGTCCCGGGTCGGCGGCGCGGACGTACTCGCGGAAGTAGACGACATGCCGGCGCTCGACGGAGGCGCGCTCGCCGGACGCGTCGAGCCGCTCGGCGGCGTACTCGGAGATGGTCTCCAGCATGCGGTAGCGGGAGCCGTCCTCGTCCTGGTCGGCCAGCACCAGGGACTTGTCGACGAGGGAGGCGAGCAGGGCGGCCGCGTCCGGCGACGCTATCCGGTCCGCGGCGGACGCCGCGCTCCCGGCCGGCGTCCCGTCGCCGGGCTCCGCGCCGGGCGCCGGGTCCGCGCAGACCGCCTCGACCGCGTCCAGGGTCCAGCCGCCGCGGAAGACCGCCAGCCGGCGCAGCAGGACGCGCTCGGCCAGGTCGAGCAGGTCCCAGGACCAGTCGACGACGGCACGCAGGGTCTGCTGGCGGGGCAGGAGCGTACGGCTGCCGCCGGTGAGCAGGCGGAAGCGGTCGTCGAGCCGGTCGGCGAGCTGCCGCGGCGACAGGCTGCGCAGCCGCGCCGCGGCGAGTTCGATCGCCAGCGGCAGGCCGTCGAGCCGCCGGCACAGCTCCGCGCAGGCCACCGGGTCGTCGTCGACCGAGAAGCCCGGGCGGGCCGCCGCGCCCCGGTCGGCGAGCAGGCGCAGCGCGGTCGGGTCCGGCAGCGGGTCCAGCGGGCGCACCAACTCGCCGGGTACGCCGAGCGGTTCGCGGCTGGTGGCGAGCACCGACAGGCCCGGGCAGTTCGCCAGCAGCGACTCCGCGAGGGTGGCGGCCGCGTCGATGACGTGCTCGCAGTTGTCCAGCACGAGCAGCAGTTCGCGGCTGGAGCAGTAGTCGGCGAGCTGCCGTGCCGCGTCGCGCGGGCCGGTCTCCGCCGCGATCGCCACCTCGGCGGCGCTGCCGGAGTGCAGCAGCGTCTCGCGCAGCCCGAGCGAGCTGATCACCGCCTCGGGGAGGGTGCGCGGGTCGCTCACCGGGGCCAGCTCGGCGTACCAGACGCCGTCGGCCCAGCGGCCCGCGACCAGGTCACCGGCCTCCTGGGAGAGCCGGGTCTTGCCGGTGCCGCCCGGGCCGGTGATCGTCACCAGCCGCCCCTGCGCGAGGTCCTGCCGCACCGCCGCGAGGTCGCTCTCCCGGCCGACGAAGCTGGTCAGCCGGGCGCGGGCGTTGCCGAGCCCGCGCTCCACGGACCCATGGCCGCCCGCGGTACGGCCCCGGTCCGGGTCGGCCACGGCCGCGCCGCCGGCGGGCGTGCGGTCGTACGTCCAGCCCGCGGGCGCGCCGTCGGCGGAGTCCGCGCCGGGGGCGGGGGTGTAGGTGTGGGCGTGGCTACGGGCGGGCGGTGTGCCGGTCGCACCGGGGCGGCTCCGCGGGCCGTGGTCGCCCTCGCCGGCCCGGTCGGACGGCGCGGCCGGTGCCGGGTGGAGCAGTTCCGCGTGCAGGCGGCGCAGTTCGTCGCCGGGGTCGGCGCCGAGCTGGTCGGCGAGGTCGCGGCGGACCGCCTCGTACGCGGTGAGCGCTTCCGCGGTACGGCCGGCGGCGCGCAGGGCGCGGATGTGCAGGGCCCGCAGCGGCTCGTCCAGGGGGTGCTCGGCGGCCAGTTCGGCGAGTTCGGGCAACACCTGCCCGGCCCGGCCGAGCGCGAGCTGCGCGGTCAGCCGCTGCCGGTGGGCGTCCAGCCGCAGCGCCTCGCTGCGTACGGCGGCCGTGCCCCGGTCCGGCAGGTCGGCCAGCGCCGGGCCGCGCCACAGCGCGAGCGCGTCGCCGAGCAGCCCGGCGGCCTTCACCGGGTCGCCCTCGGTCAGCGCCTGCGCGCCTTCCTCGGCCAGCCGCTCGAAGCGGTACAGGTCCACGTCGTCGCGGGCCGCCTCCAGCCGGTAGCCGCCGCCGACCGACCCGACCGCGTCGTGCCCCAGCGCCCGCCGCAGCCGCCCGACCAGCGCCTGCAACGCCCCGGTGGCCCCGGTCGGCGGCTCGCCGTCCCACACCTCGTCGATCAGGACGTCCGCGCCGACCACCCGGCCGGGCCGCAACGCCAGCGCGGTGAGCAGCGCGCGCAGCCGGCCGCCCGCGAGCGCGACGGGTTCGCCGTCGCCCCGCAGGGCCTGAGTGGAGCCGAGGATCGTGTATCGCACGGCCCCATTCTGACGGAGTCGGCGTGGCCGGTGTCACGAAGTGCGCGGGGCCGGCGGCGCGGTAGCGCCCGGCCACGGCGGATAGCGGCGGGTGCGGGCCGGAACCAGGGCCCGCCGCCGTCCGTTTTGCGGACGTGGCACGTGTCCGAGCCCGCCCGGGATGGCATGATCGGGCGGCATCACACCGCCGACCCGCCCGACGCCGACCACGCCCGCCGACCCCGCCCGCTGATCGCCCCCGCGAGGAGCCCGCACATGACCGTCACCCCGCTGCGCATGACCAGGCGAGGCGAGAACCGCCGGATCAGCCCGGTGTTCCTCGGCATCACCGCGGTGATGGTGGTCTCCGGCTGGGCGGTGTGGGCGGGCTACGCGTCCGACGCCGGCTTCGCGGTGTTCCTGTTCGTCCTGTCCGGCTGGCTCTTCTCGCTGTGCCTGCACGAGTACGCACACGCCCGTACCGCCCTGCACAGCGGCGACACCAGCATCGAGGCCAAGGGCTACCTCACGCTGAACCCGCTGAAGTACGCCAACGCCGCGCTGTCCATCCTGCTGCCGCTGATCTTCGTCATCCTCGGCGGCATCGGCCTGCCCGGCGGCGCCGTGCTCATCGAGCGCAACCGCATCCGCGGCCGGCTGCGGCACAGCCTCATCTCGGCGGCGGGCCCGCTCACCAACGTGCTCTTCGCCATCCTGCTGATGCTGCCGTTCACCCTCGGCCTGGCCGACTCCTGGCCGCACGACTTCCAGGCCGCCCTCGGGTTCCTCGCGCTGCTCCAGGTGACCGCGGCCATCATGAACTTCCTGCCCATCCCCGGCCTGGACGGCTACGGCGTGATCGAGCCGTGGCTGTCCCACGAAGTGCGCCGCCAGGTGCAGCCGTTCGCGCCGTTCGGGATGCTCGCGGTCTTCGGGGTGCTCTACATCCACTCGGTGAACGTCAAGTTCTTCGACGCGATGTACCACGTGATGACGTGGTTCAAGGTGCCGGACTGGATGGCGGGCTACGGCTACTACCTGTTCCAGTTCTGGAAGCACTAGGCCGTGTTTTGGAAGTAGCGCCGTCCGCCCAAAGGGCGGGGCCCGTGGCGTCTGGTGCTCCCCCACAGCCTTCGGCGTGGGGGTGCCCCCAGATCGCAAGGCGGAGGGTTGTCCTCGTAGTGGGCCTACTCGGACAAGCCCGACAACGCTGGGGGCACTCCCCCTGGCTTCGCCGGAGGCACTCCCACCCGCCGAAGGCAGGGGGAGAGCGTGCGTGCCAGGCGCCACGGGATGGGGGCACCTCCCCCGCCGAAGGCAGGGGGGGAGGGACTTCCAAAACACGGCCTAGCCGCGCCGTCGGGTCACCCGGCGGCGCGCTGCCCGGCCGCGGCCGTCAACTTCGCCTTGCGGTAGTAGTACCAGCACATGTTGCTGGTGAGGCCGGCGAGCAGCACCCAGACCACCCCGATCCACTGGCCGTTGACGAAGGACACCACCGCGGCCGCCACGGCCAGCAGGCACACGATCAGGGAGTAGAGGGCGAGGCGGGGCATGGCGGTCGGGCTCCTGTGCTGGTGGGAATGGTCGGGGGCGGCGCGGCCGGGCGGGCCGCCGGACGTCACACGTCGGTGACGCGCAACCCGGCGTGGGCCTTGTAACGGCGGTTCACGGAGATCAGGTTGGCCACCAGGGACTCGACCTGGTGGGCGTTGCGCAGCCGCCCGGCGAACACGCCGCGCATACCGGGGATACGGCCGGCCAGCGCCTGCACGAGGTCGGTGTCGGCGCGGGACTCGCCGAGCACCATGACGTCGGTGTCGATCGACTCGACCGCGGGGTCCTGGAGGAGCACCGCCGACAGGTGGTGGAAGGCGGCGGTGACCCGGGAGTCCGGGAGGAGCGCGGCGGCCTGCTGGGCGGCGCTGCCCTCCTCGGGGGTGAGCGCGTAGGCGCCCTGCTTGTCGAAGCCGAGCGGGTTGACGCAGTCGATCACGAGCTTGCCGGCGAGGGGTTCGCGCAGCGCTTCGAGGGTCTTCGCGTGGCCCTCCCACGGGACCGCCACGATCACGATGTCGCTGCGGCGGGCGCACTCCGCGTTCTCGGCGCCCTGGACTCCCGCGGCGCCCTTCTCGCCCGCGGCCAGCTCGGCCGCGGCGGCCTCCGCGCGGGCCGCGTCCCGCGAGCCGATCACCACGGACTGGCCGGCCCGCGCCAGGCGGTAGGCCAGGCCCCGGCCCTGGTCGCCGGTTCCGCCCAGCACTCCCACCGTCAGCGCCGACACGTCCGGGAGGGCCCAGGGGTCCTTGGCGGCGGGCTTCTTCACATCGTCAGCGGTCATGCGGCCCATCTTCGCACCGCCCCGCCCCCGCAGGTGCCTGCGCCTCCCGGACAGTAACGGACGGCACAGCGGCGGACGGCGGGCGGACCGCGGCGGTCATGCCGCGGGCGGCGGCGCCCGGCGGCTACCCCGAAAGGACGGGGCGGTCGGCGGGGCCGGCGGCGTCGACCGGGGCCGCGTCCCGCGAGTCGTAGGACATCAGCGCGGGCAGCGCCAGCGCCAGCAGGCCCACCGAGGCGACACAGGCCAGCCCGCCGGACCAGACCGAGGTCCGCGCGGAGCTGACCGCGGCGACACCGCCGGAGCGGACCTGGCCCAGTTGCGGCCCGGTGGAGTACGACAGCAGCTCGATCCCGGCCAGCCGGCCGCGCAGGCCGTCCGGGATGGTCGCGTTCCACATGGTGGAGCGGCCGATACCGCTGACCATGTCACAGGCGCCGGCCGCGGCGAGGAACACCAGCACCAGCCAGATCCGGCCCGACCAGCCCGCGCAGACCATCGCCAGCCCCCAGCCCGCCGCCGCGGCCACCACCATCCGCCCGTGCCTGCGCACCCGCGAGGCCCACCCGCTGGTGAGGCTGACCAGCAGCGACCCCACCGATCCGGCCGCGTACATCAGGCCGAGCGACCAGCGCGCGTGCAGGTCGTCCGCGAGGAAGGGGAAGATCGCCGCCGGGTAGGCGAAGAACATCGCGACCATGTCGATCAGGTACGTGCCCAGCAACTCCTTGCGGCTCCAGGCGTACCGCGCCCCCTCGGCGATCCCCCGCAGCGACGGCGGGCGGGCGTCGTGCGCGGCGGGCGAGCGGCGCAGCCCCAGGGCGAGGAGGACCGAGACGGCGAAGGTCACCGCGTCGATGCCGTAGGACCAGCCGAGGCCCGCGTACGCGATCACCAGGCCCGCGACGGAGGGGCCCGCGATGGCCCCGATCTGCCAGCGCAGGGCGTTCAGCGACGCGGCCGCCGCGAGCTGGTCGCGGGGCACGATGCGCGGCACGATCGCGTCGAGCGCGGGCCGCTGGAGCCCGGCCAGCGCGCTGGACAGCGCCGCGCCCGCGTACAGCGGCCACACCGCGGGATGCGGGGCCGATGTGTTGAGCAGCAGGCCCACCACCAGCAGGCCCTGCGCCGCCTCCGCCCCGACGATCAGCGTCTTACGGTCCACCGCGTCGGCGAGCGCGCCCCCGTAGAGGCCGAACACGATCAGCGGCACCAACTCCACCGCGCCCACCGCACCCACCGCGACCGCGGAACCCGTCAGCTCCTTGATCTGCACCGGCAGCGCGACCATCGTCAGAAAACTGCCGAAGTTCGTCACCACCCCCGCCGACCACATCAGCCGGAAGTCCCGCGAGGTGCGCCAAGGCGCGAGATCGGGCAGAAGCCCCTTCACTTTCACCCGCGCGAATCTGCCCGCCCCACCACTCCCCCGGCAACGCATTTTCCGGTAACGGCGCGACAAACACCCACCGATGTGACGCGGCGAGGCACGGAAGAGCCGCACACACCCAGGGGCGCGGGGAACTGCGCGACAAGCCACCCACCGGACTGCGGCCGAGCGAGGACCCCAACTAGAACGGCGAGCAGCCGAGCGAGGCACGGAGATGCCGCACACACCCAGGGGCGCGTGGGGGCACCTCCCAGGCGAAGCTCTGGGGGAGAACGCCGCGACAAGCCACCCACCCACCGCAAGGTCCCGCAACTACGAGAACACCCCACCCGGGCGGGTCACCGCCACCTACTCCCGGGAGTCCCACTCGTCGTTGCGCTCAGCCACCCGCTCCATCGCGTGCTCGGCCTCCCCCTTGGTCGCGTAAGGGCCGAACCGGTCCTTGGAGGGGCAGTCCGGCCCCTCCTCGACCCGCTTGTGCTTGAGGCAGTAGAACCACTCCCCCGGCTTCCCCGCGGGCTTGTTCGCCTTGTGAAAGGCCATCGCGCTCTCCTTCTCGCTCACCGGCGGGTGCGGGCCGCCCGGCCCGGCCGAGCCCCTCCCGTTGCCGGGCGCAGCCCCTTCCCATCGTGCCCGATCTCCCGTGGATACACTCGTCGGCATGTCTGGTCAGTCGCTGGTCGTACCCGGCACCCTCTCCCCCGCCCGCCAGGTGCCCGGGGCGATCCCGCGCCCCGAGTACGTGGGCAAGCCGGGGCCGACCCCGTACACGGGTCCCGAGGTGCAGGACGAGGAGACCGTCGAACGGATGCGGATCGCCTCGCGGATCGCCGCGCAGGCGATGGAGGCGGCGGCGAAGGCCGTGGCGCCCGGGGTGACCACGGACGAGCTGGACCGGATCGCCCACGAGTACATGGTCGACCACAAGGCGTACCCGTCGGACCTGGGCTACCGCGGCTTCCCGAAGTCGCTGTGCACCTCGGTCAACGAGGTGATCTGCCACGGCATCCCGGACTCGTCGGTGCTGCGGGACGGCGACATCGTCAACCTGGACGTGACCGCGTACATCAACGGCGTGCACGGCGACTGCAACGCGACGTACTTCGTCGGGGACGTGGACGAGGAGTCGCGGCTGCTGGTGGAGCGCACCCGGGAGGCGCTGGACCGCGCGATCAAGGCGGTGCGGCCGGGCCGCCGGATCAACGTGATCGGGCGGGTGATCGAGTCGTACGCGAAGCGCTTCGGGTACGGCGTGGTGCGCGACTTCACCGGGCACGGCATCCACACCGCCTTCCACTCGGGCCTGGTGATCCCGCACTACGACGACCCGCGGGCGACCACGGTGATGCAGCCGGGGATGACCTTCACCATCGAGCCGATGCTGACGCTGGGCACGTACGAGTACGACCTGTGGGAGGACGGCTGGACGGTCGTCACCAAGGACCGCAAGCGGACTGCCCAGTTCGAGCACACGCTGGTCGTGACGGCCGAAGGAGCCGAGGTACTCACGCTCCCTTGACGGGCGGCGCCCGGTAGGGTTTGCGGCGATCCCACCGGGTACGAAGGAGAGCCGACGCGCCATGATCCGCCGCAGGTTGTGCCTCGGGGCCGCCGCCATCGCGCTGACCGTGCCGCTGGCCGGTTGCGTGACGGTGCACGGCGAGCGCGCACTCATCCCGTCGATACGGCCCGCCGAGGCGGCCAAGGTGCTGGCGAACTTCGCCACGCAGAACAACAAGGCGACCAAGTCGTACGACGAGCAGGCGATCGCGGCCATCGAGGCCGGGCCGCTGGGCACGATCGACCAGGCCGGGGTGCGGGCCAAGCACGCCAACAACCCCCAGGGGAACGAGGATTACTCGGCGCTGAAGTTCTCCCACGCGAAGTTCCTCATCCCCGAGCAGCGCGGCTGGCCGAAGTTCTTCGTGGCGGAGGCGCAGACCGACCGCAACGGCGACTCGCGCTGGCTGCTGGCGTTCCGCCGCGGCGGCCCCGACGAGCCGTGGATGGCGGACTTCCTGGGGGTGGCCACGCCCGACGCGCTGCCGCACTTCGCGGTCGACAAGCACGGCCACGCCGAGGCGTTGCCGCTGGCGGGCACCGATCTGCAGGTCCAGCCGGGGCAGTTGAGCGCGCAGTACACCGACTACCTGGACAGCGGGAAGGACGACGGGAAGAACGGGGCCGGCACGGCACGGCTGTTCACGGACGGGCCGGCCACCTCCGGCCTCAAGACGAGCCACGAGAAGTCCGCGCGGACCGCCAACACCGTGACCCAGTACGCCGATCAGCCCGACATCTCCGGCGACTTCGCGCCCGTCGCGCTGCGCACCACCGACGGCGGCGCGATCGTCTTCTTCGGCTCGCGCCACCAGTCCCGGGCGACCTTCCGTGCGGGGTACCAGCTCACGCTCGACAAGGACACGAAGGCGCTCACCTCGGGCACTCCCACGACGTCGATCACCCTCACCCGCGTCGCCCAGAACATGGTGGCCGTGCCGCCGAAGAAGGCCGGCGCGAAGGTGACGTTCCTCAGCAGCCTGACGGGACTGGTCTCCGCGAAGGGAGAGTAGGTGGGTGCCCCTGGGTGAGTGCGGCTCGCCGCGGGCTTGCCCGGGGTTCGCTCAGCGGCCCCACGCGACGGACTCGGGCTCGAACTCGTAGCCGAACTGGGCGCAGGCGTCGGTGAGGACGGCGAGTACGGGCAGCGGGTCGGGCAGCGGCAGGTCGGGGCCGTGGCCGTCGAGCCACTGGACGGAGTTCCCGGAGGGCAGCCGCGCGGGCGGCAGCAGGACGTAGCTGCCGCGGCAGTGCCAGCGGATGCCGGGGTGCTCGTCGGCGGTCTCGGGGTGGCTGTCCAGCTCGCAGGGCCACCACTCGTCCTCGTCGGCGGGGGTGCCGCGGGTCGCGGTGAAGAACATCAGCCGGTCCTCGCCGTAGGCGGCGACCGGCCCGATCGTGGCGGCGTCGACGGTCAGCCGCTCCAGGGCGAGCCGGCCCGCGTCCGCGGGGACGTCGAGCACGTCGTGGCCGATGCCGGTCGCGGTGACGAAGTTCGCCAGCGGGTTGGTGCGCAGCCAGTCCTCGACGCGCTGCGGCTCGGTGGACGCCTGGGTCTGCCAGGCCAGCGAGATCGGGTGCAGGCCCGGGATGGGGCAGCCGATCCGCTCGCAGGAACAGCCGAAGCCCTCGGGGTGGGCGGCGGGCACCAGCCGGAAGCCGGCCTGGGCGGCGGCCCGGGTCAGTTCGTCGCGCCGCGGGTCGGGCACGGAGGGGCGGGAGCGGGAGCCGCGGGCGGAGCGCGGCGCCCGGGCGGGGCGGGCGGCGGTCGAGGAGGACGACCCACTGTCCGCGCCTCGGCGCAACCAGCCGGACAACCTGTTCCTGCCTGCCATCGAGCTCCTTCCCTCGCCCCCGGGGCCACCGGCGGTACTCGACACGGTACGCCCACGGTGGAGGCCATCCTGCCTCCTGGCTGGATTGAACAGCCACTCGGGGTGGAAGTGTTCCCGTGCAACCTTTACCGACGGGGTGTCGGCAAGGTCTTGACGAAAGAAGTTAGGCAAGCCTTACTTAGGTGGACCTGAGTCCCCGCCCGACCGATGTTCAGGAGTTCACCTTGTCGCCGCTGCCCGTCGCCGCCCCCTTCTCCACCGTCATCCGCACCGCGAGCCAGGACCTGCACACCCAGGTGAACAACACGGAGTTCATGAGCGACATGCTCGGGGGCCGCCTCGGCGTCGAGGCGTACGCCCGCTACACCGAGCAACTGTGGTTCGTGTACCGCGCGCTGGAGGACGGCTCCGCCGCGCTCGCCGACGATCCGGTGGCCGGGCCGTTCCTGTACCCCGAACTCCTGCGGGTGCCCTCGCTGGAGCGTGACCTGGACCACCTGCGCGGTCCCGGGTGGCGGCAGAAGGCGGTCCCGGTGCCGGCCACCGCCGCGTACACCGCGCGGATCGCCGAGGTCGCCGCCAGCTGGCCGGCCGGTTACGTCGCGCACCACTACACCCGCTACCTCGGCGACCTCTCCGGCGGGCAGGTGGTGCGCGACACCGCGCAGAAGACGTGGGGCTTCGACCACAAGGGGGACGGCGTGCGGTTCTACGTCTTCGACGCGATCCCCAACCCGGCCGCCTTCAAGCGGGAGTACCGCACCCTGCTGGACGCGATGCCGCTCGACGCCGCCGACCAGGACCGCGTCATCGCCGAGTCCCGCCTCGCCTTCACCTTCAACGGCTCCCTGCTGGCGGAGCTCGCGGGCGCCTGACCCCCCGGGGTGCCCCGTCCTGTCGGCTGAGGGACCACCTGCCGGTGGGGGCTTGTCGCGCAGTTCTCCCTTAGAGCTTCGCCTGGGAGGTGCCCCCACGCCCGCGCACGGATGTGGTGCTGCGCGAACTGGCCGACGGAATACGGAAGTCGGCGACGTGACGGCCCGGCAGGACGAGGCGCCGGCGGTCGCGGTGGCCACCGTCCGCCCGGCCGCCCGCCGGCACCCCCGGCCCACGTCACCCGGAGCGGCGGGTCGTTCGGTGGGGGCACGTACGCGTACGGGTGCCGCCGGCGCATATGGCGGCAGGTCAGCGGTGGTCCCGTACAGCCCCCTTGTTGCAGAAGCGGATATGGCCGCGGATACGGCCGTCGGTCCACTCGCGTGCATCGCGGAACCCTCCGAACTGCCGTATCCCACACGCCGGTTGGCCGCTGTCCGGCCCGGCGTCGCGCGGCGCGAGGCCGTACTCGGCACGGCGCTGTCCGTCGGACTGGTGCTGCTCGCGCTGCTGTCGGTCGGCGTGGGGGCGTACCACATCGGTACCGGGGACGTCGTGGCGTCGGTGGCGCACCGGATCGGGCTCGGCGGCCACCGGCTGGACCGGGTCGGCGAGTCCGTGCTGTGGGACGTGCGGGTGCCACGGGTGGTGCTCGCGGTGCCGGTCGGGGCGTCGCTCGGCTGCGCGGCGGACCGGCCGGTACGGGGCTCTTCCCGCGCCGGCCCGCACCTCCGGACCCGGCCCGGCCCGGCGACGTGCTCGCCGGGGCCCGCGCGCTGCGGGTACGGCTCGGCGCGCGATCGGTGCTGAAGGACGTGTCGCTGGCCGTACCCGCCGGGGAGGTGCTGGCCCTGGTCGGCCCGAACGGCGCGGGCAAGTCCACGCTGCTGGCCGCGCTCGCGGGCGACCTGCCGGCCGCGGCGAGGTGCTGGTCGGCGGCGCGCCCGTAGCGAGCTGGACGCCGGCGCAACTCGCGCTGCGCCGGGCGGTGTTGCCGCAGTCCGCGCCGCTCGCCTTCCCGTTCACGGTCGACCGGGTGGTCCGGATGGGGCGGGCGCCCTGGGCCGGGCGCGGCGCCGGCGACGGCACCGGCGACGACGATGCCGCGGTCGCCGGCGCGATGGCGGCCACCGGCGTCCACGCCCTGTCCGGGCGGCCGTATCCGGCGCTGTCCGGCGGCGAGCGCGCCCGCGTCGCCCTCGCGCGCGTCCTGGCCCAGCAGGCGCCGCTCCTCCTCCTGGACGAGCCGACCGCGGCGATGGATCTGCGCCACCAGGAACTCGTCCTGCGCGTCTGCCGCGATCAGGCCGCCGCCGGCCGCGCCGTCGTGGTCGTCCTGCACGACCTCGGGCTCGCCGCGGCGCACGCCGACCGCGTCGCCGTGCTGTCCGCCGGCCGCCTCACCGCCCACGGCTCCCCCGCCCGCGTCCTCACGGCCGCCCTGCTCACCCGGGTCTACCAGCACCCGGTGGAGGTCTTCCGCCACCCCCGCACCGGCCTGCCGGTGGTGCTGCCGCGCCGGTAGCCCATGGTGGGGAGGCAGTGCCTGCCTCGGGCCCCGCGCTGGTCAGGCGCCCGCGCCCCGCTGGTCGTAGGCACTCGCGATCGCGTGGATCTCGCCGCGCGCCTGGAGGGTGATCTCGTTGCCGTCGTCGAGGATGATCCGCACGTCCTGCCAGGTGCGGCCGCCCTCCACCCGCAGCCCCGTGATGCGGGACAGCGGCACCGAACCGAGGTGGTCGTGCACCTGGTTGAGCATCGGGTCCGCCTTCCACACGTGCAGGGCGTCCGCCGTGATCCCCAGCACCATGGCCGCGTCCATCGGCACGTCGGTGGCATCGGTGATCTTGCGGGCCGCCGATCGGGCCGCGGGCCTGGCGACCAGGTAGTTGCCGAGCGGCGTGAGCATGCGAGCGGGGCTGAGCGCGGTGTTCAGCCGCGCGTACGCCGCCGCTTCGAGCTTCTCTCCCAGTTGCGCCGACAACGTGGTGGTCAGCTCGCTGTCCTTGATGTGCATGAGTTGCTTCTCCTACTCCCCGGTCCTGTGCACGCCCGACGGGCCGCAGGCGGGATCGCCAGCACCGGCGGAAGGGAGCATAGTCATGGTCATCACCCCTTGTGAAAAAAGGAGTTGGCCTGCCGTGTCGGCTCCTCGCGATCACCGAACCTGCTCCTCGGCAGATCCGTCGGGGGCGTGGCGAGACGTTTCGTGTCCACTCGGCCGGACAAGACGGAGGCAAACAGGTGCGGGAACTCGGTTCCGCGGTCGTGCTCGTCACCGGCGTCATGGCGTCCGGGAAGTCCACCGTCGCCCAACTGCCGGCCGAGCGGCTGGCGCGCTCCGTGCACCTGCGCGGCGACGGCTTCCGGCGGATGATCGTCTCCGGGCGCGAGGAGTTCACCCCGCGGCCGAGCACCGAGGCAACGGCCCAACTGCGGCTGCGCCACCGGGCGTCCGCCGCGGTCGCGGACCTGTACGCGCGGGAGGGCTGGACGGTGATCGTCCAAGACGTCGTGCTCGGCGGCCACTTGGACACCTACCTCGACGCCGTGACGACCAGGCCCCGGTATCTGGTCGTCCTCGCGCCCCGCCCCGACGCGGTCGCCATGCGGGAGGCCGACCGCCCCAAGAACGGCTACGGCGGCCCCTGGACGATCGACGCTTTGGACGAGGCGCTGCGCCGGGACACCCCGCGCCGCGGGCTCTGGCTGGACACGTCGCACCAGACCCCCCACCAGACCGTGGACCAGATCCTCACCGGCCTCGACGCGGCCCGCGTCGCCGGCTGAGAACGGGCCCGCACGTCAACTCGGTTTCC
Source organism: Streptomyces sp. NBC_00448 (assembly GCF_036014115.1). Classification (NCBI taxonomy): domain Bacteria; kingdom Bacillati; phylum Actinomycetota; class Actinomycetes; order Kitasatosporales; family Streptomycetaceae; genus Streptomyces; species Streptomyces sp. NBC_00448. Next base: position 2,758,089 of record NZ_CP107913.1, read on the forward strand.
AGGAGCGGAGCTTCTCCGGGTTGCGGACGACCCAGATCCGCCTGATCCGGTCGTCCGCGACGTCGAACGCGAAGACCGTGACGGCGCGGCCGCGTTGGAGGGCGACCAGCCCGGGCCGGCCGTTGACCGTGCGTTCCAGGAAGGTCATGTCGTCGGGCCGGCGGCGGGCGATCTCGATCCACGCGCGGGCGATCCGCCCGGCGCCTTCGATCGGCCGCACGAAGGTCGCGGCGAGGCCGCCGCCGTCGGCGGTCGCGGTGGCGTCGGGGTCGAGCAGGGAGATCAGCGCGCCGATGTCCTTGGCCTCCCACGCCTGCTTGAAGTCCCTGACGACAAGGGTGCGTTCGGCGGACGCGGTCGTGGAGGGCCGCGAGGCGCGGACCCGGCGGCGGGCCGAGGAGGCCAACTGCCGGCAGGCCGCCGGCGTACGGCCGACGATGCCGGCCACCTCCGCGAACGAGTACCGGAAGACGTCGTGCAGGACGAACGCGACGCGCTCGGCCGGAGTCATCGCTTCGAGCACGACCAGGAGGGCCAGATCCACCGACTCGTCCAGGGTGACCCGGTCGGCCGGGTCCACCTCGGCCGCCGCGCCCGGCCGCCCGTCGATCCACTCCGTACGGTCCGGCAGCGGCTCGGGGAGCCACTCGCCCACGTAGGTCTCCCGCCGGGCCCGCGCCGAGCCGAGCAGGTTGAGGCAGATCCGGCCGGCGACCGTCGTCAACCAGGCGCCGGGGGACGCGATGGCCTCCTGCTGCCGCGGCGACATGGCGTACCAGCGCGCGAAGGTCTCCTGGACGGCGTCCTCGGCCTCGGCCAGCGAGCCCAGCAGCCGGTAGGCCAGGTTGACCAGCCGGCGCCGCTCGCTCAGGAACGCGTCCAGGCCCGGATCGGGCCGGCCGTGTACTCGCCCGGTTCGGGTGGTCATGGTGCCGACGGCTCCCTCGGTTCGTCTCCGTCCTCCCCTTTACGACAACACAGCCCGCCGGAGTGTGAGGCCGGTGCCGCCGCCTCACACTCCGGCGGCCCGCGTTGTCGAACCGCTGAGAGGGACACCCCTTCCGGCGAGCAGAGAGTCCACCGACATCATGACCGCAGCGACATCCGCAACATCCGCGACGCCCGAAATACCCGCGACGCCCTTCGCCGAAGCGGCACCCGCCCAGCGCCTGGAGCGGGCCGCCGCCGCGCTGGCCGCACACGGTTTCACCGTGGAGATCCTCGACGACGCCGCCGCCGCGCGCGCCCGCGTCGAAGAGCTGATCCCGGAGGGCGCCGGCGTGTTCACCGCCGCCAGCGAGACCCTCCGCCTGTCCGGCATCGACGACGACATCAACGCGGGTGGACGGTACGACGCCGTCAAGCCACGCGTCCTCGCGATGGACCGCGTCACCGGCGCCGACGACATCCGGCGGCTGCTCGCCGTCCCCGACGTCATCGTGGGCAGCGTCGCCGCGCTCACCGAGACCGGCTCCCTCGTGATCGCCTCCGGCAGCGGCAGCCAACTGCCCGCTTACGCCGGCGGCGCCGCCCGCGCGATCTGGGTCGTCGGTGCGCAGAAGGTCGTCCCCGACCTCGACACCGCGCTGCGCCGCGTCGAAGAGCACTGCCTCCCGCTGGAAAGTGCCCGCACCCGCGAGGCGTACGGGTGGCCCAGTGCCGTCAACCGCGTTCTCGTCCTCAACGCGGAACACCTCCCCGACCGCGGCACCGTCCTCCTCCTCCGCGAAGCGATCGGGTTCTGACCCTCCGGGGTGGTGCGTTCTGTCGGTTCGGGGACCACCCCTCGGTGGTGGGCTGGTCGCGCAGTTCTCCCCCAGAGCTTCGCCTGGGAGGTACCCCCACGCGCCCCTGGATATGTGCGGCTCCCACCGTGCTTGCCGCAGGAGGACCCGCAGTATGCAAGGGGCGCGGGGAACTGCGCGACAAGCCCACCACCGGCAGGTGGTCCCTCGGCCGACAGAACGGGGCACCCGGGCGGGTCAGGGGCACCCGAATGAGCGCACAATGCACTCGTAGGACCCCGCGTCCTCCCTCGGGCCGACCGTCCGACGGGAGGGCGCTCGTGCAAGTCAGGCACTCACCCATCCCCCGAGGAGCCCCCATTGCGCATCGCGACGCCCCGCCGGTACCTGATGTGCCCACCGGCGCACTACCGAGTGACGTACAGCATCAACCCCTGGATGGACCCGAAGAAACCGGTGGACCCGGCGCTCGCCCTGTTCCAGTGGGAGGACCTGCGCGACCGCTACCGCGCGCTCGGCCACACCGTGGAGGTGATGGACGCGCTGCCCGACCTGCCCGACATGGTCTTCGCGGCGAACGGCGCCACGGTGGTGGACGGCCGGGTGCTGGGCGCGCGGTTCGCCAACCCGGAGCGGACCGCCGAGGCCCCCGCGCACCTCGCCTGGTTCCGCGCCCACGGCTACCCCGACATCCGTGAACCGGACCACGTCAACGAAGGCGAGGGCGACTTCGCGGTGACGTCCTCCTGGCTGCTGGCCGGGCAGGGCTTCCGCAGCAGCCCGCTCGCGCACGACGAGGCGCAGGAGTTCTTCCGCTGCCCGGTGATCAGCCTCGAACTCACCGACCCCCGCTACTACCACCTCGACACCGCGCTGGCGGTGCTCGACGACACGGCCGACGAGATCATGTACTACCCGGGCGCCTTCACCCCGGGCAGCCGCGCCGTCCTCGAACGCCTCTTCCCGGACGCCCTCCTGGCCACGGAGAAGGACGCCGCGGTCCTCGGGCTCAACGCGGTCGGCGACGGCCGCAACGTCCTGCTGCCGCGCGCCGCGAAGGGCCTGCACACGCCGCTGCGGAGCCGCGGGTTCGTCCCGGTGCCGGTCGACATGTCGGAGTTCCACAAGGCCGGCGGCAGCGTCAAGTGCTGCACGATGGAGCTGCGCCCGCCGACCGGCTGACCCGGCGACGACCGAACCGGCTCAACCGGCTGACCCCGGCGGCCGGTTCAGGCGTCGGCAGCCGGTTCAGGCGTCGGGCGCGGCCTCACCCAAGGCACCGCGCAGCAGTTCACGGAAACCGCGCCGCAACTCCTCCCTGCTGGGGGCGGCGGCGTGGTGACCGCCCACCGCGCAGGAGAAGAGCATGCCCTCGGACCAGGCGGTCAACGACAGTGCGTGCCGCTCGGGTTCGGCCGAGCCGGCCGCGGCCATCATCGCCGCCAGCGGCTCCTGGAACCGCCGCCCGGCCGCGTCGTAGACCTCGCGCAGCTCCGGCCGCCGGGTGGCTTCGAGCGCGAGTTCGTACCGGCTGACCAGCAGGGCGCGGTGGCGGGTGAGGTAGCGGTGCAGGGCGAGGGAGAGGGCGTCGGCCATCAGGTCCGCCGGCGTACCGGCCGCCGCCGCCGTGTCGGCCTCCCCCCGCGCACCCGCCCGCTCCCCCGAGCCCGCCCCGGCCTCCGGGCCCGCTCCCGGGTTCTCCCCCGGCGCGGGCGTGCCCGGGGGCAGTTCGCTCAGCGCCAGCACCGACGCCTCACGCTCGGCCAGCCGCCGTACCGCCGTTTCGAGCAGCGCCAGGCGGGTGCGGGCGTGGTTGGAGGTCGAGCCCTGGGGCAGCCCGGCCGCCTCGTCCACGGCACGGTGGGTGAGCCCGCGCATGCCGCGTTCGGCGAGCAGGGTCAGCGCGGTGTCGGCGACGAGGTCGGCGCGCGCGGCGGCGGAGTGGCTGGCCATGCCCCATCTCTACCACCTCCACTACATCCGTAGTACGGTGAGCCGTCTCCACTACAGCTGTAGTGAACGGGGGTCCGGCCCCGGTCGGGACAGGAGGAGAGACATGTCCACTGCGCACGCCGTCGTCATCGGCGGCGGCATCGGCGGGCTCACCGCCGCGCTCGCGCTGCACCTGCGCGGCTGGCGGACCACCGTCCTGGAGCGGGCCGACACGCTCGCGCCGGTCGGCGCCGGCATCGCGCTCGCGCCCAACGGGCTACGGGCCTTCGACACGGTCGGCCTCGGCGCGGAGCTGCGCGCGCTGGGCGCGTGGCAGGGCGACGGCGGGATGCGCGGCCCCTCCGGCCGCTGGCTCGCCCGGACCAGCAGCGCGGCTGCCGCCGAGCGGTTCGGCGGGCCGATCGTGCTGGTGCACCGCGCGGACCTGATCGGGCGCCTCGCCGCGCGACTGCCGTCCGGCGCCCTGCGGACCGGCAGCGCCGCCCAGCTCCTCGACGAGGGCGACCCCGACGGGCGGCCGGCGGTCGTACGCACCGTCGACGACCGCGAGTTCACCGCCGACCTCGTCGTGGCCGCCGACGGCATCCACTCCCCGGCGCGTTCCGCGCTCTTCCCCTCCCACCCCGGGCCCGCGTACAGCGGCTTCACCTCCTGGCGTACGGTCGTCGCCACCCCGGCCGAGCCCTTCGCGCCCCACGAGACCTGGGGCGCCGGCCGCCTCTGGGGCACCCAGCCGCTGGCGGACGGCCGCGTCTACGCGTACGCCGCCGCACTCGCCCCGCCCGGCGGCCACGGCACCGGTCCCGACGGGGAGCGGGGCGAACTGCTGGAGCGGTTCGGGCGGTGGCACCAGCCCGTCCCCGCGATCATCGCCGCCGCGGCGCCCGCGGAGGTCCTCCGCAACGACCTCCACCACCTGCGCGAGCCGCTCCCCGCCTTCCACCGCGGCCGTACGGTCCTGCTCGGCGACGCCGCCCACGCCGCCACCCCCTTCCTCGGGCAGGGCGGCAACCAAGCGGTCGAGGACGCCGTGGTCCTCGCGTATCACCTTGCCGGTGCGGAAACGGGTGCCGCGCTCGCGTCCTACACGGCCGCGCGGCTGGCCCGTACGACCTCCGTCGTCGCCTCCTCCGCCCGAGTGGCCCGGCTCCTCGCCACCCGGCACCGCTCCACCACCCTCCTCCGCGACCTCACCATCGCCGCGGCCTCCCGCGTCTCCCCCACCGCCGCACTCCGCAGCTTCGACCCCATCGCCTCCTGGCACCCCCCCACGGCGCCCCTGACCCGCCCGGCTGCCCCGTCCTGCCGGCCGAGGGACCACCTGCCGGTGGTGGGCTGGTCGCGCAGTTCCCCGCGCCCCTTGGTACGTGCGGCTCGCACCGTGCTTGCGCCGGGGGAGCCGCAGTACCCCAGGGGCGCGCGCAACCACCCACCGACAGGTGGTCCCTGAACCGACAGAACGGGGCAGCCGGGCGGGTCAGGGGCACCGTAGAGTGCCGGGATGGACGTTTCGAGCGATGCGCAGCACGACGCGGTGATCGTGGGCGGCGGCCACAACGGACTGGTGGCCGCCGCATACCTCGCCAGAGCCGGCCGCAACGTGCTGCTGCTGGAGCGCCTGCCGGCAACCGGCGGCGCCGCGGTGTCGACGCGGACGTTCACCGGGGTAGACGCCCGCCTCTCCCGCTACTCGTACCTGGTGAGCCTGCTCCCCCGCAAGATCGTCGACGACCTGGACCTGCGCTTCGCGGTGCGCCGCCGCCGCATCTCGTCGTACACCCCGCACGGCGACAGCGGGCTGCTGGTGGACGCGGAGGACACCGCGCGCACCCGGGAGCAGTTCGCGCGGCTGACCGGCTCGGAGCGGGACTTCGAGGCGTGGCAGCGCTTCTACGCGATGACCGGGCACGTCGCGCGGCAGGTCTTCCCGACGCTGACCGAGCCGCTGCCGACCCGGGCGGAGCTGGAGCGCAGGGTGGGTGATCCGGCCGCGTGGGAAGCGCTGTTCGAACGGCCGCTCGGCGAGACCGTGGAGGCGGCGTTCACCGACGACGTGGTGCGCGGCGTGGTCCTCACCGACGCGCTGATCGGCACGTTCAGCCATGCCCACGACCCGTCCCTGCGGCAGAACCGCTGCTTCCTCTACCACGTGATCGGGGGCGGCACCGGCGACTGGGACGTGCCGATCGGCGGGATGGGCGCGTTCACGGACGCGCTCGCGGCCGCCGCCCGTGCGGCGGGCGCGCGGATCGTGACCGGCGCGGAGGTGACCGGGATCGCGACGGACGGCAAGATCGCGGAAGTGACGTACGAGGACGCCGGGAGCGGCCGGACCCGTACCGTCGCGGCCCGCGACGTGCTGGTCAACGCCTCCCCGGACGCGCTCGCCGGCCTGCTCGGCGCCGAGCGCCCGCCCCGGCCGGAGGGCGCGCAGCTCAAGGTGAACATGCTGCTGCGCCGCCTGCCGCGGCTGCGGGACCGCGCGGTGGACCCGCGGGACGCGTTCGCCGGCACCTTCCATGCCGCCGAGGGCTACGGGCAGTTGCAGACGGCGTACGAGCAGGCGGCGGCCGGGCGGGTGCCGGACGCGCCGCCGTCGGAGATCTACTGCCACTCGCTGACCGACCCGTCGATCCTCTCCCCCGAGCTGGCCGCGACCGGCGCGCACACACTCACCCTCTTCGGGCTGCACGCGCCCGCCCGGCTCTTCGCGGCCGACCCGGAGGGCACCAAGCGGGAGTTGCTGGCCGCGACGCTGGCCCAGCTCGACGCGGTGCTCGCCGAACCGCTGGCGGACTGCCTGGCCACCGACGCGGACGGGCGGCCGTGCCTGGAGGCGAAGTCGCCGCTCGACCTGGAGCGGGAGGTGGGACTGCCGGGCGGCCACATCTTCCACCGCGACCTGTCCTGGCCGTACGCCGACGAGGAGCCGGACGGGGAGAGGGCCGGGGCGGCGGACGGGGGCCGGTACGGTGATACCGGCGCCGATGTGACCCAGGCCACAGGGCGTTGGGGGGTCGGCACCGGATGTGCGAACGTCTTCCTCTGCGGGGCGGGCGCGGTCCGCGGCGGCGGAGTCAGCGGCGTCCCCGGGCACAACGCGGCAAGAGCGGTACTGGAGAAGGCACGATGACGAACAGGCCCGCGGTGATCCACCGCAAGGACGGTTCCCGGCGCGGTTTCGGCCGCCAGTGGCGGCGCACCGGGCGGTGGCACTCCCTCGACGGCGAGGGCGACCTGCCCGAGCAGCGGCGCTGCACGGCCGACGTGGTGGTGGACTGCGCGGTCTACGAGGACGGCTGCCGGGCCGCCTCCCTGCCCCCGCAGCAGGCCCTGGACGAGGCCCGCAAGCGCGGCGGCTTCGCGTGGATAGGGCTGCACGAGCCGGACGCGGAGCACCTGGAGGAGATCGCGGAGGTCTTCGGGCTGCATCCGCTCGCGGTCGAGGACGCCGTCCACGCCCACCAGCGGCCGAAGCTGGAGCGCTACGGCGACACCCTCTTCCTCGTCCTGAAGACCGTCGTCTTCGTCGAGCACGAGAAGCTCACCGCGACCAGCGAGGTGGTCGACACCGGCGAGGTGATGATCTTCCTCGGCCCCGACTTCGTGGTCGTGGTCCGGCACGGCAGCGCGCCCGGCCTGTCCCGGGTCAGGCGCGCCCTGGAGAGCCGCCCGGAGATGCTCGCGCACGGCCCCTCCGCCGTGCTGCACGCCATCACCGACCAGGTCGTCGACGACTACCTCGACGTCGCCGACGCGGTCGAACTCGACGTCGACACCCTGGAGTCCGACGTCTTCTCCCCCGAGCACGGCGACGACGCCAGCCGCATCTACCAACTCAAGCGCGAGCTCATCGAGTTCAAGCGCGCCGTCTTCCCGATGGCCCGGCCGCTGGAACGCCTCACCGAGGGCGCCGACGGCCTGATCAACGCCGAGATGGGCCGCTACTTCCGCGACGTCGCCGACCACCTCTCGCACGTCCGCGAACACCTCATCGCCTACGGCGAGTTGGTGGACGGCCTGCTTTCGGCCAACCTCAGCCAGCTCGCCGTGCAGCAGAACGTCGACATGCGCCGGATCAGCGCGGGCGCCGCGATCCTCGCCATCCCGACGATGATCGCCGGCTTCTACGGCATGAACTTCCACCACATGCCCGAACTCGGCTGGACCTACGGCTACCCGATCATGCTCGGCGTCACCGCCGCCCTGTCCGGCCTGTGCTACCGCGCCTTCCACCGCGTCGGCTGGTTGTGACCGGCCGGAACCGACACCCCGGCCGCTCCCGTCATCCCCGGCAGGACGCCCGGAACCCGCCGGGCCCCTGGGGGAGTTGACATGGCGGAGGAACGGCACGGCGCCAACCAGCTTGCGGCACTTCGGGATTGCACCTCGGCAGCGCCCGACCGTCCCGCCCGCGCACGGGGTTCGGCGGCGTCCGCGCGGGCTGTACGGCGTAGCGGCGCCGCGCTCCTGATCGGCGCCTGCGCGGTCGCGCTCGCCGCGTGCTCCGGGTCCGGCTCGGATACGGGGTCCCCCGCGCGGTCGGCGTCCGGCGCCGCCGGTGCCGCGCCCTCGGTCTCGCGGGCCGCCTCCGCCGCCACCTTGAGCGCCGGCGCCGAGCCCGCCCTCGACCTCGTCGGCCGGTACCGTCCGGCCGGCTATCTCGGCGGGCCGGTCGCCTCGGGCTACGACTGGGCCGCGCACACCGGGGAGGAGATCGCCGAGACGCTGCCCGGCCCGCACCTCTTCCAGATCGCCTGCTCCGGCAGCGGCCACCTCACCGTACGGGCGCGGGGCGGGACGAAGGACGTGGTCTGCGGCGGCGGGGCGGTGGCCGTGCCGTTCCGCGGAAAGCTCGACGCCTTCGTGGACGGCGCGGCCGGCAACAGCGGCGTCTACGCCTGGCGCGTGCTCAGCAGGGGTCGGCGGAGCCCGTAGCGGGGTCCGGCCCGGCCGGCGGCTGGTCCGGCGGCCACGGGTCGCCCCAACAGGCGTCGCGGGCCTCGCGGTAGAGGGGGCCCTGGCGCTTGCTGACGGTGGTGCGGGTGAGGTCGCCGGCGGCGGCGCACAGGTCGAGCAGGACCTGGCCCTTGCGGGTCTGGGGGTGGCGGACGATGCGGTTCGCGGCGGGCACCGCGGCCGAGCCCGTCACCTCGGCGGACCCGGCGGACCCGGCGGAATCCCCCGGCCCGGCGGGACGGGCCGCGGCGACGTAGCTGAACTTCTCGTCCTCGTACGGCAGGGTGCCGCCCTTGACCTGGCGGTGCAGGGCCGAGCGGTGCACGCGCGCGGCGAAGTGGCACCAGTCGGTGCCGGTGACCGGGCACGGACCGCTGTGCGGGCAGGGCGCGAGGACGGTGAACCCGGCGGCGACGAGGCGGTCCCGGGCACCGATGATCCGCGCGTAGCCGTCGGGGGTGCCGGGTTCGGCGACGAGCGCCACGCCCCCGGGCCGGGTCGCCGCGGCGGCGGCCTCGACCAGGGCGGCGCGGTCACCGGGGGTCAGCTCGCCGAGCACGTAGGAGACGGTCACGAGATCGGCGGCGGGCAGGGCGGGCGCGCCGGACAGCGGGGCGCGGGTCCAGGTCGTGGCGCGCACGGACGGCGTCGCGGAGTCCGCGGCGAGCGCGCGGCCGAGGTCGAGGGCGGCCGCCGACCAGTCCAGTACGGTGCCGGCCGGGCCGTCCGCCCCGGGCCAGACGTCTCCGACCGCCCACCGCGCGGCGCCGGTGCCGCCGCCAAGGTCGAGATGCGTGGCCGGGGTCCAGCCGGCGGTACGGACGTGCAGCGCCGCGAGCGCGGAGCGCGCGGCGGCGTACGTGGCGGGCATCCGGTACGCGGCGTAGGCCGCCGCGTCGGCGGCGTCGCGCAGCACGGGCGCGGCGGTCGGCGTGGCGCCGCGGTAGTGCTCGATCAGCCGGTCCACCTGGGCGGACGCCTGGGTCGGGGCGGTGGCGGCGAGCCTGCGGGTGAGCGCGGCGGCGAGATCGTCGGGCAGGTGCACAGTGGGAACGAGAGACACGACATCCAACTGTAAGGGGCGTTCGACCAGGGTTTCTCCCCTTACCGCACCCCTGGCGCCGCGGCCGGTCCCGCGCTATACACCGTCGAGCTGACCGTCTGCGACACGAAGGTCAACTCTGTCATGACATCGACTCGAATATGTGCAATCGGCAGCGGAACGGGCCCTACGTGGCTTAGCGTTCGCTGGTGTCACGGAGCGCCAGCACTTGGGGAAGTGCTGGGGCTCCACGTCGGTCGCGAGGTGCCAGGGGGGTCCATGCGGCGTAGCGAAACAACCTCGGCAACACCTGCCCTGCCCGGAACATCCGTAGACAGTGAGCCACCACCAAGATCCGCGCGCGGCGGCGCACGGCACGCGATAGGCACCAGGGCATCGGCGCGCACCGATGCCCTTGCCGCGCACGCGATGCCGGCCGCGCACGCCACCTCCACCGCGTCCGCCCTTCCCGCTGTTCCCACCGTTCCCGTGTTGTCCGGTGCGCCCGGGCCGCCGCACGCGGCCGGCACGCCCGGAAGACCCGGGGGCGCGCCCGGCGGCTCCTGTCGGGCCCGTGCCGCGCGCGCCCTGCACGGCTGGCACGGCGTCCACCGCGTGCACAGCGCCCACGGCGACAAGGCGCCCTGGTACCTGCCGTTGACGCTGACCGTCGACGCGCTGGGCGCCGCTCTCCCGCTGGCCTCGCTCCTGCACCGCACCGGCCGGCCGCACGCCGCCGTCTGCGGCGCGTTGGCGGCCGCGGCCTGGCTCGCGGTACGCGCCTGCCGCCGCCGCTACACCGCCGCCGCGCTCGGCGAGAGCCGCGGCCTGGCCGCCGTACTCGGCGACTGGCTGGTCCTGCTCGGTGTCCTGGCCGTGCTGCGCACCGCGTTCGAGGAGAACGCGAGCGCGTCCCTGTCCCTCGCCGGGGTCGGCGTCGCACCGCTGCTGGCCACGGCCGCGCGCGCCGTCACCCACCGCCACCTGACCGCCGCCCGGCACTCCGCCCGGGCGGTCCGCAGGGTGCTGGTGATCGGCGAACCGAGCGCCGCCGACCACGTGGTGGGCCACCTCACGGCCAGGACCGGGCACGCCTACGTGGTGGTCGGGGTGGTGCCGGTGGGCGGCGCGAAGCTGGAGTGCGCGGCGCCGGTCACCTCCCGGCTCGGCCCGGTCACGCCCACCGGCCCGGCCGAGGACGCGGGCATCGTGCTGGGCGCGGTCCGCGAGCACCGGGCCGAACTCGTCCTGGTCTCGCCGGGTCCGCGACTGACCGCCGAGCGGCTGCGCCGCCTGTCGTGGGCGCTGCACGACGCGGGCGTGCCGCTCGCCGTGGTGCCGGGCCTGGTGGACGTGGGCCTGGCCCGGATGCGGGTCGACGCGCCCGCGGGCCTCGCGCTGCTGCACATCGCGCCACCGACCCGGGCCGGCACCCCGGTCGCGCTGAAGACCGCGGTGGACCGGACCGGCGCGGCCCTCGGACTGCTGCTGCTCGCCCCGCTGTTCGCGGTGCTGGCCTCCGCGATCCGGCTCACCTCGCCGGGCCCGGCCTTCCACCGGCAGATCCGGTACGGGCGGGCGGGTGCGCCGTTCACCATGTGGAAGTTCCGCACGATGGTGGTCGACGCGGAGTCCCGCAGGCCCGAGTTGGAGCTGTCCGGCGGCAACGAGAACGACGGGCTGATGTTCAAGATGCGCCGCGACCCGCGGATCACCCGGATCGGCCGGGTGCTGCGGCGCTGCTCGCTGGACGAGCTGCCGCAGCTGCTGAACGTGCTGCGCGGCGACATGTCGCTGGTCGGCCCGCGCCCGCCGCTGCCCGACGAGGTGGCCCGCTACGACGAGGTGGCCCGCCGCCGCCTCGCGGTGCGCCCGGGCATCACCGGGCTGTGGCAGGTCAGCGGGCGCAGCGAGCTGTCGTGGGACGAGACGCTGGCGATCGACCTGCGGTACGTCGACAACTGGTCGCTGGCCGGCGACGTGGACGTGATGGCCCGTACCCTGCGGGCGGTCGTCGACGGACGCGGGGCCTACTGATGGAGCGGCCAAGAACCCCGCAAGGGCCCGAGCCCGGCACCGGCCCCGGGCCCACACGCGGAGTACGCGCCGCCGGATCACGCGGCGCCGGCTTACGCGGCGCCGGACCCGGATTACGCGGCGCCGGCGCCCTGTTCGGCCCGCCAGCCCGCGTACACCGACGCGATGCCGTCGCGCAGCGCGATCCGCGGCCGCCAGCCCAGCGACCGCAGCCGGGACACGTCCAGCAGCTTGCGCGGGGTTCCGTCGGGCTTGCCGGTGTCCCAGCCGATGGTGCCGCGGTAGCCGACCACGTCCCTTACCGTCTCGGCGAGTTCGCGGACGGTCAGGTCCTCACCGCAGCCGACGTTGACCGGTTCGTCGGCGTCGTACTCCCGCAGCAGCAGCGCGCAGGCCGACGCGAGGTCGTCCACGTGCAGGAACTCGCGGCGCGGGGTGCCGCTGCCCCACAGCACCAGTTCGGGCAGCCGGTCGCGTTCGGCCTCGTGGAAGCGGCGGATCAGCGCGGGCAGCACGTGCGAGGTGGCGAGGTCGAAGTTGTCGCCGGGGCCGTAGAGGTTGGTCGGCATCGCCGAGACGAACCCGGCGCCGTACTGTCGCCGGTAGGACCGGACCTGGACGATGCCGGCGATCTTCGCGAGGGCGTACGCCTCGTTGGTGGGCTCCAACGGGCCGGTGAGCAGGGCCTCTTCGCGGATGGGCTGGTCGGCCAGCCGAGGGTAGATGCAGCTGGAGCCGAGGAACAGCAGCCGGCGGACGCCGGCTTGGTGGGCGCCGGCGATCACGCTCAACTGGATGCCGAGGTTGTCCTCCAGGAACTGCACCGGGTAGGTCGAGTTGGCCATGATCCCCCCGACCCGGGCGGCGGCCAGCACCACCGCGTCCGGCCGGGTGTCGCGCAGGTAGGCGGCGGTGCCGGCGGCGTCGCGCAGGTCGAGTTCGGCGCGGGTCCGGGTCAGCACCCGGTGGCCGTCAGCGGTCAGCCGGCGGGCGATCGCGGAACCGACCAGCCCGCGGTGGCCGGCGACGAATATCCGGGCGCCGGGCGGCAGCAGTTCGGTCATGGCGGCGATTGTGCCAGCCGTTCGGGGCGGCATGGTGCCGATCCCCCTGTTCCGCCGATTCCCTGAATTGCCCTGACAGCCTGTCCCGGGTGCGCGCCTGACCGACCGCACACCGACGGCCCGGCTTGGCGGCCCCGGCCACGGGTCCGGCAACCGGCCCCGACCACTCCACCTCTGGGGGAACACGTGGGCAAGACCGCCCTCATCACCGGCGTCACCGGGCAGGACGGCTCGTACCTGGCCGAACTGCTGCTGTCCAAGGGCTACACGGTGCACGGCATCGTGCGCCGCTCCTCGTCCTTCAACACCGAGCGGATCGACCACATCTACCAGGACCCGCAGGAGGCCCACCGGTCGCTGGTGCTGCACCACGCCGACCTGTCCGACGGGGTGGCGCTGGTGAACCTGCTGCGCGACGTCCAGCCGGGCGAGATCTACAACCTCGGCGCCCAGTCGCATGTGCGGGTCTCCTTCGACGCCCCGATGTACACCGGTGACGTCACCGGCCTGGGCGCGCTGCGGCTGCTGGAGGCGGTCCGGGCCAGCGGCATCGGCGCCCGTGTCTACCAGGCGTCCTCCTCCGAGATGTTCGGCGCCACCCCGCCCCCGCAGCACGAGGGCACCCCCTTCCACCCGCGCAGCCCCTACGCCTGCGCGAAGGTCTTCGGTTACTGGGCGACGGTCAACTACCGTGAGGCGTACGGGATGTACGCGGTGAACGGCATCCTGTTCAACCACGAGTCACCGCGCCGCGGCGAGACCTTCGTGACCCGCAAGATCACCCGCGCGGTGGCCCGGATCAAGGCCGGCCTGCAACAGCGGCTCTACCTCGGAAACCTGGACGCGGTCCGCGACTGGGGCTACGCACCGGAGTACGTGGACGCGATGTGGCGGATGCTGCAACGGGACGAACCCGAGGACTACGTGGTGGCCACCGGACGGGCCGCCACCGTACGGCAGTTCCTCGACACGGCGTTCGCGCACGCCGACCTCGACCCGGCCGAGCATGTGCGCTACGACCCCAAGTACGAGCGGCCCAGCGAAGTGGACGCGCTCATCGGCGACGCCTCCAAGGCCGGCGACCTGCTCGGCTGGCGAGCACAGGTCAGGGTCGAGGAGCTGGCCCGGCTGATGGTGGACGCCGACATGCGGCAGGTGGCGGATCAGCTGGCGGGCGCGAGCGTCCGCATCGACCGGTAGCGCCGAGGCGAGAGCTTCGGCACCTTCCCGCACCATCCCGGGCACATTCCGTAGAGGAGAGCAACGCATGCGCAGATGGCCGGTGTTGACGGCTGCCCTCGCCTTGGCAGCCGCGGCTTTGGGGATCGTGGGGCCGCCCCCGGCGACCGCACTGCAACCACCCGTCGGCATCACCGCCGGGAACCTGCCCACCTACCAGACCAACGGCATCGTCTGGGCGATGGCACAGTCCGGCGGCGACGTCTACGCCGGCGGCACCTTCTCCACGATCCGCCCGCCGGGGGCCGCCGCCGGCACCAGCGAGACGGCGGCCGGGAACTTCGCGTCGTTCAACGCGGCCACCGGCCAACCCGCCGGCTGCCAGCCCGCGTTCACCGTGGGCTCGGACAACGCCACGGTACGGGCGCTGGCGGTCTCCCCCGACGGCAAGACGCTGTACGCGGGCGGCTTCTTCGGCACGGCCGGCGGCACCGGCGTGAGCAGCCTGGCCGCGATCAACCTGGCCACCTGCGCCGTCAGCACCACCTTCCGCCCGGCGGTGAGCGGCACGGTGCGCACCATCGTGGCCACCGACGACGCGGTGTACTTCGGCGGCGACGTCACCTCCGTCGACGGCACCACCCGGCACCGCTACGCGGCGGTCAGCGCCGCCGACGGCGCGCTGCTGCCGTGGGCGCCCGACGTGGACAACCCCGGCCGGGCGCTCGCGCTGACCCCGAACGGCGAGGACGCCATCCTCGGCGGTGACTTCAACACCGTCGACGGTGCCGACTCGCACTCCCTCGCGGTCGTCGACGCCACCACCGGCGGCACGCTGGTGAAGGCATACCCGACCGGCTTCTTCGACGCGGCCTCCGTCACCAAGACCATCTACGTCGACCCGGCGAGCAACAGCTTCTACACCGGCAACGAGGGCACCGGCGGCGGTGTCTTCGACGGCCGGGCCCGCTTCAGCCTCACCGACTTCAGCCAGGTCTGGCGGGACAACTGCCTGGGGGCCACCCAGACGGTCGCGGTCTACCAGAGCGTGCTGTACAGCGGCAGCCACGCCCACGACTGCTCCAGCATGGGCGAGTACCCGAACTCGGTGCGCAAGCACCTGCTCGCCGAGCCGGTCGGCGACCCGCACCTGGTGTCGTGGTTCCCCGACACCAACGACGGGATCGGCGAGCAGATCGGCCCGCGGGTGATGTCGTTCTCCTCGGTCGGCTCCACCGAATACCTGTGGGTCGGCGGGGAGTTCACCACGGTCAACGGCACCGCGCAGCAGGGCCTGACCCGCTTCCCCAGCTCCCCGGACACCACCGCCCCGAGCCTGCCGCAGACCTCGGTGACGAGCATCAACCCGGATTCGGTGAAGGTCAGTTGGCAGTCGAGCCTCGACCTCGACGACAGCCTGCTGACCTACCGGGTGTACCGCAACGGCTCGACCACGCCGATCTACACCACCACCGGCAGCTCGCTTCCGTGGGTGCGCCCGCAGATCACCTTCACCGACACCGACGTCACACCGGGCGTGAAGTACACCTACCGGGTCTCGGCGAGCGACGGCACCAACACCACCGCGCTGTCGCCGAACGCGTCCGCGACGGTGCCGACTTCGGCCGAGGCGTACCCGGCGAAGGTCCTCGCCGACGGCGCGACGCTGTACTGGCGGTACGACGCGGCGTCCGGCTCCTACACCGCGGACTCCTCGGCGTCCGACGACAGCGGGGTCAGCGTCGGCGGCCCGGTGCACGGCGTGACGCCGGGCGCGGTGCCGGGCTCCAAGGCGTACACGTTCAACGGCACTTCGCAGTGGACGTACAGCGACCGGCAGCACCCGCAGCCGAAGCAGTACAGCATCGAGGCGTGGTTCAAGACCACGACCACCAAGGGCGGGAAGATCATCGGCTTCGGCGACGACCCCACCCAGACCAGCGTCCACTACGACAAGCACATCTACATGCTCAACAGCGGGCAGCTGGTCTTCGGCATCAACTCCCCCAAGGTCCAGACGATCACCACCTCGGCGAAGTACAACGACGGCGCCTGGCACCACGTGGTCGCCACCGAGGGCACCGGCGGCTCGAAGCTCTACGTCGACGGCGTGCTCAAGGGGTCGAACACGGCCATGACCGGCAGCGAGGCGTACGCCGGCTACTGGCGGGTCGGCGGCGACAACCTCAACGGCTGGCCGACCCGGCCCACCAGCGACGACCTGGCCGGCTCGATCGACGAGGCCGCGGTCTACCCGACCGTGCTGACGGCCGCGCAGGTCGCGAGCCACTACGCGCTCAGGACCGCCGGGTGACCGGCGCCCGACGCCGCACCGCCGTCGCCGCCGTCCTCGTGACGGCGGCGGTGGCGCTGCTCGGCGGCTGCGGAAGCGGCGGGAACGGGAGCGGGGCCGATCACCACCCGTCCGTGGCGGCCGGCGCCCCCACCGGCCAGGCCGCGAGCGGCGGCTCGACCGGTGGCGACTCCTCGGAGGCGCCCGGCTCCGCCGCCGACGGCCCCAAGGTGCCCGACGACCAGCTCACCCCGCCCGGCGGCGGCGCCTTCAGCACGAAGGACAGGAAGTACCTGTCCGGGCGGGTGCCCAAGGGCGACGACCCGGTCGCCGTCCTCGAAGGCGGCCAGGAGGTGTGCGAACGGCTGACCCGCACCTCCGCGATCGACCCGGCCGCCTCCGCCAGCGCCATCGTCACCGGCGACATCAGCGGGTCCGGCGCCACCGCGGCCGTGCGCACCCTGTGCCCCGACCAGCGCTACGTCCTCGACGCGGCCGCGCGCGGCTTCGCCGACGGCAGCTTCGCCGTCGCCGCCGCACCGGTCGCCGGCAGGTCCGTCGCCCCCGGCCGCTACCAGGCACCGGCCGTCTCCTCCGGCTGCACCTGGCGGGTGACCGGCGCCCACGGCAAGACCCTCTCCTCGGGTTCGGCCGGCACCGCGGCGAAGGCCGTGCTGACGGTGCCTGCCACGGCGGAGACGGTCACCTCCAGCGGCTGCTACGCCTGGCTGCCCCCGCTCGCCGCACCGGCCCACTCCGCCACCGCATCACCCACCCCCTCCGGAGGGACCTCGTGAACAAGCTCCCGCTGGTCGTGGTCATCCCCACCAAGAACGAGGCGGAGAACATCGCCCGTACGGTCTCCTCGGTCATCGACCACGTCGAGGCGGTGGTCGTGGTGGACTCGCACAGCACCGACGACACCTGCAAGATCGCGGCGCGGCTGGGCGCGCAGGTGGTCGACTACACCTGGGACGGCCGGTATCCGAAGAAGAAGCAGTGGTGCCTGGACCGGGTGCGCACCGAGATCCCGTGGCTGCTCTTCCTCGACGGCGACGAGACGCCCAGCCCCGAGTTGCTGGCCGAGCTGCGGACCGTGTTCGCGGCCGGACCGCCGTCGGTCGCCGCGTTCGACATCCCGCTCGGCTACTGGTTCGCCGGACGGCGGCTGCGGCACGGCCACACCATCGTCAAGCGGGTCCTGCTGGACCGCACCCGCTGCCACTTCCCGGAACTCGGCGACCTCGACGCCCCCGGGATGGGCGAGCAGGAGGGCCACTACCAGCCGGTCGCGCCGTCCGCGGCCCGGTTGCGCGCCCCGATCGAGCACGAGGACCTCGACCCGGTGCGCACCTGGTTCGACCGGCACAACCGCTACTCCGACTGGGAGGCGTGGCTCGAACTCAACCCCTCGGTGAAGGAGGCCATCCGCAAGGTCAAGTCCCGCCAGGGGCAGCTCTTCCACCAGGCGCCGTTCAAACCGCTGGTCTCCTTCGCCTACGCCTACGTCTACCGGCGCGGCTTCCTCGACGGCCGCGCCGGCCTGGACTACGCACTGGCGATGAGCTTCTACCGCTGGCAGATCGGCCTCAAGGCGCGCGAGAACCAGCGGGGTTGAGCGGGTCCCTCGACGCCGCGTCGAGCGGGTCGCTCAGGGCGGCGGGGCCGGGTCGGCGAGAGAGGACTGGGTGCGGGTCACCCAGTATCCGAAGTCGCCCGGCCCGGTCTGGTCGGTGCCGACCATCTCCGGGACACCGTAGGTGCCCGCGCCGAAGAGGATCGCCACGACGCCGGCCGCGGCGGCCTCCTGCAGGTGCGAGCCCCAGGTGACCGTGGAGCCGTCGACCGTGACCTTCGGGTCGGCGCCCGGACTGCTGCCGGACCTGCGAGCCATGCGGATGCCTCGTCTCGTGCGAACAGGGCGGCCGGCGGACCGGCCGACGGGTGGGGGAGCCGCACTTTCGCCATGAGAATGGTCTGGACTTTTGATCCCGTCAATCCCCTCCGACCGTCCCGACCCCGCCCCCGCCCTCACCCCCGCCCGGGCCGCCGATCTTGCCGGGCGTCGAAGTAAACGGTACGGTAGAGTTTACTTCGAGCGAGCAGGAGGCCGCATCATGATCGTTGTCACCGCACCGACGGGGCACATCGGCAGCCGGGTCCTGGCGGACCTGCTGGAGCACGGCGAGGACGTACGGGTCGTGGTACGTGACCCGGACCGGCTGCCGGCCGGGATTCGGGGCCGGGTGGAGGTGGTGACCGGGTCGCACCGGGAGCGGGACGTGGTGGACCGCGCGCTGGACGGGGCGGACACCGTGTTCTGGCTGGTCCCGGCGGACGTGCGCGCGCCGAGCGTCTACGACGCCTACGTCACCTTCAGCATCCCCTTCGCCGACGCGGTCGTGCGGCACGGCGTCCAGCGCGTCGTCACCGTCTCGGCGCTCGGCCGAGGCACGCAGCTCTACGCGGGCCACGTCTCCGGGTCGCTGGCGATGGAGGACCTGATCCGCAGCACCGGCGTGCACTTCCGGGCGCTGGCCATGCCGACCTTCATGGACAACCTGACCCGGCAGGTGGATCTGATCAGGCAGCGCGGGGTGATCGCCGGCACGATCCCCGGCGACCTCAAGCTGCCCTTCACCGCCACCCGCGACATCGCCGACCGTGCCGCCCGCCTGCTGCGGGACCGCGGCTGGACCGGGCAGGACACCCTCGACCTCCTCGGCCCCGACGACCTGACCTTCGACGAGGTCGCCGCCCTCGCCTCCGAGGTGCTCGGCACCCCGGTCCGCTACGAGCGGGGCGACCGCGACCAGGACAGGAAGCAGCTTGTCGGCTACGGCTTCTCCGAGGCGATGGCCCAGAGCCTGATCGACATGGACATCGCCAAGGAGCGCGGCCTGGACCACGCGGTCGCCCGCACCCCGGAGAACACCGCGCCCACGACCTACCGCCAGTGGATGCGGGACGTCCTCAAGCCCGCGGTCGAGGCGAGCTAGCGCCGCGGCCGGAAAGGACTAGATCCGCGAGTTGCGCAGCGACTGCCACACCGCGCCGGTCAGCGCCCGCGTCGCCCGCGGGACCGACAGTCCTTCGTGCTCGCGGTACAGCTCCCAGTTGTACGGGACGAGCGACAGCTTGTTGGACGACAGCGAACCCGCCTGGTGGGCCCGGTACACGGCAAGCGGCTCGGGGAGGCCCCGGGCGTCGGCGCCGTCGCGCATGATCGACAGCCACAGGGCGTAGTCCTGCCGCTTCCGCATCTCCGGCATCAGCCTCGTGCCCAGCACGTTGCGGTCGTACATGGCGGTGAGGGCACCGATGTGGTCCTGGACCAGCATCGCGCGGTAGTCCACGTGCTCCCGCGCGCGGACGACGCGTCCGTTCGGGACGAAGTCGATGCTCTCGCCGTCGTGGTCGGCGTCCATCTTGAAGTACGAGGTGAACGTCAGCGGGGCGCTACCGGCCGCCGCGAAGGCGAGCTGCCGCTCCGTCTTCTCCGGCAGCCACATGTCGTCGCTGTCGAGGAAGGCGACGTAGTCCCCCCGGGCCCGCTCCATGGCGAGGTTGCGGGCCCGGCCGGCACCGCCGCGCTCGGGTGCCGCTTGCGGCCGCACGCGCTCGTCCTGCCGGGCGAACTCCATCAGCAGGTCCATGGAGTCGTCGGACGACTGGTCGTCGGTGGCCAGTAGCTCCAGATCGGTGTGGGTCTGCGTGAGCACCGACCGGACGGCCGCGCCGAGCGTGGCAGCCGAGTTGTACACGGGCATCACGACAGACACCAGAGGCACAGCGTTTCTCCTTGCTCAGCCGGAACGACGGTCCATTCAAGCACTGCGATCGACCAGGAGCAGCCCTGCATGGTGTTGTCGCTGGTCAGAGCCATGCAGGGCGGCCACTGGCGGTACCCGCCGCTCCGGCGGCGGGGCGGGTTCGTCCGCGCCGCCGCCGGAGTGACCGTCCGCGGGGAGGGCCGGGCGTCGAGGGTCGGGCGCTGAGGCTCAGGCGTCGAGGGTCGGGCCCTGAGGCTCAGGCGTCGAGGGTCGGGCGCTGAGGCTCCAGCGTCGAGGCTCAGGCGTTCATGAAGCTGCTCGGCGGCAGCGCCCGGTCCACGATGCGTACATCGCCGATCGAGCCGTGGAAGACCTGGTTGATCGCGCCGTCCCACTCGTAACCGCCCAGCAGGAAGGGCAGGTTGAGGGAGGTGAGGCCGATGTTGGTGCTGTTGGGGTTGCGGCCCTCCTCGCAGCCGTTGACGTAGAGCTTGGTGATCCGGCCGTCGTTGACGACCGCGACGTGCCACCACTCCTCCTGCTGGAGCAGGTGGCTCCAGTTGGTGGCCGCGCCGGTCTGGTTGAGCGGGTAGACGTTCCACTGGAGTTCGATCCCGCTGGAGAGGCTGAGCGTCAGCACCGGCTCCTCGGCGGTCGCCGCGGGGCCGTTCTTGCCCGCCTTCCCGGCGCTGCCGCTGCGGCTGAGCATCGACGACCAGCCGTTGCGGCCGCCGTCCCAGTCGGCGGGCACCTTGAAGAACATCTCGAAGGTGTAGCCGCGGGCGAAGGTCTGAGCGTTGATCGGCGCGCGGTCGACGGTCCGGAAGTACGCCCCGGTGACCGGGTTGCCCTGACCGGCGAAGACCAGGCTGCCGTGGCCGGGCTGGTCGGGGTGGTGGTCCCCGGTCCAGGTCAGCGCGTGTGCGGCGGTGCCCGGAACGCTCCGCAGCTCCAGGTCGTTGCCGTGTCCTGCCTGGTCCTTGACCACGGTCCCGGCGGCCACGTCCTTGCCGGCCTTGCCGCCCTCGTCGAAGCGCCAGTACGCCAGCGTGCCGGGCACCAGCATCCGCCGCGCCGGGCGGGCGGCGCGCGACGGCACCGGCGCGAAGCCCGCGAACCTTTGCTCGAAGTCGATCGCGACGGAGAAGTAGTCGACCGGCGAGGTCAGTTCGATCTCCTTCGCGGCCAGTTCGTTCAGCTCGCCCCTGGCCGCGAGCTCGCGAATCCACGGCGAGAAGGTAGCGACGTCGATCACCCCGCGGTTCAGGTCGAAGCGGTAGGAGCGGATCATGCCGGCGCCGCCGTAGTACCGGTCCTGGTAGTTGGTGATGTGCAGGTGCACGTCGTTGCCGGCGCTGTTCTTCAGCACGGTGCTGCCGGGCGGCCAGAAGTGGCCGTTGAGGGTCAGGAAGATCTGGTCGTTGTCCTTGATCAGGCCGTCCCACAGCTGCTGCCCGTACTCGGACAGCGACGCCTCGCTGCTGTCGTCGGCGTTGACGATCTCGTGGGTGGTCACGATCACCGGGAGTTTCGGGTTCGCCTTGATGACCGCGTCGGCCCAGGCGAAGCCCTGCTCCGACAGCCGCCAGTCCAGCGAGAGCAGCATCCAGGACCGGCCGCCGGCCTTGAAGATGTGGCAGGTGTTGTAGCCGTCGGGGCTGGAGGAGTGGTAGCTGGGCGTCCGCTTGGCCCGCGCCGGGCTGAAGGTCTTCAGGTACGGGGTGGAGCCGCGCTGGTCGGTGTCGGAGACGTCGTGGTTGCCGGCGAGCACGCCGTACGACGCCCCGGCCCGGTCCAGCAGGTCGAAGACCTTGGTGGCCGCGGCGTACTCCTCGGTCAGGCCGTTCTGGGTGACGTCGCCGAGGTGCGCCAGGAAGACGATGTTCTCGTCGTTGCCGCCCGCGCGGCCGGCCGGGTCCAGGACGTAGCGGAACGACGCCTCGACCGGCACCGGGTGGATGCGGTCCTGGTCGAACATGTACTGGGTGTCGGGCATCACCACGACGGTGAACCGCGGGTCGTCCGGGTCCGGGCTCCACTTGCCGCGCGGCGCGGGCGTCATCGACGTCCGGCCGTAGGGGTCGTCGTCCTCGCCGCCGCCCTTCGCGGCGCCCTTCGCCTCGCCGGCGGCGTACGCGGGCACCGCGCCGAGCAGTCCCGCCGCGGCCGCGCCCGCGCTGATCACACCGGCGCCGCGCAGGAAGGTGCGGCGGCTCGACGCGGCGAGACCCGCGCCGTCCAGGTCCGCGGTGCGCGGGCAGGAACACCCCTCGCCGTGGCCGTCCTGGCCGTCGTTCGTCTCGTGCGCCCCGGGCGCATTGTCGGGTGAGCCGTGCATCTCTACTCCAAAGGTGAGGATTCGAACGGCGTCACGCTAGAGATCGTTCCCGCACCGCAGGACGGCCCTGCGGAGGCCACCGGCCGAACACTCCCCCAACAGCGGGCCGCCCGGGGCGGCCCGGTCACGCGGTGCCACGGCCCGGTCGCGGACCCGCCACGGCTCGGTCGCGTACCCGCTACCGCTCAGCCGCGGACCCGGAAGGTGTAGTGGCCTGCTGCCACCGTGTAAGCGGCGTAGCCGTCGGCCCACCTGGCGAGACGGGCTCCCGCCGCGGCCGTGACCCGGTGCGCCGAGGTGGCGGGGACGTAGATCGTCGCGGTGCTGCCGCGGGGCACCGTGACCTCCATGACCAGGCCCTTCCCGGCGTCGCGCCAGCTGCTGCTGATCGTGCCGTGCGGCGAGCGCAGGGTCGCCTCGGCGTGGGTGAGCCCGCCGCCGGGCTGCGGCCGGACGGAGAAGCGCGCGTAGCCGGGGTGCGCCGGGTCGGGCACGATCCCCGCGATGGTGCGGTACATCCAGTCGCCGACCGCGCCGTCCACGGCGTGGTTGAAGGAGTTGCCGTTCACGTTCGGGTTGAACGAGCCGTCCGGGAGTATCCCGTCCCAGCGCTCCCACACCGTGGTCGCCCCGTGCGCGATCTCGTAGCCCCAGGACGGGTAGCCGGTCTGCTCCAGGAGGCGGTAGGCGAGGTCGGTGTGCCCCGAGGCGGACAGGACGGGCAGCAGCCACTGGGTGCCGACGAAGCCGGTGGCGAGATGGTCACCGCCCGCCTGGACGAGTCCCACCAGCCGGTCCGCCGCCTGGGTGCGCGCGCTCTCGGGCAACAGGCCGAGGTGGAGGGCGAGTACGTAGCCGGTCTCGCTGTTGCCGGCGATACTGCCGTCGGCCGCGACGTACTTCGCGTCCCACGCGGCCGCGATCCGTGCGAACAGTGCGCGGTAGCCGGCCGCGTCGTCACCGCGGCCGATCGCCGCCGACATCTGCGCCATGAGCGAGGCGTCGTAGGCGAAGTACGCGGTGGCGATCAGGTCGGAGGGGGTCGACTGGTTCACGTTCATCCAGTCACCGGCGGGGGCGAAGGACGCCGGCAGGATCAGGTCCGTGCTCATCGACTCCAGCGCGGACAGGTACGTCCGCATGGCGCTGTAGCTGCTCTCCACGATGGCGGTGTCGCCGTAGCTCTGCCAGGTGGTGTACGGGATGACCACGCCCGCGTCGCCCCAGCCCCCGCCGTAGCCGGAGTCCCCCACCGTCCACGTCGGCGCGACGTTGTCGAAGACGCCCTGCGGCGACTGGCTGTCGATCAGGTCGCGTTCCCACTTGCGGTAGAAGCCGTCGAGATCGCGGTTGAACGTCGCGGTCGGCGCGAAGAAGTCGGCGTCGCCCGTCCAACCGAGACGCTCGGTACGGGCGTTGGTGTCGGTCGGGACGGAGAACAGGTTGTCCCGCTCGCTCCAGGTGATGTTCGACTGGAGCTGGTCGACCATGGGGTTCGACGTCGAGAAGCTGCCGATGACGGGCGCGTCGGTGCCTTCCACGACCCCGGTCAGGTCCGCGAGGGTGGGCTTGCCGGGGTAGCCGGTCACCGCCACGTACCGGAACCCGTGGTAGGTGAAGTCCGGTTGGAAGGTCTCCGTGCCGCCGCCGCGCAGCGTGTAGGTGTCGGTCTGGGCGGCGGTCAGGTAAGGGGCCGGGCCCGCGGCGAGGTTGTCGGTGTAGAGGGTGCCGTCGGGATCGACCGCCTGCGCGTGCCGGAGGGTGACCGTGGTCCCGGCCGGGCCGCGCACCTTCAGCCGCACCACCCCGGAGATGTCCTGGCCGAGGTCGTAGACGTACGTCCCGGGCCGGGGTTCGGTGACGCTCACCGGCTTGACGGTGCCGGTCACCCGCACCGGCGGGCCGATCTGCGGCACGACCTTCGACGCCTGGCTCGGCTGGACGTCCACCGGCGCCCAACTCGCGCCAGCCGCACCGCCCGTGCCATCCGTACCATCCGTGCCGCCGAAGCCGGGTTCGGTCCAGCCTGGCTGGTCCGCGCGGGCGTCGTAGGACTCCCCCATGTAGTTGTCGGCGGACGTCACCGGCCCGTCGGTGCTCCCCTGCCAGGACGGGTCGGTGTCGACGAACTCCACGGAGCCGTCGGTGTAGGTGACTTGGAGCTGCGCCCACAGCGCGGGGGTCGTGCCGTACTGCCCGGTGCCGAACCAGCCGACGTCGCCGGCGTACCAGCCGGGCGCGAGCTGGGCGGCCATCGCGTTCGCGCCGCGGGCGAGCAGGCCGGTCACGTCGTAGCTCTGGTACTGGACCTGGTCGCGGTAGTTGGTCCAGCCGGGCGCGAACAGGTCGTCGCCGACCCGCTTTCCGTCGACGCTCATCTCGTAGATGCCCAGCGCGGAGGAGTACAGCCGCGCGCTCCTGACCTTCTTCCGCAGCGTGAACTCGTGGCGCAGCCGGGGGGTTCGGGCGTCGGGTTGCAGCATGGCGTCGGCGTTCGCGACGTCCAGGCCGTCGGCGCCGATCGTGCCGGCGCCGAACGCGTTGTGCTCGCCCGCGGTGAACGGGTCGTCGAGCAGCGTCTTCCCGGCGGTGGAGGTGACGGTGAGGTCGCGGTAGGTCGCCTCCTCGGTGGGCGACTCCCGGAACCCGATGGTGCCCTCCGCGTAGGCGGACTCCTGCGTCGTGTCGACCGCGACGCCGTCGACGGAGGTGGTGATCGTGTCGCCGTCGGCCGTGATGCGCAGGTGGTGCGGGGTGTGCAGCGCGTCGGGCCCGATGACGTCGCCGATCGGCGTCTCGCTCACCGCGGCCACGCCCCCGCCGGCCCAGACGTGCTTCTTCAACACCGGTACGGGGCCGGTCACGTTGACCTGCCACATGTAGGAGTCGGCGGGTCCCGACCGGGCCCGGAAGTAGACGCTGGCGGCCTCCTTCCGCACGGTGAAGTCGACGTCGACGGTGTAGTCCGACCAGTTCGTGTCGGTCGGGTTCACGCCGATCCAGTCGCCCCGGCCAAGGTCGGGGCCGGTGCGGGGGCCGGCCGGCGCCGGCGCGGCGCTCGCCCCCGCCGGCAGCGCCGGCTGGAGCGAGACGACCAGGAGGAAGAAGAGCAGCACCGCGAACGCCCGGCGTCCCTTGCGTGGTCCCATCTGCGGAGGGCCTCCCTCTCGGTCCGGAACGCGGCCGGTACCCGGCGCTTCTCGGCGCCCGGCTATGTAACGTTTCAACCAGGCCGCGCAGAACCTACGGCGGAACGCACATCGAGTCAAGAGAGGAGGAGAAATTGCCAGAGGGGCCGCCGACCCGGGCGGATTGAATCGTTATTGAAATCCGCCCGGGTCGGGCACTCCGCGGCCGGCGCTTGGCCGGCACCTGGCCGGCCCACGCCTGGGCCGGCGCGCCCTCGGCCGTCACGCCAGGGTGGCTGCCCATTCCTCCGTGGTGAGGACGTCGCCGCGGCGGTTGAGGAGCTTGGTGAGCAGAACGTCGTGGAGTTCGGGGTCGGAGTCGGCGCAGGCGTCGGAGAGGACGGTGACCTGGTAGTCCAGGTCGATCGCCTGGAGGGCGGTGGACAACACGATGCCGCTGGTGGCGATGCCGATCAGGACGAGGTGGTCGACGTCCCGCGCGTCGAGGATCTGCCGGAGGTCGTTGCCGGCGAAGGCGCTGATGCGGTTCTTGTGGACCACGATCTCGTCGCCGCGCGGGGCGATGTCCGGGTGGATGGCGACGCCGGGGTCGTCGGGGGTGAACCGGTCGGCCGGCAGGGCGCCGAAGAGCTTGTTGCGGGGGTGCACGTCCACGTGGCCGGGCCGCAGTTGCAGGGCGACGTGGACGACGAGCACCCCGGCGGTGCGGGCGGTCTCCAACGTCCTGACGACGCGCGGCAGATAGCCGTCGGGCGCGACGCGGGCGGTGGCGACCTGGAGGTCCATGGCGAGCAGGGCGGTACGGGACACGGTGGTGCCTTTCATGACGGGTCGGAAGGGTCGACCGAGAGGCGTCGCAGGCTTCGATCGAAGACGGTGATGAGCAGGTACAGCACCCCGGCGCCGAGCATGAGCCACGCCAGGTGGTGCATCCCGCCGGTGCTCGCGCGCTGCCCGAAGGACGCCGCGGTCGCGGACGACGCGACCATCGAGCCCAGGTACCCGAAGGTCCGCAGCAGGCCCGCCGAGGACCCGGTGCGCTGCGGATCGGCCTGGAAGTACACGGAGTTCTGCAGCGCCAGGCTGTTGGAGCCCTGCGGCACCCCGAAGACCACCGCGATCAGCAGCAGCATCCACACCGGGCTCGCCGCGGTCAGGCCCAGCATCAGCGCGCACGCGGCGATCTGCCCGGCGGCACCGAGCATCAGCTTGGCGAACACCCCGTTGCGCCGCCCGACGGTGACGGACACGGCTATCCCCACCAGGAACATCGGTATCTGCACCAGCCCGGCGTGGAAGGGCGACAGGCCGTAGCTCTCCTCCGTCCACTGCGTGAACCCGTAGAGGAAGGCGTACGACACGACGTAGGCGACCAGCGCCCTGCCGTAGGTGCCCAGCAGCGGCGCGTTGCCGCCGAGCACCCGCAGGTCGATGAACGGTGTCGGCGCGCGCAACTCCCTCGACGCGAAGGCGGCTCCGGCGGCGACGGTGATCACCGGCAGGTACCAGTTGGCGGCGTGCAGGTTCATCAGGAACATCAGCAGCGAGAAGAGCATGGCCGCGAACAGGCCCATGCCCGGCAGGTCGATCCGCGCGGCCGGTTCGCCGCGGTCCACCGTGCGGGTGCTCGGCTCCTTGGGCAGCCGCAGCGCGCCGAGGGCGACCGCGACCACGGCCAGCGGGATGTTGAGCGCGAAGGTCGCGCGCCAGCCGCCCAGACCGATCAGCGCGCCGCCCAGCAGCGGGCCGATCACGGCGATGGTCTGGTTGGCGACCGCCAGCATGGTCAGCACGCCCGCGGGGCTGTCGTGCCCGGTCCGCTCGCCCTCGCTGCGCAGCAGCGCCATGGCGGCGGGGTAGCCCGCGCAGGTGCCGAACCCGAGCACGACCCGCGCGCCGATCAGCACTCCGAGGTCGGGGGCGAGCGTGCCGACGACACCGGCGACGCCGACCAGGCTGGTGCTCAGCAGGAACAGCCGGCGCGGGCCGAACAGGTCGATCAGCCGCCCGACGATCGGCTGCCCCAGGGCGGTGGCCAGGTAGAGCGCCGAGACCAGCCAGGCGGTCTGCGACGGCGGCGCCCCGAACGCCTTGCCGATGGGCACGAGCGCGACCGCGACGATGGTCGAGTTGATCGGGTTCAGCACCGAACCCAGCATCATCGGGGGGATGAGCCGGCGGTCGAAGCCCTCCTTCGCGGTGTCACCGGGAGCGGTGGCGGTCGTCTGGTCAGTCATGGACGAGCCGCTCCAGTACGGACATCGCCGCGATCACGGTCTGCCGCTCCTCCTCGGTGCACTTCTCCTCCAGTTCGGCGGCGAGCCACTCGCCGCGCGCCTGCCGGTCCCCCTCCGCCTGCCGGCGCCCCTCCGCGGTGAGCGCGATCAGCAGCCGGCGGCCGTCGCCGGGGTCGCGGCGGCGCTCCACCATGCCCTGGTCGGCCAGCCCGGCGACGACGGTCGCCATCGACTGGTGCCGCATGCCCTCGATCGCGGCGAGGTCACTCGTGGTGAGCCCGTCGTTGTCGATGAGCCGGGCGAGCACCGACAGCTGGGTGAAGCTGACGCCTTCGGCGCCCGCGGCCGCCCGGATACGGCGCCGCAGCCGCCCGATGACCGCCCGCACCTCCTGCGAGGCGCGAACGGCCGAGGACGAGGGTGTGCGATCTCCGTTCATGGGTTCCACCGTAGGATCATCAGCTCAGGTTATCCAGTTTACCTGCGCAGGTAAACTGGATATGTGAGTGGCTGTGACGAGAAGGGGCGCCCGCTGCGCGGCTCCGCCCCTGGTGCGGGACCCGGTGTTCCGGAACCGGGTGGTCGACGGGACCCGCGCACTCCTCAAGGGCGTCGCCACCGGCCGTGATGACGTACCCGGCGCGGTCGGGGTCGGTGCGGGCCGGCGGGAAGCCGGCGAGGAGGTGTTGCCCGGCGGGAATCCGTTCGGGCCGGATGGACAGGACGGGCTTGCCGCCCCCCGTGAGGTCGATGTGCCAGGTCCGTTGCGGGTCGGCGCCGGCGGCGCCGGTCGGTGTCTCGGTGCAGCCGGGGTCTCCGGCGTGGACGACGGCCGGGACACCGAGGCGGTCGAGGTCGCGTGGCAGCGTGGGCAGGTCGAGCGACGTGCCCGCCGGGTCGGTGATCGCGAGGTCGACCCGGCCGTCGCCCTCCCGCTGGAGCGGTGTACGCGGCGGTGGTGGTGATCGTCAACGGGCGTGCAGGGGAGCCGTGTTCCGTGGTCCGGGCGGCCGGGGTCGGGGTGCCGTCGTGGCCGCCGGGCAGGGCGATGACGGCAACGGCGGGAGGCGCGACGTCCCCGGTGGATCGCGCTCATCAGATGTTCCTTGGGGATTCGGTGCAGACCCCGCGCCCGGGCGAGCCGGGAACGCACCGCGCCCACCGGAATTCCCAGCGCCTCGGCGGCACCCTGATAGTCCGGTCCCGACCACACCCACAACGCGAACACCTCGCGCTCCCCGTGCGACCGCCAGCCGCAGTCGCGGTTCCCCACCCGGCGAGGCCGCGCCGGGAAGGCCTGCCCGTACAGCCATCGGCTTCTGCCCCTGGATACCTGGACGGTGTGGCGTCGTACGCCTAGTAAGGACGGGCGGCACGGCCCGCACGGCCCGGTGCGGATACGAGCGTCGTCCTGGGAGCGGTGAGCCGGACCGGCCTCACCGCTCCCTCGCGGACAGCGAGCGCGCGTCAGTGGCGGTGCCCCTCGCGGCCGAGGCTCTCCTCGGGGGTCGCGCCGGGCCGGGTCCACTGCGGGGTGGGGCGGCCGGTCGGGCCCCAGGTGGCGTTCCCGTCCACATCCGTGCGCCAGTACCAGCAGGGCCCGTGGCCCTCGGGCCGGCCCTCCGGGTTGTCCTGCCACGCCTCGCCGCGGCCGTAGGGGGTCATGTCGAGCAGGTCGAAGGACCCGCTCGCGGCCTCGGTGCCGCGACCGGTCGTGGAGTAGGTGAGGAACGTGCGGTCGCCGTCGCGCAGATAGGCGGTGAGGTGGCCCATCGCCCCGCCGACCGGTTCCGCCACGTCGCGCACCGAGTACCAGGGCTGGGTGTAGCCCATGAACTCGACGAAGGGGGCCACCTCGTCCCACCGGCCCGGCGTCAGGATGGCGAACGAGACACCGCGGGCGTTCAGATAGACGGCGTCCTTCAGGTGCCAGGCGGAGACGGTGCAGCCCTCGCACTGGCCCTGGTGCGGCGCGCCGTCCCACCACATGTGCTTGTAGACCAGCAGCTCGTCGCGGCCCTGGAACAGGTCGAGGAACGGGACCGGGCCGTCGGGGCCGACGACCTTGACGGTCCCGTCGAACTCCACCATCGGCAGCCGGCGGCGGGCGGCGGCGATCGCGTCGCCCTCGCGGGTGTGGGCCTTCTCGCGGACCAGCAGTGCGTCGCGGGCGGTCTGCCAGGTGTCCATGTCCACGATGGGCGGGCGGGTCGGGTCGTCGGATGAGGTCGTCATGGTGTCCTCCAGGGGTGTCCGGTGCCGGGCGGCGCCGTACGGCATGCGTCGGCGTGCGTCGGCGGTCACCAGAAGGGACTCGCGCGCCGGGCGAAACTCATCGCGGCGGCGGCAGAAGCGGCACCGGGAGCGGCACCGGGAGCGGCTTTACCGCGGCCGGGGCCACGAAAGGGGCCGCCCGCCCGGTCCGTTGCGGCGGGCCGCCCCACGAACGATCATGGTCGGCATGGCACGACCGAGGCAGATCATCGAGTGCGGGGACTTCGTCCTGCGACGCTGGCAGGGGCAGAGCGACTACGCCTCGGCGTTCACCTTGATCGAAGAATCCGTGGAGCACCTGCTGCCCTGGGAGCCGTGGGTCGCCCGCCACGGCGAGGCCGCCACCCGGGACTTCCTCGCGAAGGCCGGGACGAACTGGGCGAGCGGCGACGTGTACAACTACGCGATCGAGGCGGACGGCGGCGCGCTCCTCGGCATGTGCCAGTCCTACCGGTACGCCGACCCTCGGGGCCGGCGCCTGGGGTACTGGCTGCACCCCGCCGCCACCGGCCGCGGCATCGCGACGAGGGCGACGGCGGCCCTGGTCGCCGAGATGTTCACGCTGCCGGAGGTGGAGTACCTGGAGATCGAGCACGACGTCGCCAACACCGCGAGCGCCGCGGTGCCGCGCCGGCTGGGCTTCACCGAACTCCGCCACGAGCAGGGCACGCCGCCCACGGCCTCCGCCGGCAGCGGGACCTTCGCGATCTGGCGCCTGGACCGCCCGAGCGGCGTGAGCTGACGGCGGCCCCGGCCCCGACCCCGAAAGACGGACCCGGCCCCTGCCCCGACGTCAGGTGGTGACCACCAGCAGGTCCTCGCCGCTCGACAGGCGGAGTCCGTCGGTCCGACCGCTGAAGTAGCGGGCGGCGAGCACGGCTCCCGGCATATGTCGTACGTCGTCGCCCATGGTGTACGCCTTCCGTCGCGCTCTTCGTCGCCGTCAGCTCTTGGCGGGAGCCTGGAGGCTCCACAGCCGGCCGTCGGGGTCCCGAACGGTCATCTCCCTGGTCCCGAAGTGGGTCTCCTCGAACGGCGAGACCACCTCGACGGCGGGATCGGCCCGGAAGGCGTCCGCGTCCGGCACCTTCAACACGATCCGCGTCTCGGGCTCACGGTCCTCGGGGACCTCGGCGACGAAGACGTAGGGGCCGTCGCCGTTGCGGAGTTGACCGGAGTCGTGGTCGGTCGAGAACTCCAGCTCATAGCCCAGCGTCTGGAAGAACTTCGCCGTCCTGCCCCAGTTGTGGGTCGTCAGGAACACGGCCTCGATGCCCTCGGTCGTCATGTCAACTCTCCTTCTCGGACGTTTTCCGCTGCTGCCCGTCGGTGTCGTCGAGGTAGGCACGCAGCGCGTCCGCGACCAGCGCGGAGAGGGACGAGCCCGACTCGATGGCGTGGTACTTGACCTGCTTGATCAGCCCGACCGGCAGGTACACGTTGAACTGCTTGACCTCTTCGCCACTCACAGGGCGACACTAGCACCCTAGCCCACTAGCAAGCTAGCATTACTCCAGGAGGCGGAGAACGGCCCCGCGCTCCCCCTACGCGTTGATGCCGTCGAACTGGCGTACCCAGTAAGGCGCCTGGCCCACCGTGCCGTTCCACTGCGACACGACGAGGGTGAGGGACGTCGCGGCGGGGCTGCCCGGGTGGATGTAGCCGCCGTACAGGTTGGGGACGGTCAGCGCGGTGATCTGGGGGACGGGGGTGCTCCACACCGCGTCCGGGCGGGGCGCGGTCCGGGTGCAGATCGCCCCCAGCACCACGTCGAAGTAGCTCATGCAGTAGGTGCCGTTGATGAGCTTCACGGAGAACTCGCCGGTGTTGTTGCCGGACAGGATGACCGACGGCGGCGCGGAGGTGGTCCACTGCCAGGAGCCGTCGAGGTAGGCCCAGTTCTGCTGGGCGCCGAAGTCGCCGTTGTGGAAGTCGCCCGGCTGGATGCGGAAGAGCTGGATCGCCCCGCCGTCGGCGGTGTTGTTGTGGGTGCCGTTCCAGCGCTTGGAGAAGATGTAGAGCCAGCCGTCGGGGTCGATGCCCGCGAACGACCACATGCCGTACATCGATTGGTTGACGCCCCGCACGTCACCGTCCCAGTGGTAGGAGAAGTCGGTCCAGGTCGCGCCGTAGTCGTCGGAGTAGGCGACACCGGACATCAGCGAGCCGTCGTACCCGGCGGGCGGACCCCAGGTGGCCACGGAGGTGTACTGGATGTATGTGCGGCCGCCGAACTCGATGCAGTCGTTGGGGATTCGGCTGACCTCGGTGCCGTACCCGTTGTCCGCGTTGTGGGTGTAGTCGAACAACTGGGCTGCCCTGCCGCCCGGTTCGGCCCAGGTGAACGAGATCGGCGTCGCGCCGGAGGGGTCGAAGCCCGCCTGGTTCAGCATCACCGGTGAGCCGAGGTAGGTGCCGTCCGCCTGCTGCATGCCCGCCCACGAGTCGCCGAAGACGTAACCCCAACTGCCATCGTGCTCGCGGTGGTACGGGATGCCGAGGTCCCCGGAGCCCAGGCCCACGGCGCTCGCGGAGTCGCCGGGCTGGTCGCACAGCGGGGTGCCGGCCTGGGCCGCGGCGGCCGGAGCCGCACCGTACAGACCGGCGCTCAGCGCACCGGCGCCGGCCAGGGCGAACCCCGTACCGGCTTTGAGAACGGATCGGCGGCTCGGTCGTCCTGTGTGGGACATGGGTCGGTCCTCCAACCGTGTCGGCTCCCGGTGTCCGCCGGCGCAGCCCGCCCCGGCGCACACGTCTTCTGGTCGAACGGTAGAGGGGGACGGACGGGAGCGCGGCGAAACGGCGAGTCCCGCGCTACGGCTGCCGGGCGCCGACGCGGGCGTAGACGGTGAGGAGGTCGTCGACGACGGCGTCGAGGGAGAAGCGCTCCTCGACGAGTTGCCAGGCCGCGCGGGACGCGCGGGCGTTGGCGTCGGGTTCGAGGAGTTCGAGGATGGCGGCGGCGACGAGGGGGCCGTTGTCGGCGTCGGGACGGCTGGGGGTGATGACGCCGGCGCCGGCCGCCTCGATGTCCGGGGAGAGCCCGCCGGTCGCGGCGGCGACGACGGGCACGCCGACGGACATCGCTTCGAGCAGGGAAACGGCGAACGGCTCGACCACGGACGGCAGGACGTAGACGTCGGCGTCGCGCAGGCGGCGCAGCACGTCGTCGTGGCCGAGCGGGCCGGGGGTCTCCAGGGCGTGCCCGACGCCGAGTTCGGCGGCGAGGGCGCGCAGCGGCCCGGTGAGTGCGCCGGTGTCGGGTCCGGCCAGGACGAAGCGGGCGTCGGGGTGGATGGCGACCACCGCGGGCATCGCGGCGACGAAGTCCTCGGGCCGTTTCCGCTTCTGCACCCGCGCGAGGTAGAGGATCGTCGGCGGGCGGTCGCCGGTGCGCGGCGGGCGGCGGTCCTGCCGGACGACGCCGTTGACCAGGCGGTGGAAGGTCGTCAGCGGGGTGTCGGGGACGACCGCCTGGACGCCGTCGCGCTCCGTGGCGGTGAGGTGCAGGATCGCGTCGGCCCGGCGCAGCACCCGTTTCATGCCGAGCAGGTCGACGGCCTTGGCGAAGACCTTCTCGGTGGGGTCGATCATGCCGTGCGTCTGGACCACCAGCGGCACCCCGGCCTCCAGGGCGATCAGCGCGAACGGCAGCGTGATCAGGTCCCGCATCAGGTGGACGTGCACCACGTCCGCGCCCTTGACCATCCGGCGCGCCTTCGCCAGCAGTCCCGGCGAGGTGATCCCGCTCACCTCGAACGCCGGCAGGAGGTGCCGGGCCTGGTGGACGAAGGACGGCACGCCTTCGAGCTCGGTCGGCAGCGGGCCGGTGAAGCCGTCGCCGAGCGTGGCGATCCGGGCGTCGACGCCCTTGGCCCGCAGCCCCCGCGACAGGTTCAGCGCGACCCTGGTCGGACCGCCGAAGTCGTTGGTGGGCGTGTGCAGGGTGACCACATGCAGGACTCTCACGTACGCGACGCCTCCCCCTGTGCTGCTTCCCCTGGTACGGCGCCCGCGCGCCGCCCCGGCCCATCCGGGCGTCTCCCGGCACCGGTCGGCACCCCCCGGGCACCGTCCGGACAGCCTAGCCGCGGGAGCCGTCCGGGGTAGGGCATCCCGGTGATCGGGGGGCGCTCGGGGACGGTTGGGACATCGTCACACTCTTCGCACGGAACGCACCGGCCCCCTCAGCCCTCTAGCACTGTGGAAACGGAAAGAAAAGGGGGAGCGACATGAACCTCACCAGTTGGACCACGGCGTACGTACTGGCCGGGCTGGCCGCCGCGTGCGTGGTGCTCACGGTGTGGACGTGGCCGCGCCTCGCACGCACCGGGTGGGCGTGGGTCACGGCCCGGTTCGCCGTGATCGGCGTGACCCAGCTCGTGACGATCACCGCGCTGCTCGCGGCCGTCAACGCCGACTACCAGTTCTACGGCTCGTGGAGCGACCTGTTCGGCACCGGCAAGACGGCCCCGGTCGCGCTCAGCCCGAACGCCTCCGGTACCTCCGTGGTCAGCCGGACCCCCCTGATCGAGCCCGGTGACACCTCGCTGCTCAAGGGCGTCAGCGGCATCCCGAGCGCGCCGGCCTCGGCGAACGGCCGGGTCGAGTCGGTACGGGTGATCGGGCGGCGCACCGGCGTGATCGACCCGGCGTTCGTCTACCTGCCGCCGCAGTACTTCCAGAAGGCGTACGCCCGCCAGCGCTTCCCCGTCATCCTGGCGATGAGCGGCTACCCGGGCAGCATCTACAACCTCGCGCAGGGGCTGCGGGTCTGGCAGATCTCCCAGCAGCTGATGAAGCAGGGCAAGATGCAGCCGACGATCATCGTGGAGATCCGGCCGACGATCGCGCCGCCGCGCGACACCGAGTGCGTGAACGTGCCCGGCGGCCCGCAGACGGAGACGTTCCTGGCGAAGGACCTGCCGGACGCGCTCCGGGCCACCTACCGGGTGGGCCACAGCGCCACCGCCTGGGGCGCGCTCGGCTACTCCTCCGGCGGCACCTGCGCGCTCCAGCTCACCATGCGCGACCCGAACGTGTTCACCTCGGCGGCGGCGCTGTCCCCCGACTTCGTCATCAAGCAGGACATCACCACCGGCAACCTGTTCGGCAGCGGGATCTCCCGGCAGAAGCGGATCGACTCCCACGACCTGTTCTGGCGGCTGAAGCACCTGCCGATCCCGCAGGTGTCGGTGCTGGTCGCCGCGAGCAAGCACGGGGACGAGCACATCTACCCGAAGGCGCAGGAGTTCCTGCAGATGGCGAAAACGCCGATGCGGACGGCGTCGATCTTCCCCGACCACGGCGTGCACAACTTCAGCACCTGGACGAGCGAGATGCCGGCGGCACTGACCTGGCAGAGCCAGCAGCTGATCTTCCCGCAGGACGTGGTGCCGTCGCACGCGGCCAAGGGCAAGGGCAAGCACAAGAAGACGGAGCTGCGGGCGGGCGGGAAGCCGCTGTCGTCCACCACCGGACGGGGCAGGAAGCACTCGGCGGACCAGAACCCGCCCACCCCCGGCGTGACGCCCACGCGGGACGAGCGACGCCCGTAGGCCATGTTGCGGACGTCCAGAAAAGAAATTCCGGCGGTCGTGTCGAGAACCCGCGCCGTGCTCCGTCCCCGGGGTGAGCGCGGCCAGAATGGGCCGCCCCCCGCACCAAGGAGAACCACCATGGCCAAGTACCTGCTGCTCAAGCACTACCGCGGCGCCCCGGCCGCAGTGAACGACGTGCCCATGGACCAGTGGACGCCGCAGGAGATCTCGGACCACATCGGGTACATGAACGACTTCGCGGCCCGGCTGGAGAAGACCGGCGAGTTCGTCGACGGCCAGGCGCTCGCCCCGGAGGGGACCTTCGTCCGGTACGACGGCGAGGGCCGGCCGCCGGTCACCGACGGCCCCTTCGCCGAGACGAAGGACCTGATCGCCGGCTGGATGGTGATCGACGTCGACAGCTACGCGCGCGCGGTCGAGCTGGCCGGGGAGTTGTCGGCCGCGCCCGGCGCCGGCGGGAAGCCGATCCACGAGTGGCTGGAGCTGCGCCCGTTCCTGACCGAGCCGCCCACCATCACCGAGTGACCGCCGACATGGACGCGGCCCTGCTCCGGAGCCTCACCCCGGGCGTGCTCGGCATCCTCGTCCGCCGCGGAGCAGACTTCGCGGCGGCCGAGGACGCCGTCCAGGACGCGCTGGTCGAGGCGGTCCGCGTCTGGCCGGCCGATCCCCCGCGGGACCCGAAGGGCTGGCTGGTCACGGTGGCCTGGCGGCGGTTCCTCGACGCGACCCGGGCGGACTCCGCCCGGCGCCGGCGCGAGGACCGCGTCGACGAGGAGCCGCCGCCCGGGCCCGCGTCCGCGGTGGACGACACGCTCCGGCTGTACTTCCTGTGCGCCCACCCGTCGCTGACCCCGTCCTCCGCGGTGGCGCTCACGCTGCGCGCCGTCGGCGGGCTGACCACCCGTCAGATCGCCGCCGCGTACCTGGTGCCGGAGCCGACGATGGCGCAGCGGATCAGCCGGGCCAAGCGGACCGTCTCCGGCGTACGGTTCGACCGGCCCGGCGACGTGGCCACAGTGCTGCGGGTCCTCTACCTGGTCTTCAACGAGGGCTACTCCGGCGACATCGACCTCGCCGCCGAGGCGATCCGGCTCACCCGGCAGCTCTCGGCCGCGATCGACCACCCCGAAGTGGCGGGGCTGCTCGCACTCATGCTGCTGCACCACGCCCGGCGCGCGGCCCGGACCACGCCCGACGGCAGCCTGGTGCCGCTGGCCGAGCAGGACCGCGGCCGGTGGGACACCCGGGCGATCGCCGAGGGCGTGCAGATCCTCCAGGCGGCCCTCGGCCGCGACCGGCTGGGCGAGTTCCAGGCCCAGGCCGCCATCGCGGCGCTGCACGCCGACGCGGCCGTCGCGGAGGAGACCGACTGGGTGCAGATCGTCGAGTGGTACGACGAGTTGGTGCGGCTGACCGACAGCCCGGTGGTCCGGCTCAACCGCGCCGTCGCCGTCGGCGAGGCCGACGGCCCCCGCGCCGGCCTGGCCGCGCTCGCCGACCTGGACGACACCCTCCCCCGCCACACCGCCGTCGCCGCCTACCTGCACGAACGCGACGGCGACCGCTCCACCGCGGCCCGCCTCTACGCCGAAGCGGCCCGCCGGGCCCCCACCCTCGCCGAACGCAACCACCTCACCCGCCAGGCCGCCCGCCTCAACATCGGCGGCCGCTGATGCCGGCGGGTCGGCACGGCCGAAAGGAGCCCATAGTCCACACATAGGATGATCATTCGATAACGGATCTTTGCACCATTTCCTGGAGAACAGCGTGTCATTGCAGGTCACCGTCATCGTGCCCACCTACAACACGGGCGCACTGATCGAACCACTCATCGCCGCACTGAAGAGCCAGACCATGGCACGCGCCGACTTCGAGGTGCTGTTCGTCGACGACGGCTCGACCGACTCCACCCCCGACCGCCTGGAGGAACTGGCCGACGCCGACCCGCTCTTCCGCGTGGTGCGGCTGGAGAACACCGGCTGGCCGGGACACCCGCGCAACGTGGCCGTCGACATGGCGCGCGGCGAGTACGTCCAGTTCGTCGACCACGACGACAGCCTGGGCCCGGAAGCCCTGGAGCGGATGTACGCGATGGGCCGCCGCAACGGCTCGGACATCGTGATCGGCAAGGTCACCATCACCCACCGGCTGCGCGGGGCCCCGCAGGCGCTGATGAGCCGGAACCGGGAGTCGGTGACCTACCGGACCGCCCCGCTGCACGACAGCCTCACCGTGCACAAGATGTACCGCACGGCCTTCCTGCGCGAGCAGGGCATCCGCTTCCCGGTGGGCCACTACGTCGGCGAGGACCTGCTGTTCATGGTGCCGGCGGTGCTGCGCGCCACGTCCGTGTCGATCGTCGGCGACTACCCCTGCTACTACTACCTCGAACGCGAGGACGGCGGGCACGCGACACCCGACCGGCTCGACCCGGACTCCTACGCCGGCAACCTTCGCGAGATCTTCGACGCGCTGCTCGCCGAGACCGAGCCGGGCCCGGTCCGCGACACGTGGCTGCGCCGGTTCTGGCGGGCCGACATGGTCAAGTACCTCAGCGAGCCGATCTTCCCCGCCTACCCCGACGGCGACTACCGCGACCGGCTGGTGGAGGCGCTCCGCTCGGTCGCGGCCGACTACCTGACGCCGGCGGTCCACGACGGGCTCGTCGGGCTGGAACGCGTACGCGCCGACCTGGCGCGGGCCGCCCGCACCGCCGATCTGCTCACCCTGGCCCGCCGCGCCGACACCCTGCGCGCCGACGCGACACTGACCGGCGCCGCCTTCCACCGCGAGCGGCTGCGCCTGGAGTTCGAGGCGTCGTTCGGCTACGGAGACGAGGGCACCGCGCTGACGGTGGAGCGGCGCGACGGCAGGTACCTGCTCGACCCACGACTGACCGAGGGCCTGGGCCTGGAACCGGGCCTGGAACCGGTGGACCTCACCGACCACCTCACCCGCTTCCGCGTGGACGTGCTGCTGCGCCACCGCGGCACCGCCGTGAAGTGGATGCTCCCGCGGGACGTGGAAGTGGTGTGGGAGGAACTGCCGCCGCGGGCCGACGGGGTGGAGCGGCTGCGCCCGGTGATACGGGCGACGGCGACGGTGGACCCGCGCCGCGCGGCCGGCGGCAACCCGCCGGACGCGGGGGCCTGGGAGGTCCAGGTCCGCGTGCTGGGACCGGGGCTGGACCGCACCACGGACCTGACGGCGCCGGCCGGCGGGCCGGCCGTGCCGACCGCGGCGGTCGGCGGGCTGCGCGTCGGCGCCGCCCCCGAGGAATTCGGTGCGCGCGGCGCGGCGGGTGTTGCCGGGGGTGGCGGCGCGGCCGATGGTGACAGTGCGGCTGCCGCGGTCGTGCTGCTGGTGGAGCCGGGCCACGAACCCGCGCTGCCGGCCGGCCCCCGGGTCAGCGTCATCGTGCGGGCGGGCGACGACGCCGGGCAGGTGGCGGCGAGCCTCGCGTCGGTGGCCGCGCAGGACTGGGCGGAGGGCGCCGTCGAAACCCTCGTCGCGGCCCGCCCCACCGACGCCGTACCGGAACCGCTACCCGCGGGCGTACGCGTCGTACGGACCGGGGCGGACCCGCGCGACACGGCGGCGGCCGAGGCCCGCGGCGCGTACCTGCTCTTCCTCCGCGCGGGCGACCGGCTCGCCCCCGAGGCGCTGCGCCGCCTGTACGCGTACGGCCTGGAGCACGACGCCGACGTGGTGGCGGGCCGGCTGGCGGGCGCGAAGGGGCGGCCGGTCCCGCAGGAGCTGTACGCGCGCGACCGGCCGGACGCCAGGCTCAGCCGGGACCCGCTGGGCGACAGCCTCACCACGGACAAGCTCTTCGACACCGCGATGGTGCGCCGGCACGGCCTGCGGTTCGGCTCCTCCGCCGCGCCCTTCGACGATCAGGCGTTCACCGTGGCCGCGCTGCTGCGCGCCCGCCGCACCGCCGTCCTCGGGTCGTACGTCTGCTGCTCCTACGCGCCCGCGCGGAAGCCGGCCGGTGCGGCGCCCGCCACGCCCGCCACGCCCGCCGCGTACTACGCGGGGCTGCGCGAGGTGATGGCGGCGGCCGACGCGCTCACCGCGCCGGGTGCGGCCCGCGACCGGCTGCACCGCCGTTGGCTGCGGGTGGAGGTGCTGGACCGGATCGGCGGCGCCCGGCTGCTCGACGCGGACGAGGCGGAGCGGGCGGCGCTGCTCGCCGAGATCAGGCGGACCCTGGAGGAGAGTGCGTCCGCCACGGCCGCCGAAGGGCTGCCGGCCCACCAGCGGCTGACGCTGGCGCTGGTGCGCGCCGGGCGGACCGAGGATCTGGTCGAACTCGTCCGCTGGGAAAGGTCGTTGGCCTGCCTGCCGACGCTGCTCGACGTCGCCTGGCGGGCGGACGGCACGCTGGCGGTGACGTTCACCGCGACCCTGGCGGCCGACGGTCGGCCGGTCGAACTCGTCCCGGGACAGGAGCGGTTGGCGCCCTCCGGGGTGTCGCATGAGCTGCACGGGGCTTTCGGGGAGCGGGAGTTGACGGGCGCGGCCTGCGCCGAGCGGGCGCGGGCGACGCTGGTGCTGCGGGAACGGGAGACCGGGGCGCGGTATCCGCTGGAGACCGACTGCACGGTGGAACGCGTTTCCGCGGGAGCCGGCGGGGACGGTGGGGACGTGGGCGTCGAGACCGTGACGGTGTCCGGCACCGCCGTCCTCGACCCGGCGAGCGTCGTGTCGGGACGGCCGCTCGCCGACGGGGCATGGGACTTCCATGTCCGGCTGGCCGCCCTCGGCTGGACGAAGTCGGCCCGGCTCGGCGGGCGGCGGGCGCCGGAACTGGTCTCGCCCCCGGCGGCCCGGCCGCACCCGGCGGGCGTGGAGCGGACCGTACAGCCGTACTGGACCAAGGGCGGGGAGGACCTGTCCCTGCGCGTGGGGCGCGGCGCGTCTCCCTCGGCCGCTCCGGCGAGCGGCGGCCGCACCCCGCTGGGCGGGCTCGTCCGCCGGCTCCGCGGCAGGAAGGGCTGACGGCGCGGGCAGCGCACCGCGGCGCCGGATTCCGCGCGGCCGATGAGTTTCGCGCCGCCGGACCGTCCTAAGGGGTGCAAGGACGCGACGACGGCGCGGCGGCATCCGCTGCCCGCCACCCGCGTACGACCACGGAGGAAGCGATGACCAGCGGAAAGCTCACCACGTGTCTGTGGTTCGACGGCCAGGCGGAAGAGGCGGCGGACTTCTACCTCTCGGTGTTCAAGGACTCCTCGCGCGGCTCGGTCAGCCGCTACACGGAGTCCGGGCCCGGTGAGACCGGCGGGGTGATCACCGTGGAGTTCACGCTCAACGGGCAGCAGTTCCTGGGGCTCAACGGCGGACCGCAGTTCACCTTCAGCGAGGCGATCTCGTTCCAGATCGACTGCGCCGACCAGGCCGAGGTCGACTACTACTGGTCCCGGCTGACCGAGGGCGGCGGCCAGGAGGGGCCGTGCGGCTGGGTCAAGGACCGGTTCGGGGTGTCCTGGCAGGTCGTGCCCAGCGTCATGAGCGCGCTGCTCGGCGACCAGGACCGGGAGAAGGCCGACCGCGCGATGGCGGCGATGATGAAGATGGGCAAGCTCGACATCGCCGCGCTCCAGGCGGCGTTCGACGGTTCCTGACCCCGGCGGGGATTGCGGCGCCGGGGCTTGGACAAGACAGGTCCGCGAACGGTGCGGGGCCCCGAACGGTGCGGGCCCTCAAGGGGACCGGGCCCTGAACGGTGCCGGGCCGACCCTCGCGTACCCGCCCCCTCCCCCGCCCGCGCGGCCTAGACTCGCGCAGGGGAAGGGGGGCCATGGCGCTCGACGTGTCGCGGGAGGCGCGGGCCGCGCAGGACCCACGGGCCGTGCCACGGGCTGTGCTGTCGCGAGCCGTGCTGTCGCGGGCGCTGGCCGTACCCCTGGTGATCTCCGTCGTCGTGCTGCTGCCCGGCTACGTCCTGACGCAACCGGGCCCCGGCCTGCGCGACGCCGGGTTCTGGCTGCAACTGGCGCTGACCTGCTACGCGGGTGGGCGGCTGTGCGCGATGGTGCTGAGCCGGCGGCGGCGTCTGGTGCAGGGCGCGTTCTGGCTGTTCGGCTACGTGGCGATGGGGGTGGCGCCGCTCGCCCAGGAGGTGATCGGGCAGGTGCCGACCCCGGTGGTCGGTACGCGTTCCGACACGGTGCTGGCGATCTCGCTCACCCTGGTCGGCTGCGTCGCCTACGACGTGGGTGCGCTGGCGGCCCGCTTCCAGCCGCCCGACCGGTTACGGCGGCGCCGCCCGCAGGCGCAGGTGGCCCGGCAGCGGTTGTGGCTGCTGATCCTCCTCGCGTACGCCGGCAGCGCGCTGTGCATCGTCGAACTCGGCGGCCCCGCCGTGTTCTTCACCAGCCGCCAGGACATCAGCGAGACCGTACAGGCCAGCGGCTTGACCGGGGCCGGCGGTGACAGCCACGTCGGCTCGGCGTTCATCCGCGGGTTCGGCACGGTGCCCGCGCTGCTGGCGCTGCTGATCCTGATCCGCTGGATGACGACCTCCCGCCGGGCCCGCCGCAACCTGCCCGCGCTGGTCGCGCTCGGCGGCCTGGTCGTCATCAACGTCATCGTCAACAACCCCGTCTCCAACCCGCGTTACTGGTTCCTGACGGTGGTCTTCTCGATCCTGTTCACCGCGTTCCCGCGCAGCCCCGCGGTCTATCGCACCGCGCTGGTCGGCGGGGTCGTCGCGGCGCTGCTGCTCTTCCCGTTCCTGGACCGGTTCCGCTACGACTCGGGCGGCTACCACCCGGTGCAGTCCACCTCGGTGCTCGACCCGCTGACCCTCAAGGACTACGACCAGGTCGGCATGTTCGCCAACACCCTGACCTACGTGGAGTCCGGCACCGGGCACACGCACGGGCGCCAACTCGCCGCCGACGTCTTCTTCTTCGTGCCGCGCTCGGTGTGGCACGGCAAGCCGCTCGACTCCGGGGTGCTGGTCGGCCGCTGGATGGGCATGACCAACACCAACCTCTCGTCCCCGCTGTGGGCTGAACTCTGGCTGGACTTCGGCCCGTTGGGCATGACCGGCGGTTTCCTTCTGCTCGGGTACGCCTGCTCGCGGATCGACATCCGCTACGCGCGCCGCACCTCCGAGGGCAGCCGCCCGGGCACGCTCGCGGCCGTCGTGGTGCCGATGGCCGCGGGCTACTCCTTCATCCTCCTGCGCGGCCCTCTCCTCCAGGCCGCGGGCCGCATCGGCATCGCCCTGCTCTGCCTGGCACTGGTCGGCACGTTCACCGACAACCCCCGCCGAACGCTGCGCTAGCCGTGTTGCCCTGTGAGGTCAGCTGTCCCGGGCGGCGCTGATCATCCTGCGCAGGTAGCACATGAACCGCTGGTGGGGCTCGTGCGGGACGCCGTTCTTGAGGGCGGTGGTCACGTACTCGCCGACGGCGGAGCTGATGGCGGCGGTGACGACGGGGAGGAGGGGGTCGTCGGGGGCGAGGCCGAGTTCCGCGAGGAGGGCGGGTTCGCCGGATTGGCTGGCGGCGGCCGAGTGTGTGCTGGAGACGGCCTGCAGAGTCGGGTTGGCGTCGTACATGGCGGCCACCAGCCGCGCCAGTTCCGGATCGGTGGTGTCGGCTTCGGCGAGTATCCACTGGTCGATGGCCTCGCTGAACGACAGGTCGGGATGCGCCTTGAACACCGCGGTCACATGCGTGGCGATGTCGTCGGCGGCCGACGTCGCGATATCGATCTTGTTGGGGAAGTACATCCGCACG
Source organism: Streptomyces sp. NBC_00448 (assembly GCF_036014115.1). Taxonomy (NCBI): domain Bacteria; kingdom Bacillati; phylum Actinomycetota; class Actinomycetes; order Kitasatosporales; family Streptomycetaceae; genus Streptomyces; species Streptomyces sp. NBC_00448. Next base: position 2,801,453 of record NZ_CP107913.1, read on the forward strand.
GTCCGGGGAGCGACTTCGGCCGCCTCGGCGATGTCCGCGATGGTGGCGCCCTCGTAGCCGCGCTCGGTGAACAGGCGCAGCGCGGCCCGCTGGATGGCGGCCCGGCGCTTGGCCTTGGACCGTTCGCGGAGCGACGTCACTGCTTCAGCCATGGCGGCAGTGTAGCAGGGGCGGCATATTTGCCACTCAGGATAAGTTTGCCTATGGTGGCAATCGAGGCGGTGGTGGGGGACGCGACCGCTGCTCCCCCCTTTCCTGAGACGAGCAGGGAGTCCCGCCTTGTCCACCTATCTGTACCGCCTTGCACGCTGGTGCTTCCGCAACCGCTGGAAGACGCTGGCGGCGTGGGTGGCGGTCGTCGTCGCGGCGATCGTGATCGCCGGCGCGAGCGGCGGCAAGACCACGGACACGGTCACCATCCCCGGTATCGAGGCGCAGCAGACCCTCACCCTGCTGAAGGAGAAGCTGCCCTCCGCCTCCGGGGCCTCCACGCAGGTGGTGTTCGCGGTCAAGGACGGGAACATCACCAGCGCCAGGAACCAGGCCGCGATCGACCGGGCGGTCACCGCGCTCGGCAAGGTCAGCCAGGTCACCAGCGCCTCCAACCCCTTCCAGGCCAGGACCGTCTCACCCGACAAGCGGATCGCGCTGGGCACCGTCACCTACGACGCGCAGGCCGCGGAGGTGAAGACCGGCACCCTGGACCAGCTGGACCCGGCCGTCTCGGCCGCCCGCGACGCAGGAGTGCGGGTGGAGTTCGGCGGCTCGGTCTATCCCAAGGCCGCCGCCGGAGCCAGCTCCGAGGCCGTCGGCATCGGAGTCGCGCTGGTCATCCTGTGCCTGACGTTCGGCTCGCTGGTCGCGGCCGGCCTGCCGATCATCACCGCCGTGTTCGGACTGGTCACCACGATGATGGGGATCACCGCGCTGTCCGCGGTCACGGACATCGCCGCCGCATCGACCTCGGTGGCCACCATGCTCGGCCTGTCCTGCGGCATCGACTACGCCGTGTTCATCCTGGCCCGCTACCGCACCTTCCTCCTGGAGGGCCGCGACCCCGAGGAAGCCGCCGGCCGCGCGGCCGGCACCGCGGGAAGCTCGGTGGTCTTCGCCGCGCTGAGCGTCATCATCGCCCTGTGCGGACTCGCGGTCGTCGGCATCCCCTTCCTGACCACGATGGGCCTGGCCGCAGCCGCCACCGTCGCCCTGGCCCTGCTGGTGGCCCTGACCCTGGTACCCGCCGTCTTCGGCATCCTCGGCAGGCGCGGAGCGGCCCGCTTCAGCCGCCTGCCGCTGCTGCGGCGCGCCCAGCCGGCCGCCCGCACCGCCGCCACCGACCCCGACAAGCTGGCCGGCACCCGCTGGGCCCGCTGGGTCGTCCGCCGCCGCGTCCCGGTCCTGGCCATCGGCGTCATAGCCCTGGGCGTGCTGGCCATCCCGGCGGCGAGCATGGACCTCGGCCTGCCCGGCAGCAGCGCCCTGCCCACCAGCGACACCTCCCGCCGCGCCTACGACCTGACCACCGAGCACTTCGGTCCCGGCTACAACGGCGCCCTGACCGTCGTGGCCGACGACGTGGCCACCACCGGCCAGGCCCAGCAGATCAGTGCCGCGATCAGCAAGGTGCCCGGCGTCGCCTCGTCCTCGGTCGCCGTCACGACGCACGACATGGCCCTGATCAACGTCATCCCGACCACCGGCCCCAACGACGCCGCCACCACCGACCTCGTCCACCACATCCGCGACCAGCGCACCACCCTGGAGGCCGGCACCGGCGCCCACCTCCTGGTCGGCGGCGTCACCGCCACCAACATCGACGTGTCCGCCAAACTCGCCGACGCCCTACCGATCTTCCTGGTCACCGTCGTCGCCCTGGCGTTCGTGCTGCTCACGTTCGCCTTCCGCACCATCATCGTGCCGATCAAGTCCATCCTCGGCTTCCTGCTGTCGGCAGGCGCGGCGTTCGGCGCCCAGGTCGCCGTCTTCCAGTGGGGATGGTGCAAGAGCCTGCTGGGCATCGAGCCGACCCAGACCCTCAGCTTCCTGCCCGTCATCCTGCTGGCGATCATGTTCGGGCTGTCCAGCGACTACGAGGTCTTCGTCGTCTCGCGGATCAAGGAGCAGTTCAGCAGGACCGGCGACGCCCGCCACGCGGCGGTCCTGGGCACCGGGCTGTCCGCCCGCGTGGTCAGCGCGGCCGCGCTGATCATGGCGTCGATCTTCGTGGCGTTCATCTTCGCTCCCGATCCGACCACCAAGGAGATCGGCTTCAGCTTCGCCGTCGGAGTCCTCGTCGACGCCTTCGTGGTCCGCCTCACCCTGGTCCCCGCCGCCATGGCGATCCTCGGCGCCAGGGCCTGGCACCACCCGCGCTGGTTCGCCCGCTACGTGCCGGACCCCGACATCGAGGGCGAGCGGCTCGACGACAAACTCGACGACAGCAAGCAGCACCTCGCCGGCGTCTGACCGCAGCCGCTCGGCTTCAGGCAGAACCGGCCGACAGGTCCTCCGGGGCCGCGGACCCGCCCGGGAGGGGGTCGGAAGTGACCCTCCTCCCGGGCCCGCGGCGCTCGGCGGTGATGCGCAGCCACAGCGCGATCGCCTTGAGCGCGGAGCCGAGGGCGAGGCCCCAGGCGGCGCCGAGCACGCCGTCGAGGCGGTAGCCGCCGAGCATGAAGAGCACCGAGGCGAGGGAGAAGACCACCTGGATGGGGAGGGTCGCGCGCGGCCGCAGCACGCGGAGGGTCAGCAGGGCGCTGGTGCCGAGCGCGATGCACGCGTACTGGCTGCCGGAGGCAGGCAGCAGCCCGGAGGACGCGGCCCAGGTGTCGCCGAGCAGCGCCCGGCCGGCGTGGGCGGGCAGCAGCATGAGCACGGCCGTCCACGCGGTGGCGACCGCGGCGAGCGCGACGGCGAGCACGGCGGTGGCGCGCACCTTGCGCGCCGTGCCGCGCACGCGGTTCAGCAGCGGCGGCCCGAACGCGGTGGCCGAGTTGAACAGCACGTTCATCGGCCCGAACAGGGTGGTCGCGCCGCGCAGGGCGCCCACCGCGAGCGGCGCCGCGAACAGGCCGAGGCCGACCACGGCGAGTTGGCTGGTGGCGTTGCCGACGCCGAACTCGACCACGAACCGCTGCCCGAGGTGTCCGCGCCGGACGTACGGCCTGATGTCCACCGGCGGCCGTACCTCGCCGGGCGCGGCCCGCAGCCGGCTCCGCAGCAGCGCGGCGCCCACCAGCAGCGCGGGCACCCCGGATATCCCCCACACGGCCACCAGCCGTACCGCGCCCGCGCCGTGCGGCTGCACGGCCAGCGCGGGTACCGCGACCAGCAGCCGTACGGTGTCGGCGGCCAGCGCGAGGTGCGGCAGCCGCAGCGCGGAGAAGCAGTACCGCATGCCGTCCTGGGTGAGCACCACCGGCATCACCAGGCCGAGTACGGCCAGCCCGCGCGCGGTGGAGCCGGGGACGAGGAGCAGCCCGGCGGCCATGCCCCAGCCGAGGACGGCGGACGCGGTCGCGGTGAACGCCACGGCTGACCGGCAGGCGGCCCGAACCCGGCGCGAGCCGCGCTCCAGCACGAGGGCCTGGCCGACGTAGGAGACGTTCACGCCGAGCAGCACCGTGAAGACCATGTAGACCATCGAGAACACCGCGAAGCCGGCCGCCGTGGAGAGCCGGGCGGCGACCACCAGCACGATGATGTTGGTGAAGGCGGCGACGCCCTGGTCGGCGACGGAGCTGACGACGGCGGCCAACCCGCGGCGCCTGCCGCGCGGCCCGTCCGGGTCCGTGCTGTCGTCCGTGCCGCTGTCCGTGCCGCCGTCGCTGTCCGTGCCGCCGTCGGCATCGACGGCCAAGTGGGCTTGCCGGTACGGGACTTCGACCAGGTCCGGGGTTTCGGCAAGGCCTTCGTAGGGGGCTTCGCGCGGATCGCCGTACAGGTCGTCGTAGGGAGCGTCGTACGGGCTGCCGGACGCGTTGCCGTAGGAGGCGCCGTACGGGGCAGCGCGATGCGGGAGTTCGGCCCCGGGGGCCGCGGCGGGCCGCGGTGCGGGGCCGGTCAAGGGACCGGGTGGCGCTCCGGGTCGGCGGGGAAGGGCTCGGTGGACGTGGCGTCACGGGCGGAGGCGGGCGCGGTGGCGCGGCGGCCCGAACGCGGGCGGCGCGGCAGGAACCGGGAGCGACCGGGCACGGCCGGGGTGCGGTGCAGCACGGCGCCGAGTACGGCGCCGCCGGCCCCCGCGACCAACTCCCTTACCCGCACAAGGTCTTCGCGGCGCACCTCGGCCGGGTCGCAGACCACGACCACGCCCTCCACCCGGTCGGCGAGCGCGAGCGCGTCGGCGTAGGACAGGACGGGCGGGGCGAGGACGACCACGACGGTGCCGGGGTCGTCGGCCTCGGCGAAGAGCCGGTCGGCCTGGCCGGAGGTCAGCGCGCGGGCCACGTTGGGTACACGGCGGCCGGGCACGAGGTCGAAGGAGCCGTACTCGCCGGTGTCCACGGGCAGTTGGAGCCCGGCGGGCCAACCCCCTTCGGCCAGGCCCGGGGTGCGGGCCCAGCCGGGGCGGCCGGGGTCGGCCGAGCGCAGCCGCCCGGACAGCGACGGGGTGCGCAGGTCGGCCTCGACGAGCAGCACCTCCTTGCCCATCTCGGCGAAGGACGCGGAGAGGTTGACGGCGACCGCGGCCGCGGCGTCACTGCTGCCGCGTGGCTCCACCACCAGCAGCCTGCGGCGTGCGGCGAACCGCCGGTCGTGGCTGAGCCGGAACGCGATCGCCCGGTACTCCTCGGCGAGCCGGCCGGTGGACTGGCCCTCGGCGAGCAGCGGTTGGTGGCCCGCCGGGCCCTGCCGGTCGCGCCGGTCGCGCCGGTCGCGCCGGTCGCGCCCGCCGGGCAGGGTGCCGAGCACCGGTGCGTCCATCACGCGGGTGACCTCGCCCGCGGAGCGCGGGCGCGGGTCGAAGACCAGCCGCAGCCACGCGGCGAGCAGGCCGAGCGCGAGTCCGACGGCGGCGCCGAGGCCCAGCATCAGCGTCGTCCCGGGGCCGGTCGGCGCGTCCGGCACCGTGCCGGGCTTGATCACCACGCCCGGGGTGGTGTCGAGCGCCCGTAACCCGCTGATGTCGCCGTTGAGTTCGGTGATCCGGCTGAGCAGGTTGGTCTGCACGGACACGAGGGTGCCGATGACCTGGCTGTCGGTGGTGGCGGCTATCTGGTCGAGCAGGTCGTTGCGCTGCTTGACCAGCGGGTTGAGCTGGTCCTGGTAGCCCTTCACCATCTTCTTGATGGTGGCCTTGGTCGCCGACTCCCGGTCGTTCAGGTAGGACTTGGTGAACGCGTTGACCCACGCGGCCGCGTCCTCGCCGTCAGGGGCGGCGCAAGTGAAGCGCAGGACGAGCGTGTTGGGCGGGTTCGTCACCTGGAGGCAGTGCTGGAGCTTCTTGACCGGCTGCTTCACCTCCTTCGCGGCGGCCTCGGCGACGGTCGTACTCATCGCGGACTGGCGCTCGGTGCCGATGTCGATGCCCTTGTCGGGCGTCGCGCCCGCGGCGAACGGGTCCGCGGTCGCCGCCCGCACCATCACGGAACTGCTCGCGGCGTACGTGTTCGCGCCGCCCAGGGCGAGGAAGGCGCCGCCGGCCAGGCCCACCACCAGGCCGGCCGCGATCAGGCCCTTGTACCGGACGATCTGCCGTACCTGGTCGCGGACGAGGTCCACTTCCTCGCCGTCGTCCCGCAGTTCACCGCTCACGGCCGGCCCCGCCTTCCCCCGCGGGCGCCCCCGCGGGCACCTCCGGCTCCTCGCTCCCGGCGACGGCTTCGGAGTCCGCCTCGCCCGTTTCCGTCTCCGGGCCCGGGTCGGAGTCCGCCTCGCCCGGTCCCGTGACGGGGTCGGCTCCGGCCGCCGCCTGGGCCGGGTCCGCGGCCGAGGGCTCGGGGACGTCGGCGCCGTCTTCGCCTTCCGCCTCCGGCGGCTCCGCACCGGCCTGGGGCGGAACGGAGGGGCGCGGCGGGGCGGTCGGGCGCGGCGGCCCGACCGGCGGTGGCGGAGCCACGGGCCGCGGCGGCGCGACCGCTCCTGCCGACGGCGGCGGGCCTTCCGCGCCCGGGGCTTCGTCGGGCACAGTCGGCACGTGCGCGGGCCTCGCGGGCACCGCCCGACCGTCCGGCTCCGCCACCGCAGGCGGAACGACGGGCGGAACGGTAGGCGGAACGGCAGGCGCCGGACCCGGCTCCGTACGCCCCTGAACGCCGGTCTCGCCCCCAACTGCCGTACGGGGAGCAGTATCCGGCGCACCGTCAGTAGTGACCGACGCGGCCCCGACCGGCTGCCCGGAGGCGGCCTCGTCCCCCCGGCCGGCCCCGACCGCAGGCTCCGCCGGGACCCCGGGCACGTCGGGCTGCTCGGCAACTTCCGCCTCCGCCACGGCAGTAGGTGCCGGGCCCGGCGCGGGAGCGGTGGACTCGCTTGCCGCGGGGGCGCGTTCGGCCAGCGCCTCGGAGAGCAACGCGTCGATACGGCCGAGCCCGGCATCGCGGGAGAGGTGCGCGTCGACGTAGACCGGGCCGGCCGCGGCGAGGACGGCGGTGCGGGCGGGGTCGAGGGTGAGCGCCTGGACCGCGGCGAGCAACTCCCCCGGGGACTCGGGCGCGACGACGACGCCGGCGCCGGAGCGCAGCACCTCCTGGGCGGTGCCGCTGTCCGCGGAGACCGAGGCGATCACGGGGCGCCCGGCCGCGAAGTAGGAGGTGAGTTTGGACGGCAGGCTCATGTCGCGGACGGAGGCCCGCTGCGTGACCAGGAGGAAGTCGGCGGCGGCCAGCACCTCGGGGAACTCGTCGTCGGTGGCCGGGGCGAGGAAGTCGAGGTTGGGCAGGCCGCCCGCGAGCGAGCGCAGGTACTCGCGCTGGTTGCCTTCGCCCATCAGGACGATCCGGGTCTCGGGGGCCGAACGCGCCGTCTCGACCAGGACGTCGAGGCCCTGCTTGAGCCCCATGTTCCCGGAGTGCAGCAGCACGGTCTGCCCCGGCCGCCACCCCAGCCGGGCCCGCATCTCCGCGCGGGGCCGCGAAGGGCGCTGTACGTGCGACCAGTTCGGCACCACCCGTATCCGCTCGGGCGGCACCCCCATCGCGGCCACCTTCGCCGTGAACGACTCGTGGATCACCCCGACGAGCGCGGCCCGCCGCAGCGCGTACTTCTCGACGAGCCCGGCGGCCAGGGCGGCGGGCCCGCCGCCGCGTATCCCGCTCTGCGCGGCCGCGGCGCCCATCAGGTCCTGCACGATCGGCACGAAGGGCACCTGGTGGCGCTCGGCCAGCCGCGCCCCGAGCACGCCGCCGGCCAGGCTCGGCATCTGCGCGAACACCACGTCGGGCCGCCCCATCCCGGCCGGTTCGTCGCGCCCGCCGCGCAGCACGCTCACCTCGAACGTGGCCCGGCGCAGCGCGGTCTGCCGCGCGGGCACCGCGTGTCCGCGCCGGTGCACCCGTACCCCGGCCCGGTCCTCCTCGACCCGCCGCACCCCGTCGTACGCGGGGTCGAGCTTCCACGCCGGGTAGTGCGGCATGCCGGTGAGCACGTGCACCTCCGCGCCACCGGCCGCCCAGTGCTCGGCGATCTGCGTGGCGTACGGCCCTATCCCGGCGTGCTCCGGCGCGTAGTTGGTGGAGACCAGCAGCAGCCGGCGGCGCAGACCCGACGAACCCACGAAGTGTTCCTTCCCCCCGGGACGTGCCCCCAGATCCAGACAAGTGCACACCTTAGTCGTTCACGCGCTCTCCACACCTGAGCTTGCCAAGCGTTGAAGTTCGGAATTCCACGAATCCCCCTTTGACCGCGATACGTCCGGCTATCGTCTGAGACTCGGCAGCGCTGGGGAGCGTTGTACGGCTGGGGGTCGAATGATGCTGCACCGGGTCGGCTACGCGCCGGGGGTCTACGACCTCTTCCACGTGGGCCATCTGAACATCCTGCGGCACGCGCGCAGCCAGTGCGACTACCTGGTGGCAGGGGTGGTCTCCGACGAGATGGCCCAACTCGCCAAGGGGCGAAGCCCGGTGGTGCCGCTGGTGGAGCGACTGGAGATCGTGCGCAGCGTGCGGTTCGTGGACGCCGCGTTCGTGGAGACCGTGCCGGACAAGCTGGAGACCTGGCGCCAGGTGCGCTTCGACGTGCTGTTCAAGGGCGACGACTGGCGCGGCACCGACAAGGGGCGGCGGCTGGAGGAGAGGTTCGCGACGGTCGGCGTGGAGATCGTCTACTTCCCCTACACGGTGCACACGTCCAGCACCCAGTTACGCCGTGCCCTCGACCTCCTCACCGGTCCGCCCGGCGGTGCCGGGAGCGGCGCGAGCGCGGTGGCGGCCGGGGTGCCGCCGGTCAACCCGCCTGGCGCTGAAGCGCGGTGAGCTCGCGGAACCACTTGGTGAGGAAGGCCGCGAGGAACAGCGCGTGCGCCGCGAACAGCGCGGTATAGCCGTAGCGGAAGGCCCGTTCGCTGCCGAGCAGCAGGAACACCGCGCACATCACGCCGTAGTCGACCGGCAGCAGCGCGACCGCCCGCAGCCGTGACGGCGCGGCCGCCGGGCCCGAACTCCCCTTCGGCTTCAGCTTGTCCGTCAGCAGGCCGCCGAAGAAGACCAGGACAGCGGCGAGTTGGAAACCGAGGGGAACCAGCAGCCAGCCGTCGCCCGGCAGTCGGAAGTGCCGGTAGAAGGTGATCAGCACGGCGGCGTGCAGCGCGGTGATCTTCGCGCAGTCCACCACGTGGTCCAGCCACTCCCCCGCCGGGCCGCCCTTCCCCAGCAGCCGGGCGAGTTGGCCGTCGGCGGAGTCGAAGGCGAAGCCGACGGCGAGGGCGGCGTACACGGCCACGGCGAGCGGCCAGGACGGCCGCGCCACCGCCACCGCGGCCACTCCGAACGCGCTGCACGCGGCACTGACCAGGGTGACCTGGTTCGGGCTCAGCCGCGCCCGGTACGCCCCGGCCGCCAGCACCCGCCCCACCGGCCGGTTCACGTACCGCGAGTAGAGCGACACGCCCTTCGCGCTCTTCTGCGCGTCCCGCAGCCGGCGCAGCGCCTCGCCGTATCCGAGCGGCCTCCCGCCGCCCTCGCCCGCCCGCACCGCCATACGGTCCCCCCTCGCTCCCCCCACATCCTGCCGGAGCAGCCCCCGCCCCGTGCCCCGTTCAGCCCCCAACTCCCGCGCCGGCCGACGGAACGGACGCACCACCCACGCCATTGCTGCTCCCGAGCCCCTTCGGCTCCGGGCAGGACCTACAACGCCGGGGCGTCGCGCACGTTCCGCTCGCTCACGTCGGGCAGGAAGCGGGCTGCGGTGACGAAGTCGGCGTCGTCATGCAGGACGATCAGCCCGTGATGCGCGGCGGTCGCGCAGATCATCAGGTCGAGCGGCCCGGCCGCGCCGAGCACCCCCTTCTCGGCGAGAGCGTACTGGGCCGCGTCGATCCAGTCCCACACCCTCTTCGGAACAGGTACGTCGGGATAAAGGTCGGTGAACATCCGTCCCATGGCCTCGTACTCGGCGACGTTCCGTGCTGAGCGCCGGAACTCGGCGCGCTGCGCGGCGCACGAGCCGATGGTCTGGAGAGTGGTGGTGTCCAGCCACGCTTCCCTGAGCTGCTCCTCCCGCAGGAGACGCCACAGACCTGAGGAGTCGAGCAGGTAGTGGATCACGCGCCACCCTGCTTGTCGTCGACGCGGCGCTGCCGCCAGCCCTCGTAGTCCCACTGCTGGGCGGCTTGAAAGTGCCTGGCCACGAGCGCGGCCCGCTCGTGGCGTTCGGCGTATTCGCGAAGGGCGGCGTTGACCACATCCTTCTTGGTGCCACCTCCGGCGACACGTATGGCCTTGTCCAGTGCGTCGTCGTCGAGGTCGATAGTCGTCACCGTCATGTTGGACTCCTTTATATAAGGGCAACACGAAGTCTATATCCCGCGCGACTTCCCCGCCCAGTCGTGGAGTGCACCCATCCGAGCTCGCGCAACGCAGGCCGGACGCCGACGGGTCCTGACGCGTCGGTCCGCCCCGGCCGGGTGGCCAGGGCGGACCGATGGACGGGGGATCAGAGTTCGAAGTCGCCGGTGCGGGACTTGACCGCGTCCAGTGCCGCCAGCGTCGCCGGGTCCAGCCGGATCGCGCCCGCGGCGACGTTGGCCGCCAGGTGGGCAGGGTCCGCGGTGCCCGGGATGAGCACGGTGTTCGGGGTGTGGTGCAGCAGCCAGGCGAGGCCGATCTGCGCGGGCGTGACACCGAGCGCCTCGGCCGCCGCGTGCACCTCCGGGGCGTCGGTCACCTTGGGCAGGCCGGGGAACGCGCCGCCCAGCGGGAAGAACGGCACCCAGGCGATGTTCTCGGCGACGCAGAGTGCGAGCAGTTCCTCGTCCTCGCGCGCGACCAGGCTGTAGGAGTTCTGGACGCAGACGACGCCGGCCGGGAGCGCGCGGCGCAGGGTGTCGAGCGAGACGGCGCTCAGGCCGATCGCGCCGATCTTGCCCTCGTCGCGCAGCGCGGTCATCACCGCTAGCTGGTCGTCGAGGTCGACCACCTGGTCGCCTTCGGCGCGCAGCCCGGGGCCGGAGTCCGCGCGGCGGAGGTTCACCACCGGGATGCGGTCGAGGCCGAGGCTCTTGAGGTTGTCCTCGACGCTCGCGCGCAGCTCGTCGGGGCGCTGGGCGAGGCGCAGCGGGATACGGCCCGCGTCCGGGGTGGCGCCGACCTTGCTGACGACGATGACGCCGGAGCCGTCGGACCCGCCGGTGGCGTCGCGGTAGGCGTCGCGGATCACCCCGTTGACGAAGCCGTCGCCGTAGAACTGCGCGGTGTCCACGTGGTTCACGCCCAGCTCCGCGACGCGGTGCAGGAGGGCGATCGCCGCGTCGCGGTCACCATGGAGGCGTTCGAGCTGCATCGCGCCGAAGCCGATGCGGGAGACGGTGAGGCCGCCGAGGTCGGCGGTGCCGCCCGCGTGCGGAGCGGGGATTTCAGCCATGGAAGGGTATGTCCTCACTCATGAGACGATGAGGTAAGCGGAGGAGCCTCCGCATTTCCACTGTAGCAGCCTTACCGGAGGTCCCTCCGCTTTGTCCGGCGCCGATTCCGCACCCGACCCCGCGCACACACCCGAACCCGGGTCCGTCCCCGAGCCAGGGCCCGCACCCGCGGCACGCAAGCGCGCCTCCCGCGCCGACGCCCTGCGCAACCGGGACAAGCTCGTCGACGCCGCCCGCGTCGCCTTCACCACCACCGGCGAGACCGCCGCGCTCGAAGGGATCGCCCGTGCCGCGGGCGTGGGCATCGGCACCCTCTACCGGCACTTCCCGACCCGCGAGGCACTGGTGGAAGCCGTGTACGCGGCGGAGTTGGACGCCGTCACCGGCAGCGTCCCGCGCCTGCTGGAGGAACTGGCGCCCGCCGACGCGCTGCGCGCGTGGATGCGGCGCTACGCCGCCTTCGTCGCCACCAAGCACGGCATGGCCGAGGTCCTGCGCGCCGGGTGGGCCTCCGGCGCGATCGCCACCCCCGACACGCGCCGGCGGATCGGCGGCGCCATCGGCGCCCTCCTCGCCCGCGGCGCGGAGGACGGCACGATCCGCGGCGACGTCGCGGCGGACGACGTCACGATGATGCTCCTCGGGATCTTCATGACCGCGGCCACCTCGGACAGCCCGGAGCAGGCCGACCGCCTGATCGAGCTCGTCATGGACGCGCTGCGGCCGCGGCCGGCCGGGCCCTCTCGCTGAACCACCGCGCTGAACCGCCGCGCGGAGCACCCGCGCCGAACTACCGCACCGCGCGCGCCAACCGGGTCGCCGCCTCGGCCCGCGGCCTGCTGCCCTCCCGCCAACCGCGCATCGGGTGGACGGAGTTGGTGAGCAGCACCAAGAAGGAGTCGGTCGCCGGGTCCAGCACCAGGCTGGTTCCGGTGAAACCGCAGTGCCCGATGGCACCGCGCCCGGCCAACTCCCCCATGAACCACGGCTGATCGCACTCGAAGCCGAGCGGCACGCCACGGCCACCGTCAGAGCTGTCACCGTCAGAGCCGCCACTGTCGGGGCCGCCATCACCGCCGGAGGCATCACCCTCAGCGTCACGGCCGAGCAGCAGCCGCACCCCCGCGGCGGACAGCAGCGTGTCCGACGTGCCCGCGGCGGCGTCGAGGATCGCGCGGCAGAACAGCGCCAGGTCCCACCCCGTGGAGAAGAGCCCGGCGTGCCCGGCGACCCCGCCCATCGCGTAGGCGTTCTCGTCGTGGACGGTGCCGTGCACCATGCCCCGGTCGAGCTTGCCCCACGGCCTGCGCTGGTCCTCGGTGGCGGCGATCCGCGGCAGCGTGGAGGCGGGCGGGTTGTATCGGGTGTCGGTCATCCCCAGCGGCATGGTGACGTGGTCGGCGATGAGCCGGTCCACGGTGCGGCCGGTGGCGCGTTCGAGCACCGTCTGGAGCAGCAGCAGGTTCAGGTCGGAGTAGGTGCGGCTGCTGCCCGGCGGTGCGAGTGGGAGTTCGGCGGCGAGCCGGGCGGCACGGGCGGCCGCGTCGGGCTCGTCGTAGAGCGGCAGTTCCGGCCGCAGCCCGGAGGTGTGGGTGAGCAGGTGCCGCAGCGTGATGCCGTGCGCGGCGGCGGCCGTCAGCTCGGGCGCGTACGTGGCGACCGGCGCGTCCAGGCGCAGCGTGCCGCGCGCGATCTGCTGGACGGCGACGACGGCCGTGAACAGCTTGGTGACCGACGCGAGGTCGAAGACGGTGTCGGGCCGGGCGGGCACCCACTGCTCGCGCGGCAGCTCCACCCCGCGGTCGGCGTGCTCGTCGTACGCCGCGTAGCGGACCGCCCAGCCGACCGCCTCGTGCAGTGCCACGGTGCGGCCGCGCCCGGCCACGACGACGGCGCCCGCGCACCAGGGGTGCGGGCGGTCGGCGTCGGGGCCGGGCTCCAGCCAGGAGGTCAGCTCGGGGACGATCCGGTGCAGCTCGTCGGCGTCGAGGTCGGCCTCACGGCAGGAACCTCTCGACAGCGGCGGGGCCATGTTCCTCCAGTGCCTTGCGGGCCTGCTCGATCAGTTCCGGGGTGCAGTCCCGGCCGGAGGCCATCACCAGGTCCTCCGGGTCCACGGAGTGCTCCGACCCCGTGTGCAGTGAGCTGTCGGCTGTCTTGAACGCCCAGGTCTTCTCCGGATCGTCGGACATCGCAACCTCCCGAGGGTCTACGGTCCCTCCACCGTACGCCGACCGCGCAGGCAGAGCCCGACGAAGCACGCCACGGCGACCAGCACGCAGCCGAGCTGCGTGACGGCCATCGGGACCGCGGTGCCGTCGCCCGCCACGCCCGACAGCGGGGACAGGATCGCCCCCACCAGGAAGGAGGAGGTGCCGAGCAGCGCCGAGGCAGCGCCCGCGTGCCGGCGGGTGCGCAGCAGCGCGCTGGTGTTCGCGGTGGGCATCACCAGGCCCATCGACGCCATCAGCACGAACAGCGCGGCCGCGATCTCCGGCAGCGTGGCCCGGCCGAGGACGCCGGTGGTCAGCAGCACGAGCGCGGTGGAGGCGAGCGTGATCAGCGCGAGCCCGACGCCGAGCACCTTGTTCATCTCCACCCGGCCCATCAGCACCTTGCCGTTGAACTGGCCGACGGCCACCAGGCCGACGGAGTTGAGGCCGAAGAGCAGCCCGTAGGTCTGCGGGGACGCGCCGTAGATGTCCTGGACGACGAACGACGACGCGGACACGTACGTGAACAGCGCCGCGAAGGCGAAGCTGGCCGCGAGGACGTAGCCGGTGAAGACCCGGTCCGCGACCAGCCCGCGGATCGAGCCGAAGGTGGAGGTCAGCCCGCCGGCGTGGCGGCCCTCGGGCGGCAGCGACTCCTGCAGCCGGCGCCAGCACACCAGGGTGAGCAGGGTGCCGACCACCGCGCAGAGCACGAAGATGCCGCGCCAGTCGGTCAGCCGCAGGACCTGGCCGCCGATCGCCGGGGCGATGATCGGGGCCACCCCGGAGATGAGCTGGAGGTTGGAGAAGAACCTGGCCATCGCCAGGCCGTCGTACATGTCGCGGACCACCGCGCGGGATATCACGATGCCCGCGGAGCCGGCCAGCCCCTGGATCAGCCGGAAGGCGATCAGCAGCGCGACCGTGGGGGCGAAGGCGCAGGCCACGGTGGCCAGCACGTAGATGACCATGCCGGTCAGCAACGGGCCGCGCCGGCCCCAGCGGTCGCTGAGCGGGCCGACCACGAGCTGCCCGAGCGCCATGCCGGCCAGGCACGCGGTCACCGAGATCTGCGCGGTCGCGGACGACGCGTGCAGGGCCTGCGAGACCCGCGGCAGCGCGGGCAGGTACATGTCCATCGACAGCGGCGGCAGCGCGGTGAGGCCGCCGAGGGCGAGGGTGACGACGAAGCCGGCGCGGGCCTGCGCCGGGCGGGGACCGCGAGGGCCGCCGCTACGGGGAGCGGGGATCGGGGTCGAGGTCGGGGAAGGGGTGGGGGCGGTGGTGGGGGCGGGGATTGCGGTGAACTGGGCGGGGGTATCCGGCCCGGCGTCCTGCACGGCGGCACTCTCCATCGGAAGTCGTTGAAGCGTTGCCTATCCTTTCAGTCTGCGGGGAGCACGGAGCACGAATATCCGGGGACCGAGATGTGAGGTCCGCAACGAGCGAGGGCGTACGGACGATGAGCGAGCACACGACCGGCAGGATTCGCTGGGGCATCCTGGCCACCGGCGGGATAGCCGCCAGCTTCACGAAGGCCCTGCTGTCGCTGCCGGACGACGCCGAGGTGGTCGCGGTCGGCTCGCGCAGCACCGAGAGCGCGAAGGCGTTCGCGGAGCGGTACGGTATCCCGCGCGCGTACGGCACCTGGGCCGAACTCGCCGCGGACGAGGAGGTGGACGTGGTGTACGTGGCCACGCCGCACTCCGCGCACCGGGCCGCCGCCGGGCTGTGCCTGGAGGCCGGGAAGGCGGTGCTGTGCGAGAAGGCGTTCACCATCAACTCCCGTGAAGCGCGGGAGCTGGTGGGGATCGCCCGCGAGCGCGACCTGTTCCTGATGGAAGCGATGTGGACGTACTGCAACCCGCTGATCCTGCATCTGCTGGCGCTGGTGCAGGAGGGTGTGATCGGTGAAGTGCGGCACATCAGCGCGCACTTCGGGTTCTTCAACGACTTCCCGCCCGAGCACCGGATGCGCGATCCCGAACTGGGCGGGGGCGCGCTGCTCGATCTGGGTGTCTACCCGGTGTCCTTCGCGCAGCTCTTCCTCGGGGAACCCGACACGGTCGAGGCGTGGGCGCAGTTGACGCCCGAGCGGGTGGACGCGGCGACCGGGATCGTGCTCGGCTGGAACGGTGGGGCCGTCGCCACGTTGAGCTGCGGGTTCACCGCGGATATCGGGGCGCCGGCGGCGATTGCCGGGACCGGAGGGCGGATCGAGATTCCCGACGGGTTCTTCAACGCGGATCGGTTCACCGTGCATCGGGAGGGGGTCGCGCCGCAGACGGTGCGGCTCGCCGACATCAGCGATGACCACGACCGCGGGAGTATGCGGCACGAGGCCGCGGAGGTCATGAGGGCGCTGCGCGCCGGCGAGACCGAGTCCCCCCTTGTCCCGCTCGACGGTTCCCTCTCGATCATGGGGACGCTGGACCGCATCCGCGAGCGCATCGACGTCCACTATCCGGGGGTGGACTGACCCGCCCGGCTGCCCCGTCCTGTCGGTTGAGGGACCACCTCTCGGTGGGGGGCTTGTCGCGCAGTTCTCCCCCAGAGCTTCGCCTGGGTGGGGGTGCCCCCGGCGGAGCCAGCGGGAGAACCCCCACGCGCCCCTGAGTAGGTGCGGCTCCTCCGCGGAGAGAGGGTCACCCTCAGGGGGCGCGGGGAACTGCGCACTCATCAGGCCACCGGGGCGCGGTCGGGAACGGACCGCAAGCACAACGGCGCTTGGCCGAAGGGGCGCGGTCGGGGGTGGGCCCTCAGCCGTCGTGGCGAGGCGCTTCCGTTGCCGAGGGCACCGCGAGGTCCAGGTCGAGGCGGACCGCGCGGGTGGTGAAGCCCTGGCGTTCGTAGAAGCGGCGGCCCGCCTCGTTGGCGGCGTACGCGTTGACCTCGGCGCGGACGGCGCCGCGCTGCCGGGCCCAGCCGAAGAAATCCGCGGTGAGCCGGGTGCCGGTGCCCCCACCGCGGTGCTCGGGCGCGACGTAGAGCGCGCGCAGCGTGGCGCTGCGGATCGGCAGGACCCCGACCGGCTCCGCGAGAACCCCGAGCAGGTAGCCGACGACGGCGCCGGCCCCGTCGTCGGCCACCAGCAGCAGGCACGACGGGTCCGCGAGGGTCGCCGCGAACGACTCCTTGCCGTGCCGCAGCGTCCACAGCGGCTCCACCCGGGGGTCGCGGACCGCGGCGTCCTCCGTCAGCAGCGCCACGCTGCACGTGACAATGCCCTCGATGTCCTCTGAAGTGGCGGTACGCACGTGTACGGAGTCGTTCATACCGCAGAGGCTACGGTGTCCCGCGCCGAGCGGCCGTACCGTGCGTACCGCGCGTCAGACCGGTGGGCGTCAGGCGACCGGCGGGGTGGGCCGGGTCGCGGTCACGCCGATCTGGCCCTTGAGCATGCGGCCGCCGTCACCGGTCAGCCGCAGGTAGTAGTCCGAGGAGCAGGCCGTGCCGTCCTCGTCGAGGGCCCACAGACCGGACCCGGAGGGCACCATGGACGCGTTCTCGGCGGTCTTCGCGATCTGGTTGCCCTCGCCGTACTCGTCGAACATCGAGATGTAGATGCCCTGCGCCCCCGCCCGGCACATGTTGTAGAACTGCCGCCACATGAAGTCGCCGTGCGCGCGCTGCCGCGCCGAGACGTCGCCGGGCAGCACGCACGGCTGGTAGTCGACGCCGTTCGCGTTGCAGTCCGCCTGGTCGGGCACCGTGTAGGTGGTGTACGCGTTGTCCGAGTCACCCGCGTTGCCGATCGCGCCGACCATCCAGGGCGAGATCATGTTGAGCGCGTGGTAGACGCCGGAGTACCCGGCCCGTGAGCCGCCGGTGCCGGTGCGCCACTCGCGCGGCACCCCGCCGATGACGTAACAGCCCTGCCCCTTGAACCAGTTGATGACGTCCAGGCAGGCGTCAGCGCTGAACGGGTGGTTGTCGTCGTTGAAGCCGAAGCCCCAGATGCACACCACCGGCTTGCCGTTCTGCTGGGCGTACGCCGAACTCGCGGTGTGCGCCTTCATCTTGTTGGTCCAGTCGTCCTTGATCTCCGACTGCATGTTCGTCCAGCCGGAGACGTCGTACATGACGTAGAACTTGACGCCCTTGGACTCGGCGGAGTTGCGCACCTTCTGCGCCATCGCGTCGCGGGTCGGGCCCTCGCTGCTGTTGGGGTTGAAGCGCTGGAGGGCGGCGGCGTCGCAGCCGTAGGTCTTCATCCACGCGAAGTGGGTGTCGACCGTCTGCTGGTCGTACGAGGAGAAGAGGGTGGCGGCCCCGCCTCCGTTGAGGTTCGCGTACCCGGTCTGGTACCCCTTGGCGTACTCGCGCATGTCCGGCCACGCCTTGATGGCGTTGTTGGACGTGGAGGGCGCCTGGCCCCAGTTCTGGCTCCAGTGCCACCAGCCGTTGATCGGCGCGCCGTCCCCGGCACACGCGAACCAGCCCTGGTAGCCCACGGTGATCTTGCCGACGACGTCGCCGGCGCCGCTGGCCGCGGGCCGTACGGCCGCCGGCTCGGTCGTGGCCGCACCCGCGGTCCCCGCGCCCAGCCCGACGGCCGCGATCCCCGCGGCGGCCGAACCGCCGGCGACGGTGGTGAGGAACGTACGACGTGACACACCCATGTCGATGACTCCGATGTTCAGTGGTTGAACTCAGGCCCCATGGCAGGACATACCGTGTGTGTCGCGGCTCGCCGGTGTGTTTCCGCGAGGTTTGCGCATGCTTGCGGTGGGGGTTGGCGTGCAGTCTCGCCACTCACGCCACGCTGAGCACTGTTGGGTAATGCGGTTGCCCGAACACCGGGGATTCAACTGCTGAACCAAACATCCCGTCAAGGGTCCAGACCAGATCCGGAGTTCCGTGCCCTTTGCCCGAATCGACGGGGATTCATGGGGTGTTGAGCGCTCCCTCCGGAGATGAAAGATCGGATGACCGGGTTCGGAATTCGACGGCCGGCCGTACCAGCGAGGCCTCCCGGTCACGCGGTCACGCGGTCAACGGCTGATGGTCGCCGAGCAGCACCGGCAGCGCCGGGTGCCGGGTGATGTCCTCGATGCTCATGTACAGCGGGGTCAGCGCGATGTCGGTGCCCGGCAGCAGGATCGGCGGCCGGATCGGCAGCGACCCGAACCGCTGCCACAGCGCCGAGCTGGACTCGGAGGACGCCTCGCAGTACACCCCGAGCCCGTTCCGGTACAGGTGCAGCAGCATCGCCCCGGCCAGCCGGACGAAGGCGCCCGGGCTGCTGCTGCCGGGGCGCACAGCGGCGAGCGCGCCGTGGACGTGCGGCGGCAGGTCGGTCGGGTAGTGCGCGTCGAGCAGTCCGATCAGCTGCCGGCAGCGGCCGGCCGCGGGACCGGTCACCGCGGTGATCGCCGCCTCGAACGCCTCCTGGTCCGCGACGGTGACGGGCTCGCGCTCGGAGGGCTCCCAGACCAGGGCGGCGTCGCGGCCGGGCGACATCAGCGCGGTGCCCTCGTGGTCGAGCATGAAGCGGACCCAGGCGTGCATGAACCCTTTCACGTACGCGTCCCGCCCGGGCAGCTCGTGCGGGACCATCCAGCCGATCACCGGGTCCTCGTGGAACGCCGAGGTGAGGATGTCGGCCACCTCGTCGACGTCCTCGGTCGGCTCCAACTCGAATGTCACGGTGTCGTCTCCTGTCGTTCGTCGGGGGAAGTACCGGGAGTGCGGGGAGCGCCGGGCGTACGGGGAGCGCCGGGCGTACGGGGGATGCTGTCGTCGGAGCCGGCGGCGCGGTGGGCGGCGAGGAAGGCGGCCACCGCGGGTCCGGTCGCCTCCTCGTCGGTGCGCCAGCTGCACACCGACAGCCGTACGGCGCCGCGCCCCTTCCACTGGGTGGGCGTCACCCAGCAGGTGCCCTCGGAGTTGAGCCGCTCGACCACCCGGTTGGTGTGCGCGTCGTCGCCGATCCGCAGCAGCACCTGGTTGAGCCGGACCGGCGCCAGGAGGTCGATGCCGGGTTCCGCGGCGAGCCGGACGGCGAGGCGGCAGGCGGCGGCGCAGTTGCGGTCGACCAGGTCCGCGATGCCCTGCCGGCCGAGGTGGTGCAGCACCGCCCACAGCGTCAGTGAGCGGGCCCGCTGGGACATCTCCACCCGGTAGTTCATCGGGTCGCGGCCGGTGCGTTCGGTGCTGTGGATGTAGTCGGCGTGGATGCCGACCGCCTGGTGGAAGGGCTCGGGCCGGGCGCAGAACGCCAGCCCGCTGTCGTAGGGGGTGTTGAGCCACTTGTGGCCGTCGCAGGACCAGGAGTCGGCCAGGTCGGCGCCGTCCAGCAGCCGGCGGCGGCGCGGCGTGGCCGCGGCCCACAGCCCGAACGCGCCGTCGAGGTGCAGCCAGCCGCCGTACGCGTGGGTGACCTCGGCGACGGCCCGCAGCGGGTCGACCGAGCCGCAGTTGATCGACCCGACCTGGCCGCACACGATCAGCCCGCCGGGCGCCGCCGCGGCCAGCTCGCGCAGGTGGGGCACCGCCATCCGGCCCTCGTCGTCGGCCTCCACGTAGCGGATCGCGCCGCCCAGGCCCAGCAGCCGCAGGCAGCGCAGCACCGAGATGTGGGTCTCCTTGCCGACCAGTACGGTCAGCGGCGGCGCGGCGGACATGCCCTGCTCGTTGACCGTCCAGCCGGCCTGCCGGAGTTGGTGCTCGCGGGCCGCGGCCAGGCAGACCAGGTTGGCGGTGGTGCAGCCGGAGGTCAGGCCCATCACGGTGCCGGCCGGCAGCCCGAGCAGTTTCACCAGCCAGCTCTCGCAGACCTCTTCGGCGACCGAGGAGAGCGGGCTGAGGTCGTGGAAGACGTCGCACTGGTCCCACACACTGGTCAGCCAGTCCGCGGCGACGCCGACCGGCAGCGCGCCGCCGACCGCGTAGCCGAAGCTGCGGGCCGCGCCGGAGGCCAGCGCCCCGGCCTCCCCGGCCGCGATCAGCCGCTGCACGGTGTCCTGTTCGGAGTGGCCGGCGATCGGCAGCGGGCCGCCGAGCAGGTCGGCCAGCCGGCCGGGGTCGTGGGCGCGCACCGGGCGGTCGGCGGACAGATACGTCTCCGCGTAGCCGGCGACTTCGGCGAGCACACCGCGGGGCTCCTGGCCGGGCTCGTGGCCGGACGGGTTCCTCGGCCTGGCGAACGGGTGGGCCGTCACCGCCTGCTGTCCCCTCACGTCTTACGCCCTCTCTGCCGTCTCGCGTGCTGCGCCCTGAACAGTAAGGCGGCTGTTTCCGACCCGCCCACCAGGGAAGTGTCTTTCATTCCAACGAGGTACAGCGTGTGCTGATTCGGTGATAACCCGGTGGATCGCGGCGCCGCGCCCGTACACGGAACGGCGGGAATATCCGGGCCACAACAATGTACCCGTAGGGGCAATTATGCGGTGCCGCATAATTGCCCCGAACGCCGGTCCGATGCCACGGGACCGCCCAATCCGCGGACGACTCCAGGTAGTTGGACCCGTTCGGGTGATGTCGCCGCGACGGGTTGCACAGGTGGTGCGGTTGGCTGCTTCACTTGGTGACATCCGGTCGGTTCCGAGCAGAACCAGGACCGGTTCTTCCGAGCACGCATTCGACCACCGAGCCACGCCGAGCAGCGCTGATCACCGCCAGATGCCGTTACCGGTCCGGATGAATCCCGTTCACCGGACGCCGACAAAGTCGATCCGCCGACCGAATTCCGCTCCGCCGGCCCGAATTCCCGCACCCGCGGACCCACTTCCGTCCGGTCCGTCGGCGACAACGCCGGCACCGGCCGGCACCTCTGTCGAGAAATCGCGTCGCGGGCGCTTCGCCACGCCGCCGGGCGCGCGAATCCTCCGGCCGCCGGGCCGTCGGCAACGCGGCGCGGATCACCGGAAATCCGCGCCGTTTCCCCGTCTTCGAAGGAGAGCACTCCAGTTGGAAACAGAACCCATTGCCGTCGTCGGCGTCGGCTGCACCCTGCCCGGAAGCGTGCACACCCTGGAGGAGGCCCGGGCGGTCTTCGAGGAGGGCCGCGACTGCGTCCGTGAGGTCCCGCCGGAACGCTGGGACGTCGATGCGCTCTACGACGCGGACCCGCTCAGCCCCGGCCACACCTACGTCCGGCACGGCGGCTTCGTCGACGACATCGACCGGTTCGACGCCGCCTTCTTCGGCATCTCCGACGTGGAGGCCGTGCACATGGACCCGCAGCAGCGGATGCTGCTGCAGACCGTGTGGCACGCCCTGGAGAACGCCGGGCAGAACCCCGACGAGCTCTCCGGCAGCAACACCGGCGTCTTCATGGCGCTGATGTCCTACGACTACTCCACGATGAAGAACCGCGGCGGCCTGGAGACCATCAGCGCCTACGAGGCGATGGACACCGACAGCATCTCCGCGGGCCGGGTCGCGCACTTCCTCGGCCTGCGCGGCCCGTGCCTGACCGTGGACACCGCCTGTTCCGGCTCGCTGGTCGCGCTGCACCTGGCCCGGCAGTCCATCCTCACCGGCGAGTGCGACTCCGCGATCGTGGCCGGCGCCAACGCGATCCTCGCGCCCAACGTGCACATCTCCTTCTCCAAGCTCGGCCTGTTCTCCCGGGCCGGCCAGTGCCGCACCTTCGACGCCGACGCCGACGGGTACGTCCGCAGCGAGGGCTGCGTGGCGGTGCTGCTCAAGCGGCAGTCGCTCGCCGAGGAGCACGGCGACCCGATCCTGGCCAGCGTGGTGGGCACCGCGCTCAACCACACCGGCCGCACCCGCACCCTCACCACGCCCGACGGCAGCAGCCAGCAGCGGGTGATCCGGGCCGCGCTGACCGGCGCCGGCGTGCAGCCCACCCAGGTGGACTACGTGGAGGCGCACGGCACCGGCACTCCGGTCGGCGACCCCATCGAGATGGACGCCATCCTGCGCACCTACGGCGCCGCCCGCCCCGCCGACCAGCCGCTCTACGTCAGCTCTGGGAAGAGCAACGTCGGGCACATCGAGGCCGGCGCCGGCCTGCTCGGGGTGGTCAGGGCCGCGCTGTCGCTGGACCGGGAGACGATCTACCCGAGCCTGCACCTGAACCGGCTGCACCCGAAGATCGACCTGGCCGGCAGCCCCGTGCAGATCCCCGGCGAACCGGTGAGCTGGCCGCGCCGCGACACCCCCCGGATGGCCGCGGTCAACTCCTTCGGCTACAGCGGCACCAACGCCCACGCGCTGCTGCGCGAGGCGCCCCGGCCCCGGCCGGCCGATCCGCAGCCGCCGGCCGCCGCGCCGTCGCGTACCGACGAACTGCTGGTGCTCTCGGCGAAGTCGGCCGACAGCCTGCGGGAACTCGCTGGCCGTTGGGCTGACTTCCTGTCCCGCACCAAGCAACAGGACCTTCCCGCAGCGGTGTTCACCGCCGCAGCCGGACGCGCCGCGCTGCGGCACCGGATCGCGGTGACCGGCCGCGGCGGCAGCCAACTCGCCAACAGCCTGCGCCAGTGGCAGACCGGCCGCGCCTCGGCCGCCGTCTCCAGCGGCCACCCGCGCGGTACCGCCGAGGTCGCCTTCGTCTTCTCCGGCCAGGGCACCCAGTACCCGGGAATGGCCCGCGAACTGTACGAGCGGGAACCGGCGTTCGCCGACGCGATCGACCGCTGCGCCGCGGCGATGGACGGCACCCTCGAAGTGCCCCTGCGCGACGTGCTGTTCGGCGACGCGGGTGAGGGCGCGGAGGAGGCCAAGGCGGCCGAGGGCGCCGAGGGTGCCGAGGGAGCGGAGGGCGCCGAGGGAGCGGAGGGCGCCGAGGGAGCGGAGGGCGCCGAGAAGGCCGAGGGCGCCGCCGCCCCCGACATCCACGACACCCGCTTCGCCCAGCCCGCGCTGTTCGCCGTCGAGTACGCCCTCGCCGAGTTGCTGCGCTCCTGGGGCGTGCGCCCCTCCGCGGTGACCGGGCACAGCATCGGCGAGCTGGTCGCCGCCTGCGTCGGCGGCATGCTGACGCTGGAGGACGCGGCCCGCTTCAGCGTGCAGCGCGGCCGGGTGATGGCCGAACTGCCCCGCGAGGGAAGGATGCTGGCGGTCAGCGCCGACCCGGACACGGTCGCCGGCTGGCTCGCCGGGCGGGAGGAGCGGGTCGCGCTCGCCGCGGTCAACGGACCGCGCAGCGTGGTCGTCTCCGGCGCGGCCGACGCCGTCGAGGAGATCGCCGAACTCGCCGCGAAGGCCCGGGTGGACACCGCGTGGCTGCACACCTCGCACGCCTTCCACTCCCCGCTGATGGACCCCGCACTGCCCGAACTGCACAAGCAAGCGGCCGAGTTGCGGCCGAACCGGCCCGAGTGCGCGGTGATCTCCGGCGCCACCGGCCGCCCGCTCACCGGTGAGGAGGGCCCGGAGTACTGGACCACCCAGGCCCGCGAGACCGTACGCTGCCAGGACGCGGTGCGCACCGCCGTCGACTCCGGCTGCACCCTCGTGGTGGAGATCGGGCCGCACGCCGCGCTGGCCTCGCACATCGCCGAGGCGTTCGCCGACCGCGGGGTGACCGTCATCCCGACCCTCGACCGCGACCGGCAGGACGTACGGCGCGTACTGACCGCCGCCGGCGCCCTGTTCACCGCGGGCGCCGACCTCGCCGTGTCCCGGCTCTACCGCGGTGACCGCTACCGGCGCACCTCGGCCGCGCCGCAGTACCCCTTCCGCAAGGACCGCTACTGGTGGGGCGACCCGTCCGCGCCGACCGAGAACGCCGCCGGTGCGGCCGCCACCATCGCCCCGGCCCCGCCGGTGACCGTGAGCGCGCCGGCCCCGACCGCCGCCCCGGCCGCCGCGACCGCCGCCGTGCCGGCGCCCGCCACCGCGATCCCCGCGCAGCGCCCCGAAGCGAGCATCCACGACCACCGCCTCACCGCCGCCGCGCCCTGGTCCGACCACCGGGTGCACGGCGCGACCGTCTTCCCCGCCACCGGCTACCTCGACCTGGCCGTCCGCGCGCTCACCGAGGCGGGTGGCGCGGCCAACGGACAGGGGCGCGGCCAACTCGTCCTCAGCGACGTGGAGTTCAACCGCCCGCTGGTGCTCCCGCCGGGCGTGCCGACCACCGCCCGGGTCACCCTGACCGCGCCCGAGCCGGGCGGTGAGCGCCGCTTCACCGTCACCGGCAGCAGCTCGGGGAGCAACTGGTCCGAGCACTGCCACGGCACCATCGCACCGGCCCCGCGCTCCGAGCGGGCCGGACGGCTGCCGGACGCGCTGCGCGCCGAGGCACCCCACGAGCTGCGCCCCGCCCAGCTCTACGGCACGCTGCGCGACGGCGGCCTCGAACACGGCTTCCACTTCGCCACCGTGCGCGAGCTGCGACTGGCCGATCCCGGCCGCGAGGAGGCCCTCGGCCGAATCACCTCCGCGCCCGACGGCGCGCCCGCCGAGCCGCACCCGTACCGGCTCGCCACCGTGCTCGACGGCGCGCTCCAGCTCGCCGCCGCGCTCTTCCTCACCCCCGCGGGAGCGTCCGCCCCGACCGCAGGGGACAGCACGGAGAGCGGCGACACGCAGACCGGCGCCACGGAGACCGCCAACTCCCTGCTGGCCGGCGGCTACATCCCGGTCGCGTTGCGCCGGCTCACCCTGCCCGGGCCGCTGCCCGGCGAGGTCTGGGCGCATGTGCGGCGCCGCCCGCACGACGCGCGGACCGGCTTCGTGGTCGACCTGCGGCTGACCGACGCCGAGGGCCGGATCGTCGCCGACCTCGAAGGCGTCGAGTTCCGGCACGCCGGCGCGCTGGCCGGCGACGACCTGCCCGACCCCGGCGAGGGCGCCGGCAACGGCCCGGGCCGCAACCGCCGGGAGCTGCTGGAGGCGCTCGCGCCGCTCGGCCCCGAGGACCGCAAGCAGACGGTGATCGAGTGGCTCGCCGAGGAGGTCAGGGAGACGCTGGGCAAGGCGTCCGCCGAGATGGACTCGGTCGCCGACGGCATCGACCCGTCCCTCGCGCTGCTGGAGATCGGCCTGGACTCCCTCCGCGTCACCGCGCTCCAGCGCCGTATCCAGGAGAAGTTGGAGTTCCGCTACAAGGCGATGGAAGCCCTCGACTACCAGACCATCGACGGGCTCGCGGACTTCCTCCTCGACCGCGTGCTGTCCCTGGAACCGGCCGCCGCGCCCGTCTGATCCCCCCGTGCCCGTACGCAGCCGTACCCGGCGCGCCCCAGCGCCCCGAACCCGCGAAAACCTCCCGGAGGAATGAGCCGGACCATGCTGGATTCCACGTACGTCACGGACTACATCGACAGCCACCTCGAACAACGCCAGGTCAACAAGATCCAGCACGGCTTCCCGTCGCCGCGCTACTGGACCGAACCCACCGTCGCCGCCGACGAGATCAGCGAGGACCGCCGCAAGCTGCAGAAGGCCGGCCAGGCGCCCGACCTGTTCCTGTACATCGGCGTGCCGTACTGCATCAAGACCGACCCGGGGAAGTGCGGCTACTGCCTGTTCCCGGTCGAGGAGTTCAAGGGCAACGACGCCCTGGAGGACTACTACGGCTACGTCGAGCGCGAAGCAGAGCTGCACCGGGACCGGTTGACCGGCGCCCGGCTCGGCTCCGCGTACTTCGGCGGCGGCACCTCCAACCTGTACCGCCCGGCGCACTACCTGAAGATCATGGAGCTGGTGAACCGGCTCTTCCCGGACATCGCCGAGGGCGCCGACCTCACCCTGGAAGGCATCCCGCAGCTCTTCACCCGCGACAAGATGCAGGCCATCCGCGACTCCGGGATGAACCGGATCAGCATGGGCGTCCAGCAGGTCAACGAGCGGCTGAACAGCCTCAGCGGCCGCAAGCAGACCACCCGGCACGTCATCCAGAGCCTGGACTGGGCGCGGGAGTTCGGCCTCGCCGCCAACGTCGACGTGATCTTCGGCTGGCCGCAGCAGACCGTCGAGACCATGCTGGAGGACCTCAAGACCCTCGTCTCCTGGGACGTCTACGACATCACCCACTACGAGCTGAACGTCGGCGGCCCCACCGACTTCGCGCTCAACCGCTTCCACGAACTGCCCAGCACCCTCAGCAACCTGGAGATGTACCGGGTCGGCCGGGACTACCTGCTCGACCAGGGCTACGAGCAGCACGGCGCGTACAGCTTCCGCAAGCCCGGTGACCCGACCAGCCGGGACTTCCGCGAGGGCTACCGGCCCCAACTCCACGACGTCGCGGACGCGGTGGGCCTCGGCTACGCGGCCATCTCGTTCTTCGGCGCCGCCACCCTCGGACCGGGCCGCTCCTGGTCGTACATCAACCAGCGCAACCTGTCGCTGTACAAGGCCGCGGTCGACGAGGGCCGGCTGCCGGTCGAACGGGCCTTCCGCTACCAGTCCGACGACTGGGTGCTGGCCACCGTCTTCCGGCACCTGCTCGGCATGGAACTGGACCGGTCCGGGCTGCGCGCCGCGATGGGCGTCGACGTGTACGAGGAGTTCGCCACCGTCTGGGACGGGCTCGCCTCGCGCGGCCTGGCCGAGATCACCCCGGAGAAGATCACCCTGGTCGGCGACGGCCCGTTCTACACCCCGATGGTCTCCACGCTGCTCGCCGAGGAGCGGTACCGCGCGCTGCGCGAGCGGGAGGTCGACAACAAGAAGGCGAAGCTCGTGATGGCCGGGGAGGGGGCCGGCAGTGGCCGATGACCTGCCGCTGAGCGGGCGCAAGTGCGTGATCACCGGCGGCGCGCGAGGGATCGGCGCCGCGGTGGTCCGGCTCGCGCTCGCGCAGGGCGCCCACGTGGTCTTCGGCTACCACTCCAGCGCCGCTGCCGCCGCCGAACTGTCCGACGAGATGAGCGCCGCCTACCCCGACCAGCAGTGCACCGCGCTGCCGGGCCGGGTCGGCGACACCGTGGACGCGAGCCGGTTCGCCGCGGACGCGCTGCGCGCGCTCGACGGGGAGCTGGACGTCCTCGTCAACAACGCGGGCGTCACCCACGACGTCAGCTTCGCCCGGATGCGCCGCGAGCAGTGGGACGAGGTGGTGGAGACCAACCTCGGCAGCATGTTCAACGTGACCCGGCCGCTGGTGATGCCGCTGGTACGGCGCCGGCGCGGCACCGTCGTCAACGTCACCTCCGCCTCCGGTATCCACGGCGCGCCGGGCCAGACCGCGTACTCCGCCTCCAAGTCCGGGGTGATCGGCTTCACCAAGGCGCTGGCGAAGGAGGTCGGCGGCCTCGGGGTGACCGTGAACGCGGTCGCGCCCGGCTTCATCGCCACCGACATGACGGCCGCGATCCCCGAGCCGCAGCTCGAACGCGTCAAAAGCCTCATCCCGACACGGGAGTTCGGCTCGGCGGAGGACGTCGCCGCGCTGGTGTGCTTCCTCGCGTCGGACCGGGCGCGCTACATCACCGGGCAGGTCATCGAGATGTCCGGCGGCCTCACCCTCTGATCCGCCCCGGGTGGCCTTCCCCGTCCGCCCGGGCCTCCCGCTCCCCCTGCACCTCGTTTCCCCCGCCTTCCCCTCCCACTCCCCCGCCCCTTCGACCCACCTCCGAGGAGAGAACCCATGGCCTCCACGTTCGACACCTTCAAAGACCTCATCGGCGACGTCACGGACGACTACAAGAAAGCCGTCGACGAGTTCCTCGACCGCGACGACGACGATGACGACGACCGCGGCAACCGGAAGTCCAGGAACAAGCGGAAGAGCGGCGGTGCCGATCTGTCGGCCCTGGCGAAGCTGCCCGGGCTGGCCGGGCTCCCGCTGGGAACCGTGCAGGCCCTGGTGGATGCCGGCCCCGCCGCCCCGGCCCTGGCCGGCCTGATCTCGGGAGCCGCCAATCCGCTGGCCGCGCTCGGCGGAGGAGCAGGCGCCGCCAACCCGCTGGCCGCGCTGGCGGGTGGCGGGCTGCCGGGTCTGGACGCGCTCGGCAGCATCGCCGGGGCCGCCGGCAGCACCGCGAACCTCGCGGAGACCCTGCTGTCGCTCCCGGGCCAGATCGCCAAACTCACCGAGGCGGTCACCAAGTTGCTGGACGTGCTCCCGGGCGCGGCCACGGTCACCGGTGCCCGCAAGGGCTGACGCCCCACCGGGCGCCCCACCTGACCCCGCCCTGACCCCACCGGGCGCCCGACCAGGCTCCCAACAGGGTCTCCGGCCAGCCGAGTTGCCCCCGCGCGACTCCCCCGCGCCCCTGCCCGTGCGGCTCCTCCCGCTTCCTCCGCTTCCGCGCGAGGACGGCGACCGCCGAGGGGCGCGGGGAACCCCACCACCACCCGGAAGGCGAGGCGCGGCCGTATGGCGGGTGCCATCCGCAACCGTCTTCGTACGGTGACAGGGGTGCTGGGCGCCCTGCTGGTGAACCAGACCCGCAGGGCGACCCGCGAGCACCCGGACGCCGAGCGGCGGCGGGCCGTGGCGGTGCGGGAGGCGCTGGAGCAACTCGGCCCGTTCTACATCAAGTTGGGACAGATGATGGCCACCCGGCCGGACCTGGCGCCGCCGGCGCTGGCCGCCGAGCTGGAGCACCTGCACGACAAGGTGGAGGCGCTGCCGTTCTACCTGCTGGAGCCGGTGCTGGAGCGGGACCTCGGCCCGGACTGGAAGCTGCGCTTCGACGACCTCGACACCGTGACGCCGCTCGGCACCGCCTCGATCGCGCAGGTGCACCGGGCGACGCTGTCGGACGGGCGGCCCGCGGTGGTGAAGATCCAGCGCCCCGGCATCCGGGAGTCGGTGGCCGCCGACATGGCGCTGATGCGCAGGGCCGCACGGCTGCTCGGCCGGGCCGCGCCGCGGTTCAGCGCCGTGATGGACCTCGACGCGATGCTCGGCAGCCTCTTCGACGCGATGGAGCCCGAACTCGACTTCACCGGCGAGGCCGCGAACATGGACCGGGCCAGGGACGCCATCGGCTCGTACCGCACCCTGAGCGTGCCGGAGGTACTGCACGCGACGCCCCGGGTGCTGGTGCAGTCGCTCGCCGACGGCGAATCGATCCGGCACGTCGACCGGGGTACGATCCCGGCCCGTCGGCGCGAGGAGATCTGCAAGGACCTGCTGCGGTTCATGTACCGGGGGTACTTCGTCGACCGCTTCTTCCACGCCGACCCGCACCCCGGCAACGTCTTCGTCTCCTCGGACGGCCGGGCCACCCTGATCGACTGGGGCATGGTCGGCCGGATCGACAAGCGCACCAGCATGCACCTGGCGCTGGTGCTGATGGCCATGGCCCGCAACGACGGCTACAGCCTGGCGAACGCCTGGACCGCGATGGGCCACGCCACGCCGTGGGCCGATCTGCCCGGCTTCGCCTCGGACATGGCCGCCCTCACCCCCCGGCTGTCCGGCGCCAGCCTCGACCAGCTGAACTTCGGCGGCGCGCTCACCTCGGTACTGGAGAAGGCGTCCCGGCGCGGCATCGCCTCCGCTCCCTCCACCTCGCTGCTCGGCAAGTCCTTCGGCAACCTCGAAGGCTCCGTCCGCCACCTCTACCCGGACATCGTGGTGGGCGAGGTGTTCAAGACGGAGGTCAACGGCATCCTGCGGCACATGCTCGCCGAGTACGCCTCCCCGCAGCAACTGGCCGCCAACCTGACCGAGTTGCTGCTCGGCAGCACCGCCGCGCTCGAACAGTGGCGCGCGGTCGCCAACGACGGCGCCAACCGCGACCTCACCGTCCGCATGCACGGCACCCGCCTGCCCCGCGCCCGCGGCGGCGGCCGCTCCCCCTCCGCCCAGACCGTCGTCACCCTCACCGCCGCCGCCTACCTGCTGGGCCGCCGCCGTAGCGGACCCCGCTGAACTCCCGCTGACCGCCTGCCGGGACGCCGCGCCCTACGCCCTCGGCAGCCGGTGCTTCACCTGGAGCGCGCGGACCCGGGCGCGGAGCGCGTCGGCCTCCTCGGCCGCCCCCTGCTGCCGGCGCAGGTCGGCCAGCGCGGTGAGCGTCGCGGTCTCCTCGGCGGGTGCCTGGATGCGCTCGGCGATGGCGAGGCTGTCCTGGAGGTGCCGTCCCGCCTGCGCGAGCCGGCCGACCCGGTGTTCCGCGATGCCGAGGTCCCTGAGCGTCTCGGCCTCCTCGTGGACCGCGCCGATCTCGCGGGCGACGGCGAGCGCGGCCGTGTGGTGGCCGATCGACTCGTGGAACTGCCCGACCGCTTGCAGGGTCCGGCCGACTCCGTGCAGGGCGATGGCCTCGTTCCGCCGGTCGCCCACGCTGCGCAGCACGGGCAGCACCTCCTGGTACAGCGCGAGGGCCTCGTCCGGTTTCCCGGCGGTCAGCAGCGCGCCCGCCAGGTTCATCTGGAGCGTGGCGCAGTCCACCCGGCTGCCGACGTGGCGGGCGAGCCCGAGCGCCTGGCGGTAGGCGGTGTCGGCCTGTTCGAGGTCGCCGAGCTTGGCGTGGGTCTCCCCGAGGTTGTTCAGGGTGCGCCACTCGCCGCGCCGGTCGCGCACCTCCCGGAACTTCCCCAGCGTGTCGAGGAAGACCTCCAGCGCCCGCTCGGGGTCGCCCGTCACCAGTAACAACGTGCCCAGCATGTTGAGGCTGCGGGCCTGTTGCAGCGCGGGGCCGTCCGCGCGCAGCACGAGCGCGGCGTGGTGGCAGTCGACGGCCTGCGCGTACTGCCCGCCGGCCCACAGGGCGATGCCGAGCTGGTGCAGGGCCTCCGCCTCGATCTCCGGGTCGGCGACCGCCCGGGCCTCGTCGAGCGCGGTGCGCGCGGCGGCGCTCCCCTCGTCGTACTGGCCGCGGTGGATGGACACCGCGGCCAGGTCGAGCAGCGCGCACGCGTACCCGGTCCGGTCGTCGGTGTCCCGCCAGTACGCGACCGCCTTGCGCAGCACGGAGTCGGCGGTCGTCAGGTATCCCTCGGTGTCCAGGAAGCCGGCGAGGACGTGCGCGAGGAGGGCGGTGCCACGGGTCGGCCGGTGCGCGCCGGACCAGGCCAGCACGGCCAGCAGGTTGGGGCCTTCGGTGAGGAGCCAGCGGCTCGGGTCGCCCCGGGTGCCCCAGGGCGCGGGGGCGGGCAGCGAGGTGGCGACCTCGACACGGCAGCGGAACGGGTACACCTGGCGGTCGGCCAGGTCCGCCATGGCCAGGTAGAAGTCGACGAGCCGTTCGACGGCCGCCCGCGTCTCCTCGGGGCCGTCCTCGGCGGCGGCCAGGCCCTGGGCGTAGTCGCGCAGCAGGTCGTGCAACCGGTAGCGGTGCGCGGTGGGTTCCTGGAGCAGGTGGCAGCCGAGCAGGCCCTCCAGGGCGCGGTCGGTGTCCTCGACGGACAGCCCGCTGAGCGCGGCGGCCGCGTGCGGGCCCACCTCGGGGCCCAGGTGCGTGCCCAGCCGCCGGAAGACCATCCGCTGCAGCGGCGTCAGCGGGCGGTACGACACCTCGAACGCGCGGGCCAGTTCGCGGCGGCCGTCGCGGATCTGGGGGACGCGGCTGCCGGCGCGGGTCAGGGAGTCCACGAGTTCCGCCGCGCTCCAGGCCGGCCGGGACAGGAAGCGGCTCGCCACGAGTTCGATCGCCAGCGGCAGGAACCCGCACAGCCGGACGATCTGCGCGGTCGCGTCGGCGGTCGGCGCCCGCTCGGCCCCGACCCGGTGCCGGAACATGCTGACCGCGTCGCGCAGCGGCATGACGTCGAGGGTCACCGGCCGCACTCCGGGGATCTCGGTGAGCCGGCGCCGGCTGGTGAGGATGACCAGCGACGGCGACGCCCACGGCAGCAGCGGCCGCACCTGGTCGGCGTCGGCGACGTTGTCGAGGACCAGGATCAGCCGGCGGTTCGCCATCGCGGTGTGCCATGCCGACCTCAGCGCGTCGACGTGCTGCGGGATGCTCGCGACCGGGACGCCGGACAGGTGCAGCAGGTCGGTCAGCGCGTCCGCGACCGGCATCGCGCCGGCCTCCGCGCCGCCGCGCAGGTCCAGGAAGACGCAGCCGTCGGGGTAGCCGTCGCTCAACTGGTGGGCGACGTGCACCGCGAGCGAGGTCTTGCCGACGCCCGGCATGCCGTCCACCGCTTCGAGCGAGACCACCGCGGCCGTGCCGTGCGGGGTGTGGGTGCCGGCGGACAGCCGGCGTATCTCGGGCGCGCGGCCGACCAGTTCGATGTCGTGGGGCAGGTTGTCGGTGCGGTCGGGCTCCGGCGCGGGGGGAGGCTCGGCCGGCGCTCCCGGCGCGGGTGGCAGCAGGTCGGCGACCGGGACCCTGCTGAGGATGCCCTGCTGGACGGCCTGTAACCGGTCGCCGGGGGCGGTGCCGAACTCCCTCACCAGCCGGCTCAGGAAGTGGTGCAGCGCGTCGGCCGCCTCGACCGCGCGGCCGGTGCCGTACAGCGCGACGGCGAGCAGTTCCACCAGCGTCTCGTTGGTCGGGTGCGCCTCGGCCAGGGACGCCAGGCGCGGGGCCAGGTCCGGGTAGTGGCCCAGCCGCAGGGCGACGCCCGCCTGGAGCGTGGCCGCGTCCACCTCCTTCCCGTCCATCGCGGCGCGGATGCCCGCCGCCCACGTGCCGGGCAGGCCCGCCAGGGGTTCGCCGCGCCTGAGCCCTTGGGCCTGCCGGAGCAGGTGCAGCGCCTCCTGTCCGTCGCCGCGCCGGGCGACCGCGTGCGCCTGGTCGACCAGTCCCACGTACCGGTGCAGGTCGACGGCCGCCCGGTCGGCCTGGAGGATGTAGGTGTGGGTACGGCGCTCCAGCGCGGGAGCGGCCGGTCCTGCGACGTCGTGCAGCGCCCGGCGGATACGGGAGACGTAGGCGTACAGCGCGTCGCGGGGTTTGGCCGGGGGGTTGTCGTCCCAGACCCGGTCGACGAGCCGGTCCACGCTGACGGCGCTGCCCACGTCCCAGGCGAGGGCGGCCAGCACGGTCCGTTCCTTGGTCGACCCGAGGGCGGTCCAGCGCTCCCCGGCACGCAGTTCCACCGGCCCCAGTACGCGTATCTGGAACTCCATCAGTGTCTCCCACCGGACGGTTCCGCTGTACGAGGCGGCCCGCCACCGACCGGGCCGGCGGACACGCGCACACCGCGACTCAAACGGGCTGTTCCTGCCGGACCGAGAAGCGCCCATACCGCCATCGCAGGGTATTCCTTGAAGGGACACCGCGGAACGGGACGTCCGATGCGGGCGTCCCGCGGGCCGCGAGGGGCCGTTGTCGGCGAGGGGCGGGGAAGAATGCGGGACGAGGGTGTGGCCGAGGCTCTGTTATCGGCCAAGTTTTCCGATACCACCGGGCACGGCTCGGCCGCCTGGCAGGAACTCGCGCGACTGGTGGACGCCGCGGCCGCGGACGACCCGGTCCTCGCCGCGGCATGGCACGACCTGCAAGCGGACCCCGTCGGCTCCGGCGCCGCCGCCGTGTCGGCGACTCTACGCGACCAGGCCGCCGTTCTCGCCGCGTGCGCGGCGCGCAACGGCCCGCTGCTGGACCGGATTCGGCAGTGGATGGCGCGGTTTCCCGCGGCGGGCGGGGGCGTCGACATGGTCGCCAACACTTTGGGCGGCAACGCGCAAGTGCACGGCCCGGTCGTCCAGGCGCGGGACATCACCGGCGGAATCCACGTCCACCAGATGCCGCAGCCGGCCGCACCGGAACGTCCCATCCCACGTCAACTCCTCCCCGTCCCCGCGCACTTCACCGACCGGCGGCGGGACCTGCGGGCACTGGACGAGCTGCGCGACGGACGGGAGCCGGGCGTGGCCCAGGTGATCGTGGTCAGCGGCCAGGCCGGCGTCGGCAAGACCGCGCTGGTCTCCCGGTGGCTCGGCTCCCGCACGGCGGAGTTCCCCGACGGCCAGCTCTACGTGGCGCTGCGCGACGGCTCGCCCGGCGACCCGGCGAGCGCGGCGGAGGTGCTCGGGTACCTGCTGCGCGCCTTCGGCGAGACCGTCGAGCCGACCGGTCTCGCCGAGCGCGCGGCCCTGTGGCGCTCGGTCACCGCGGCCCGCCGGTTCGCCGTCATGGTGGACAACGCGCTGACCGCCGCGGACGTGCGCGCCCTGCTGCCCAGCGCGCCCGGCAGCCTCGTCCTGGCCACCAGCCGGCACCGGCTGACCGGCCTGGCCGTGGACGGGGCGGGGTTCTGCCGGCTCGACGTGCTCGGCCCGCGGGCGGCGGAGGAGTTGTTCGCCCGGGGCGCCGGCCGCGCCCGCGCCGAGCGCGAGCCGACGGCGGTGCGGGAGGTGGTCGCGCTGTGCGCCGGGCTCCCGTTGGCGATACGGCTCGCGGCGGCGCGGCTGGCCGCGCGCCCGGACCAGCCGGTGGCGTCGCTGCGCGACGCGCTGACCGCGGGCGCGGGGCTGCTGGGCGAACTACGAGCGGAGGGCACCGACACCGTGCAGACCGTCCTGGACGCGTCCTACCGGGCGCTGCGCGCGGACGCCGCCCATCTCTACCGCTGCCTGGGCCTGCTGCCCGCCACGCGGTTCGATCCGGCGCTGGCGGCCGCAGCGGCGGGGCTCTCCGACGCCGAGGCCGAGCGGCTGATCGAGGTGCTGGTCGAGGCGAACCTGCTGGAACCGGCGGGGGCCGGCCTGTGCCACTTCCACTCCCTGGTGCGGCTGCACGCGGCCCAGCGCGCGGAGGCGGAGGAGACCGCGCCGGCCCGCGAGGACGCGCTGCGCCGCTACGTCGACTGGTGCCTGGCCATGGCCACGTCCGCCGAGGAGCTGCTCTCCCCCAGCCACCGCACCCTCCCGCGCGACTACCGCTTCCCGCCCCGGGCGGCCGGGTCGTTCGCCGACGAGAGCGCGGCCCTCGCCTGGCTGGAGACGCACCGCGAGGCCCTCACACCAGCGGTGCGGCTGGCGGCCCGCCACCAGTGGCACGCCGCCGCGTGGCAACTCGCCGACGCGCTGTGGCCGATGTTCCTGCGGCTGCGGCTGTACGACTCGTGGATATCTGCCCACGAGACCGGGCTCGCCTCGGCGCGTCTGGACGGTGACACCGCGGGACAGGCGCGCATGCTCACCTCGGGAGGCATCGGGCTGCGCAGCTCCGGCCGTTACGACGAGGCGGCTCGGTGGTTCTCCCAGGCCCTCGACCTCGCCCGCGCCGAGGGCAACCTCCGCGACGAGGCGCAGGCCCTGAGCGGGCTCGGCAGCTCCTACCGGGGCGCGGGGCAACCGGACCGCGCCGCGGCGGCGTACGAACGGGCCCTCGAACTGCGGGAGTCGGTGGGCTACCACCGCGGCGCCGCGCTGTCCCGGCTGCGCCTGGGCGAACTCGCCCTGGAACAGGACGACTTCGAGGGCGCCGCCGAGCGCCTGGGCCGGGCCCACCGGGAGTTGGCGGCGGAACACGACCCCTACGACGCGGCCCGGGCCAGGGCGCTCTTCGGGTTCGCCCTGGCCCGAGCCGGCCGGCGCGAGGACGGCGAGCGCGAACTACGGCTCGGCCTCGCCGAGTTCGAGGCGTCCGGGTCCGCCTACTGGCAGGCCAGAACCCTGGAGATGCTGGGCCGGCTCGCCGAGCAGGACGGTGAACTGGCCGCCGCGCGGGGGCATTACAAGGACGCGCTGCGGATCTACGCCGCTGTCAGCCCGGTCGATTCCGAGCGCGCGGAAGGGCGCCTTCGGGGTCTGCCGCCGCCCGAAGACGCCTCGTCCTGACGCGGGTTCGGGTACGCGCAGGCAGGTGCGGTGGGGTGCTGATCGATGGAGGTCGGTGCGGGTCGGGTTGAGCGCCCGCCGATCGGGGCGGCGCCGTGGGTGCCGGTTGGTGCCATGGGTGCGGGGCGGCGCCGTGGGCGCGGGGCGGCGCCGTGGGTGCGGGTCGGTGCCGTGGGTGCCGGTTGGTGCGGGTCGGTGGGAGCGCCCGCCGGTCGGGCGGCGCCGTGAGTGGGGGCGGGGCGCTGTGGGTGCGGTGCGGGTCGGGTTGAGCGCCCGCCGATCGGGGCGGCGCCGTGAGTGCGGGTCAGTGCCGTGGGTGCCGGTTGGTGCGGGTCGTGGCGTTCGTACGGGTCAGTGCTGTTGCGGGTGCCGGCCGATGCGGGAAGTACGCATCGGCGCGGCCTCGTTCACGCCGGGAGGCGGTCGCCGGGTGGCGCGCCCGCCGGCGGGGCCGGGTGCGGCCTGAGCCGCACCTGACCGCCCTGCGGCGCCCGCGGCCCGGCGGGCGCCGCGAGGCAGATCGCCCTCACGTCGGCCCACGAACCGCCGAGGACAAGTTCGGCGTGCAGGCACGACACGGCCACGGCCAGTTCGTCGGCCGTCGGCGGGCGCTGCCCGGCCGCCGGGGCCACGGCCACGCACTCGCCGTCGCGGGCCGTCGCGACGCAGCCGCCGCCGGTCGTGGGAACCGCCGCCACCAGGCAGCCGGGGAACCGCGCCAGCATCTCGCCGGCCACCCGCGCCGCCGTATCGGGCCGGTGCGCGCAGCCGAGCATGAGGACGTCCGCCCGCTCCGTCCACGGCGAGCCCGCCACCAGTTCCGCGTTCACGTGCTCGTCGACGACCTTGCCCGCTGCGGGCCACCCGCCGCGCGGCAACCGCCGGACGGTGACCCGCGGGCACGCGGACTCCCGCACGACGATCAGCCCGACCGGGCTGCTCGCACCGCCTACCGCCTTCCGCCGATACACGGCCACGACGGCGCGGCGCGGCACCGTACCCCTGCGCCGCGGCGTCATGCCGCCTCACCCCTCGCGTCCGCCGTCCACCGGTCCAGCGGCGCGGGCGCCGGGACCGGCTCGGGCGGCACCGGGTAGGCGGGCCGCCCGATGCCCAGCAGCCCGTAGACGAGCGCGCGGACGCGCTGGTTGAACCGGCCGGGTTCGGAGGAGAGCCGGGCGGCCACCGCGTCGTACTCCTCGCGCCGGTACTCCTCTGCCGCGTACCGCAGTTGGGTCTCCAGCGGGCGGGCCGTCACCAGCGCCGGGGCGATCCGGGCGAGGGCGGCGGCCGGTGAGGCGTGGTGGACCCGGCGGTGCGGGTAGCGGGCCAGCAGGATGGGTGCGGGTGTGACGGTGGCGTACGAGGTGACCGAACCGTGGTCGCCCACGACCCAGTTCGCCGCGGCCACCAGCGCCCGCCAGTCGGCCTCCGGCGGCACCAGCGCTACGCCCCTGCGGCGGTAGTCGGCCAGCCACGCGTGCACCTGCCGCCAGCCGTGCCCTGCCCAGATGTTGGGGTGGGTGAGCACCGCCACGCGGTAGCGGCGGCGCGGTAACTCGCTGAGCAGGCGCGGCAGTAACTCGTCCAGTGCCGAGAAGGACGCGCCCGGGCCCCATGTGCTGCAGACCAGCACCAGTTCCTGCCCGGTGCCCAGCCCGAGCGCGGCCCGGTACTCCTCCCGGTGCGGCACGCTCGCCACGAGCCGGTCGTACACCGGGTCGCCCACCACCGTGGCCACGGGCACGCCCTCGGGGCAGTTCCGGGCGAGCGTCGCGAGATCGTCGCGGTGCGCCAGGGCCACCGCGGCGGGGATCACGCGCCCGTCCCGGGTGAGGTTGTCCCGGCTGAGCATGCCCGGCGGGCGCTCCTGGCCGGGCCGGCCGCGCCAGACCCGCTGCACCTTGATCTGCCCGGCGCCGTGTGAGAGAAGCACGAGCGGCGCGCGGACCTGGTCGATGTGCTCCCAGCCCGCCGCGAGCGCCAGGTCGAACTCGCCCCGCACCGCCTGCTCCCACGGGATCACCGGGGCGCCGAGCCGGCGCAGGAACCGCGTCACGCCCTCGCTGAAGGCGTGCGGAGCCACGGTGAAGAAAAGCTGCACCCTCATGTCGGAATCGAACATCGGGATGATGTCCGAAAGCCGCTGAGCATACGTCAGCGTTGTGGCGATCACCAGTACTTTCTTGCAGCCGCGAACCGTCATCCACTGTTCGCTTTCCCAATCCATCGGCCTTTCCGGGCCGATTTCGGCGTGCATAGAAACTCCCCCTCCGCCTGCCCGGACCCCGTGATCCGGGTGACTCGACCCCACCCGCGCCGACGGTTTCGGCGCACCTGATCGGGCCGTGTCGGGGAATTACCCGGGGGGTGCGGAGGATTCCTTGCAGGGAGCTTGCAGCGGCCTTGACGCCCGGGTGAGGGACCCCCACCCCACCCCGGCCCGCCGGAGTCTGCGGGGCGCCCGAGGGCACCGGAACCGCTGGCCAGTGGTTGTCCGGGCCGAGGGGTGCCGGAGCCGCCGTCAGCAGGTCCGCATCCTACCGAGCCGCTTGCGCCAACTGCCTCATGGGCCAAGGGCGTTAGGCGCCAGGTGATCCTTAGGCTAGGCTCCCCACGCAACAGCTGGAGCCGACGGACCGGCGCCCCCACGGGCATGCCTGGCCAAGCTTGCCCCGCCCGGAAGCCGCCTCCTCTGCAAGCAGCGTGCGACCGCCGTGGCTTGCGCTCGAATGCGCTGCCATGAAATCCACGCGTCAACTCAGATGAAGCTCTTTGGAGAACCACGTCCGTGAACAAGTCTGTCTTCTCGCCGCGTCTTCTGGCCGTTTCCGCCATTCTCGCCGGCGTGCTCTCCGTGGGGTTTCTCTCCACCACCGCGGAAGCCGCGACCCCGCCCGCGATGGCGAAGGCGATATCACCGAGCGTCTGCATGTCGTACCACGTCGGCACGAACCAGGCGTAGTTCGACTATGGCGGGTGAGGGCACGGCGCCCCCACCCGCCATCCTCGTCACCGCGTGAGCGTGAAGTGCCAGTGGCCGGAGGTAACGGCGTACTGGGCCGTGGTGGGGGTGAGGCGCGACAGGTGGGCGCCGGGGGTGGGGTGGAGGTGGTGGGCGGGGGAGCCGAGGAGGGGGACGGTGACCGTGGCGGTGGCGTTCGCGGGGATCGTGACGTCGAGTACGAAGGAGTGGGCGGTGCGGGTCCAGGTCGAGGCGACCGGGCCGCGGACGGTCCGCACCGAGGCGGAGACGTGGGTAAGGCCGGTGGGCACCTGGGGTGCGACCGCGAGGGTGCCGTAGCCCGCGCTCGTCGCGCTGATCCCGCCGAGCACGGAGGTGAAGGAGGCGTTGATGCCGCTGAACATCGCGTGGTCGTGCGACTCCATACTGGAGTCGTAGGTCCACTCCTCCCAGTCGGTGGTGGCCCCCTGGGAGATCTCGTACCCGAATCCCGGGTACGACGTCTGGTCCAGGACGCTCGTCGCGAGGTCGGTGCGGCCGATGGCGGTGAGCGCGTCCATCAGGTAGCGGGTGCCGAAGATGCCGGTGTCCAGATGGCCCTGGTTGGTGACGCTGATGGTGTGGACGAGCTGGTCGCCGACGGCGGTGAGGTCGGCGGCGGGGACCATGCCGAACGCGAGCGGCAGGATGCTGGTGGTCTGCCGGCCGTCGGCGTAGCCGTCGTGCGTGGAGTTGAGGAACGCCGCGTTGAACGCGTCCTTGATGTCCGAGGCGAGGCCGGTGAAGTGCGCGGTGTCGGCGGTGTCGCCGAGCGCCTGGGCGGCCAGCGCGGTGTCGGACGCCTGGAGGTAGGACAGCGCGGTGTTGACCAGTGAGACCTCGCTGGTGCAGGAGCCGACACTCGGGCTGCCGAGGCCGCCGTTGACGCCGGGGCCGTAGACCGGCGGGCACCAGTCGCCGAAGCCGTGGTCGGCCGGCCAGATGTGCCCGGGGACGTCGGTCGCGTTCTTGTCGACGAACGCCTTCATCGCCGGGTACATGGCGGCGAGCGTGGCCTTGTCGCCGTACTGCTGGTAGAGCGTCCAGGCCAGCGAGATCTGGTCGCCGCCCATGTCCGGGTTCTGCGCGTTGCCCGCGTCGTTGGGCAGCGCGGTACCCGGCGGCATGTCGCGCAGGTAGCTCGCGTAGAAGCGGTCCATCGCGAACTCGCTGGTGGAGGCGTCGTGGTACGCCTGCACATCCATGCCCGGGGGCGTGCGCTCGTCGCGGACCGGGTTGTCGGTGGGCAGGCTCATCGAGTTGTTGAGGATGGTGCGCTGGTTGTTCTGCCAGATCCGGTCGAGCGTCGGGTCGGAGGAGTCGAAGGTGGCGGTGGACGCCACGTCCGCGTGCACGACCCGCCCCGAGATCGAGTCGAGGGTGGGCGTGCCCGGGTAGCCGGTGACCTCGATATAGCGGAACCCGTGGTAGGTGAAGCGGGGTTCGTACGTCTCGGTGCGGCCGGTGCCGGCCAGCGTGTAGCGGTCGGTGGCGGCGGCGCTGCGGTTGGTCCTGGTGTCGAGCATGCCGTCGGCGCCGACCTCCTCGGCGGTGCGCATCCGCACGGTGGCGCCGGCCGGGCCCTTCACCCGCAACTGCTCCCAGCCCGCGATGTTCTGGCCCAGGTCGTAGACGTAGACGCCCGGCTGGGGTTGCGTCATGCGCACCGGGCGCAGCGTCCGCGTGACCCGCACCGGCGGGACGTCGTCGGCGACGAGGCTGCCGCCGGGCGCGGCGACCGCCGTCACCGGGTGCTGGTCCGAGGTGTCGAACCCGGGGCTGTCCCAGCCCGGTTGGGCCTGGCGCGCGTCGTAGGTCTCGCCGCCGTACATGTCGTCTGCGGTGATCGGGCCGTTCGACCAGGTCCAGCCGGAGCCGGTGGTGACCGTCTGGCGGGTGCCGTCGGTGTAGGTGACCTCCAGCAGCATCGTCGCCTGCTTCGGTCCCAGCCACCGGAAGCCGTACGGGCTGAACCGCGGCCCGTAGCCGTTGCCGAGCCAGATCCCGACCGCGTTGGCGCCGGAGCGCAGTTGGGAGGTCACGTCGTAGGTCTGGTACAGGTCCCGCTGGTCGTACGGGGTGTCGGCGGGGCTGAGGACGTCGTCGCCGATCTTGTGGCCGTTGACGTGGAGTTCGTACAGGCCCAGGCCGTCCACGTAGGCGCGGGCACTGGCGATCTTCTTGCCGCCGAGCGTGAAGTCGTGGCGCAGCATGGGGGCGGCGGGGCTGGTGTCGAGCAGTTCGATGCCGGAGGTGGGCTCCAACTGGCCGTCGTTGACCTGTGCTTGCGGGAAGGACGGGTCGGGGTCGGCGGCGAAGTCGTCGGAGAAGAGGGAGTTGCCGTCGAGGCCGTGGACGGCGAGCGCGCCGTAGAGCGAGTCCTCGGTCGCGTCGCCGACGCGGAAGCCGATCGTGCCCTGGGTGAAGGTGTGGTCGGTGAGGGTGTTCACCAGGGTGCCGTCGATCCAGGTGCTGATCGTCGGGCCGTCCGCCTCGATCCTCAAGTGGTGCTTGTCGCCCACGTTCTGCTGCGTGATCACCTGGCTGACGTCGACGTCGGGCACGATGTGGCTGAAGGAGCCGCCCACTTCGGCGTGCGGGCGCAGCATGACCTTGCCCGGGTCGACCTCGGAGTTGATCTGCCACATCAGCAGGTTGCTCGCGTCCTGCGCGCGGAAGAGCACGCTCGCCGCGCCCTTGCGGATGGTGAAGTCCACGTCCAGGTCGAAGTCCGACCAGTTGCCCTGCCCGGCGGTGTCCGGGCTGATCCACTGCGCGCCCTGCCAGTCGGCCGCGTGCAGCAGCCCCGTCTCCCACCAGGTGGCCGGCGCCCAGCCGGACCCGGCGCCCTGGCCGTCCCACACCTGGACCGTCCAGAAGTAGCGCTGCGAGGAGCGCAGCGCGGGACCGCCGTACGGCACGCCCACGGACGCGGCCGAGCCGACCTTCCCGCTGTCCCACACGTCGGCCCGCCCCGGCGTGAGCCGGTCCTGTGTGCTCGCCACGAGAATCCGGTACGCCGTCTGCCGCGCGCCGTTGACCGGCGAGCCCAACTGCCAGCTCAGGCTGGGGTGGGCGTCGTCGATGCCCAACGGCTGTGCCGTGTAGTCCGCCTGAAGGCCCGTCACCTTCATCCGTGATGACGCCGCGTGGGCGCCCGCGGCCGGCAGGAACAGCGCCAGTACGGCGCAGAGCAGCGCCGCCACGGCGCCGCGGCTTCTCCCCCGGCCCCGGCCGGCCCCGGCCCGGCTCCCCCGGGTGCGGCCCCGGGCCCCGGTCGGGACCGCGGCCGAAGCCGTTTCCGGCTTCTGCGTTGACGGCGACACTGCGGCACCTCCGGGGGCGGGTGGTGAGGCGAAACGATTGCTTGAATCGATTCAAGCCTCATGTACGTCGGCGACGTTACATCAGGCGGTTCGGCGCGTACAGAGGAAGCGCGGGCTGTCCGTCGGCGGCCGTGTGGGGGGAGCCGGTGGTGCGGGGTGCCGCGGGCGCGGGGGGTCGGGCCGCGCCGGCCGTACGATCGAGTGCCGGGGCACGCGGGATCGATCCGCGCCGGACCGTACGATCGGGCGCCGCGGGCCCGTGCGTTCTGGTCGTGCCGGCCCCGTACGATCGCGCACCGCGGACTCGTAAGATCCGGTCGCGCCGGCCGTACGATCCGGTCGCGCCGGACCATCGGATCAGGCCCCGCGGGCGCGGCGGATCAGGTCGCGCGCCAGCCGGTCCACGTGGTGACGAGGACCTCCACGACCTCGCCGGACGGCGGCCGATCCGCGTAGTGGCGCGGGTACTTGGCCACGAGCAGGGCGGTCAGGCGCGCCGCTTCGACGGACCCCGCGGCGGGGGGCAGCACCCGCGCCCGCCCGTCCGCGCGGGCCCACCACAGCCGGTCCCAGTCCTCGTGGTAACCGTCGACGAGCAGCGAAACCGCCGCATTGGCACGGATGTTGGCGAGTCGTTTGAGCCGGGGCGAACGCTTGGGCTTGTGGTCCACCGCCATGGCCAGCCGGTCCCCGGCCACCGCGAAGACCGCCGGGACCAGGTGCGGGCGGCCGGTGGCGTCCACGGT
Organism: Streptomyces sp. NBC_00448; assembly: GCF_036014115.1. Lineage (NCBI taxonomy): Bacteria > Bacillati > Actinomycetota > Actinomycetes > Kitasatosporales > Streptomycetaceae > Streptomyces > Streptomyces sp. NBC_00448. The sequence continues at coordinate 2,844,326 of NZ_CP107913.1, forward strand.
CGCGAGCCGGGCGATCGGGGACGCCGCGAACCGTTCGCGTGCCTCGGTTCCGCTCAGCGCGGGCATCAGCTGAAGCGGCCCGCCAGCTCGGCGCAGCGGTCGAGATGCGCGAGGGCGGCCGGTTCGGGGTCGGACGGGAGGTAGAACTGCACGCGCTCGACGCCGAGTTGGGCGTACGCCTCGATGGTCTCGGGCTTGACGGGCGCCGCGTAGACCGTGACCGGGACGTCGCGGCCGGCCAGGGCGCGCAGTTCCTCGATCCGTTCCCCCAGCACCTTCGGCGGCAGGCTGTTGGCCAGCCAGGCGTCACCGAGTTCGACGACCCGGGGGAAGGCGCCCTGGCCGCCGCCGACGTAGATCGGCGGGTGCGGCTGCTGGACCGGCTTCGGCCACGCGTAGACGGGGTCGAAGTCGACGAACTCACCGTGGAACTCGGCTTGTTCCTTCGTCCACAGCTCGATCATCGCGCGCAGCCGCTCGTTGGCGAGCCGGCCCCGGACGGCGGGGTCGGTGCCGTGGTTCGCCATCTCCTCACGGTTCCAGCCGACCCCGACGCCGAAGACGACCCGCCCCCCGGAGATCAGGTCGAGCGAGGCCACCTCCTTCGCCGTGTGGATCGGGTCGCGCTGGGCGACGAGCGCGATGCCCGTGCCCACCAGGAGCCGTTCGGTGACGGTCGCGACCGCGGCCAGCGCCACGAACGGGTCCAGGGTGCGGTAGTAGATCTCGGGCAGTTCGCCGCCGCCGGGGTAGGCCGAGCGGCGGTCCACCGGGATGTGGCTGTGCTCGGCGATGAACAGCGAGTCGAATCCCCGCTCCTCCAGGGCCCGACCGAGGGGCGCGGGGCGGATGCTGCGGTCGGTGATGAACGTGGAGATCCCGAACTTCATACGGCTGGCTCCTCATCGCTCTTTCGCACGGAGCGCTACGCTCCGGCACTCCCCGTACAGGAATATCACCCGGGGCCGTGGATCACGACGCTGACGTCCCGGAGGGGGCCGCGACGGTGGGGCCGCACCGGGGGCGCCGTACCGGCGGGCAGGTCGGCGCCGGAGTGGACCGTCGGCGAGCCCGTGCATGCCGTCGGCGTTGACGGCATCGTCTCCACGTTCCGGCAGCCGCGGGACGAACGGGGATCGCTGGAGGGCATGAGATCCGCTCGGTCGCAACCCTCCAGGCGTCATGAATTCCCTCGACTCGCACTTCCGCCGGAGGGCACAGAATTGTTCGGCAAGCAAATCCGGCAGAGGGCATAAAGCACGTTCGACCGCAACGGCATTGACCAGAAAATCAAAGCTTGACAGCGCCGTGGCGTTTACCTATGGTCCAGTCGTTCAGGCCCTCGCCGATCGCTATCCGAAGGTGTTCATGACCACGTCTCCAGCGTTGCCGAAATCCAGGCAGCAGTTGATTCTTGCGGTTCTCATGTTGTGCTCGCTGCTGATCTGGCTGGACAACACCGTTCTGAGTACGACACTGGAGACCCTTGCGGACCCGGTCCGTGGACTGGGGGCCAATCCCGGTCAACTGCAATGGGCGACCGGTTCGTACACCCTGGCCTTCGCCACATTGATGTTCACCGCAGGCGCATTGGGCGATCGCTTCGGTCACCGGACGGTGTTTTCCGCTGGGTTGGTGATCTTCGCCGGGTCCTCGCTGTGGGCGGCGTACGCGGGCGACGCGGGCGAGCTGATTGCGGCTCGGGCCGCAATGGGCGTGGGCAGCGCGCTGATCACGCCCACCAATCTGGCCATCCTCATGTGGACCTTCACCGGCCCCGCGCGGGCTGCCGCGATCGGCATTTTCTCGACGTCGGCCGGTGTCGGAATGGCCGCCGGCCCCGTACTCGCGGGGTTCCTGCTCGATCATTTCTGGTGGGGCTCGGTCTTTCTGATCAATGTCCCGGTCGCGGTATTGGCATTGGTCGGACTCGCCGCGCTGGTGCCGAATTTCCGCAGCCCCACCCGGCGGCAGCTGGACCCCGCCGGCATGCTGCTGTCGATCAGTGGGCTCGTGGCGTTGGCCTACGGACTGATCCGGGCGGGGCAGGTGGCCGCGTGGAGTCGTACCGACGTCTGGGCGCCGATCGTCACCGGCCTGGTCCTGCTGGCCGTTTTCGTGCTCGCCGAACTGCGCGTCAAGGCGCCCAGCTTCGATCCGCGCCTGCTCGCCCACCGCACCTTCGGCGGCGGCAACGTGGCGCTCGGACTGCTGCTCTTCGCCGTGGCCGCCATCACCTTCTACAACGCGTTCTACCTGCAAGGCGCCCTCGGGTTCTCGCCGATGAAGGCCGGCCTGGCCAATATCCCGACCGCGTTCGGCGCGCTCGCGGGGGCGCCCCTTGGTACGCGCCTGGTCCGCCGCCTGTCCCTACGCCCTGTCGCCGCGCCGGCCCTCACCGTGGCTGCGCTGACCATGGCCGGGTACGGGTTCCTCGGACTGCACACTCCACTCGCCTGGATCGAGATCCTGTTGCTGGTGCAGGGCCTCTCGATCGGCGTGGTGATCGGCCCCGTCACCGCCGCACTGATCAGCAACCTGCCGTTGGAACAGGCCGGTGCGGGATCGGCCGTCACCAACACCGTGCGGCAGACCGGCAGCGTGATCGGAATCGCGGTGGGCGGCACGATCATGTCGATCACGTACCGGCGTGCGATAGCACCTTCGCTGAAGGATGCGCCCGCTCCGGTGCGGGATCAGGCGCGGGTTTCCGCCGAACAGGCCCGCCACGTCGCCGCCGCTGCCCACCGGCCCGCGCTTGCCCAGGCTGCCGATGACGCGTTTGTCCACGCGATGCATGTAGGCGCGGGCTGGATCGCGGTCATCGCCCTCCTCGGAGCAGCTGTGCTGCTGATCACGTTGCCTGCCGTCGCAAAGCCGAAGCGCCCGCTACCGGAGCCGGACTTCGAAGAGGCCCGCGTCTCCGAGGAACCGGTGTGAGGGAATCCGCATCGGTGGGGTGGCCGCTGCCCGCCGCGCGGTCACGGCCCGGGGGCCCGCGAGTTCGGGATACCCCGGCACGACAGGCGCGGCAGAGTACAGCGCCTTGGTCAGCCCGCCCCGGCGGGAAGGGTCCCCCAGAGCCCGCGGCAGCGCCGATATCCGCCGAAACGGTTTTATGCTCGCCCACCGTATTCTCGGCCCTTACGGCCGCAGTCCGAGTTGTCGGAGGTCGCGGTAGAGCGCGTCGATGACACGCTGGTCACGGCTGAGTCTGTCGGCGGCACCGGTGTTCCCGTTGAAATACAGGGAGACGGTGAGGCCGGCTTCGGGATCTGCGAAGACCAGGCATGCCGTTCCTCCCAACGCACCAAAGGACGCAGGTGAGGCAGGTCCGAAGTTCTCTGCGGCGAGGACCATGCCCAGTCCCCAGCGCCGGGCGCGCCCGGCGGACTCGTCGATCAGCGTTGGCGGTCGCTGATCGGTGACCAAGGCGGCACAGGTCTCGGGCGAGAGGATACGTCGGCCGTGCCGTGTACCAGCCTGCCGTACCATCTCGCAGATCTCCGCGGCATCACCGAACGGGCCCGCCATGCAGGCGCTGGGATACCCCATACTGACGTCGAAACGCGCAACGCGGGAGGCCAGTTCGGCCGGGCCGAACCACGGCACGTCAACGACATCGACGCCGGGAGGACCACCCAGTCGAGAGGTCAACCGCAGCGGCGCGGTGACCTGTTGGCGCAGGAAGTCCGCGAACGGTCGGCCGCTGCCTCGTCGCACGATCTCGTCGAGGAGCAGATACCCGGCGTGGCCGAGGTAGGCCGCTCGGGTGCCAGGCGTCCAATCGGGGTCGGCGTCACCGCTCAGGACCAACTCCAGCAGGGCATGCCTGCCGTCGGCGAATCGTCGGCCGGTCTCACGGTCGACGGCCCGCAACGGCGCGGTGTGGGTCAGGAGATGCTCGATGCGAATGTCGTCCTTGCCAGGTCCGGCGAACTCCGGAAGGTGCTGTACGACGCGATCGTTCGGGTGCAGCAGGCCCAGTTCCCATGCGCGGGCAACGGCCACGGTCGCCGCCAGCTTCGATGCCGAGAACCACGGCACGACAGTGCCCGTCGCCATCGTATGAGTGGCAGTGGCGTCACCGACAGCAAGGTCCAGGACCTCCACGCCGTCGTGCAGCACGCGCAGCGCGGCACCGAGGCAACGCCCCTGCGACACGACCTCGGCCAACGCTCCCTCAACCAAATGAAATTGACTCATCGTTGCATCATTCACGGGGCGGTGCGGGAGACGCAGCCCCTACGCGGGCGGCGAACATTGGCGAACTTGTCCGGGGAAGGCTCTTCCGATGAACTGGAGCCCGAGGTCCGTCTCGTTGTCCGTTCCGCGGACGTCCCAACTCACCACGCCGGCCCACCCTGTCAGCCCACGGCAGCGGCTCACCACGTCGGCGCACGACATCAGCTCACCGCATCGGCCCACGACATCCGCTCACGGCACCAGCACCAGGCGACCGCGCAGCCCGCCCGCCGCCAACCTGCGGTGCGCCTCGGCGACTTCGTCCAGCGGCAGGACGTCGGCGACCCGGGGACGCAGCCTGGCGGCGGCCAACTCGGCGAGGCGGGAGCCGTCCGCGCGAATCCAGACGTTGCCCACCCGGATGCCGCGCAGCGGCGTCGGCGCGTTGCCCAGCACACCGACCAGCGAGCCCCCGCCGCGCACCGCGTCCAGCGCGAGGATGCCCACGGACGCCGCGTCGACCGCGGCCTGCGCGCCGCCGGGTACCAAGTCGCGTACCGCGGCGGGCAGATCCGCGGTGCGCGGCACGAAGAACTCCGCGCCGAGACCGCGCACCAACTCCTCATCGCCGCCGCCCGCGACCGCGACCACCCGCACACCGGCCAGCGCGGCGAGCTGCACCGTGTAGCCGCCCACCGACCCGGCCGCTCCGGTGACCAGCAGCGTGTCGCCGGGCTCGACCCCGGCGATGTCGAGCGCCTGAGCAGCGGTGAGCCCGCCCAGGGGCAGGGTCGCGGCAGCCACCAGGTCGGTGCCCGCCGGCACCGCGGCGACCGCGTCCGCGTCCAGCACCACGTACTCGGCCTGGGTCTTGAGTGGCAGCGCCAGCCGGTCGGACAAGCCGATCACCGCGTCGCCGGGTCGGAAGCCGACCACCTCGGGCCCGAGTGCGTCGACGGTGCCGGCGACATCCCAGCCGAGGCCGATGACCGCCCGCTCCGGGAGCAGGCCGCCCGCCGTGAGCGCGCCGGAACGGGTCTGGAGGTCCACCTGGTTGACCGCCGCGGCGGCGACCCGTATCCGGACCTGGCCGGAACCCGGTTCCGGCACGGCCACTTCCGCCACCTCAAGGACTTCCGGGCCGCCGAAGGAACGAACGATCACAGCTCTCATGGCCACGAACCTACGGAGTGTTACTCTCCACCGGGAAGTACGCACTTCGGAGTGCCTACCCGACCCGGGAGTGCCATGGCCACCCGCACCGCCGCCCAGCGCCGCGCCGACGAGCGCGCCGCCTACGACGCCTACCTCGCCACCTGCCCGGCCCGCCAACTGCTGGACCGGATCAGCGACAAGTGGGTGAGCCTGGTGCTGAACGCGCTGGCCGACGGGCCGCGGCGGTACAGCGACCTGAACCGGATCATCGCCGGGGTCAGCCAGAAGATGCTCACCCAGACGCTGCGTACGCTGGAACGCGACGGCCTGCTCACCCGCACGGTGACCCCGTCGGTGCCGGTCCGGGTGGACTACGGGCTCACCCCGCTCGGCCGCAGCCTGCTCCCGGTGATGACCGCGATCAAGGCATGGGCCGAGTGCCATATCGAGGAAGTCCAGAGCGCCCGCACGGACTACGACCAGGGCGTGGCAGCGGCGCCGCCCGTATCCGGTCCATGAGCCGCGGACTCGGGAGTCCCGGAATCAGGGCAACCGGAATCACGGCAACCCGTGAGGTGGGCGGCTCGCGCGGGTCCAGGCGTTACTCGTAGCGGTACTTCAGCGAGTCCGCCTCCGCCTGCTCGATGTCGGCGATCGTCAGTTCCGGCTCGCGCAGTTGGGCCAGCGTCACCTCGGCCGAGGCCGGCTGGGCGTCGGCCGGCAGCCACTCCTCCGGCTTCCAGGCGGCGCTGCGCATGAGCGACTTGGGGCAGTGCGGGTAGACCTCCTCGATCCCCAGCACCAGCGCGCTGGCCGGCGGCTTGCCGACGGCGGTCAGTTGGGAGAGCAGTTCCGGGCGGGTGGAGACGCAGGCCCGGCCGTTCACCCTGAGCGTCGTGGTGCGCCCCGGAATGATGAACAGCAGCCCGGCCCGGCCGGTGGCGATGACGTTCTGCAGGGTGTCCAGCCGCTTGTTGCCGGTCGCGTCGGGTATCGCCACCGTCCGTGTGTCCAGGACGGCGACGAACCCGGCGGGGCCGCCGCGCGGGGAGACGTCACAGTTGCCGTCGGCGTCCGCGCTGGCGACCAGGACCAGCGAGGAGCAGCCGATCAACCGGCGTGTCTGCTCGGTGAGTTCGTTCATCTGCTTGCGCACGGCCGCGTCGCTGGGCTGCTGGTAGATCCGACGCAGCGCGTCCTGGTCGCGCACGGCGTCGCGACGGAGTGAGTCGAAGGCGCTGCCGGTAAGGGACGTCGTCATGCCACCGACCCTAATCGGCCGCCCCGCGACCGCACTTGGCCGATGCACGTGGGGACGTGGAGACGTGCAGACGTGCAGACGTGGGGACGGCACCGCGAGCGGGCACTCAGCTCCACCGGACGTGGAAGTCGGTGGCCAGCGAACTCAGCGCGTCCAACTCGGCCGCCGGCTCGGGCGCGGACACCTCGATCGGCTGCCCCTCCACCGGCGGCGCGGAACGGTAGATCTTGCGCAGCGAGAAGTCCCCACCGGAACCATCCCCGCGGGCATGCCCGACCGTCACCCGCAATCGGTTTGGCTCTTACCGGATCATGGCGCTCTCCGCGCGCGTGGCGGCGCAGGCGTCGAACGCGGACCACAGCTGCGGATCGGTCGTCCGGGACAGTTGGTCGGGGGTGAGGGTGGTGTGGTCGAGCAGCCGGCCGGCCAGCCGCCGGACCACCGCGACCGGACCCACGTTGTCCCACGAGGTATGCAGCCGGGCCTCCGCGCAGACCAGGCCGACCAGTGACGCGGCGCTCTCACGGTCCGCCGACACCGCGGCGTCCTTGAGGACGAGCCGTCCCAGCAGCACGGCGGGATCGGCATCGAGGCGTCCGGCCGCGCGTCCGCTGCGCACGGAGGTGTCGAGATGGTCGAGGTTCAGCAGCCCGGAGCGGTTGGTGAGGGGCGAGGCGGGCTGCCCGCCGAGCGCGACGGCGACGTCCTCGGTACGGATCGCGTACCGCTCCAGCACGCCACGGATCGGGTCGGTCCGCAGCAACCGCACGCCGATGGCGTGGTGGTCGAGGCCCCGGACGCCTTCGAAGGTGTGGCTCAACGGCAGGTGCCCGATGTCGTGCAACAGCGCCGCGATTCGCAGGAGTTCGTCCCGCGGGCGGAAGTGCGCGACCAGCGCGAGGACACCGAGGGTGTGCTCCAGCCGGGAGTACGACTGCAAGGTGCTGATCGTCGAGGCCCCCGCGTGCGCGACGAAGTGCAGGCGCCGGAGCGGCTCGGTACGCAGCAGGTCGACTTCCACGGGGGGCAGGCGCACGGGTACCCGCCAGAGCGGGTCGGTGAACTCCGCGGCCAGACCCACGACGTTGGTCGGGACGGGCCGGGCCCTCCCGACCCCGGCGCCCTGCGACGCGCTCTGATCCGTCCGGCTGTTCACCCGGTCAATTGAGGCCGGGCGGGCGGTGGGACGGAGGAACCGATGGGCGGATACGGGGATGCGCGGACGCCGGCTGCGCGTCGCCGACGCGTCACGGCGGCGGGGTCGGGGCCGGCGGCGGGAGCGGGTCCGGCGGCGGGAGCGGGTCCGTGAAGTGGATCGCGGGGGTGAAGTTGGCGCGGCGGGCCGCGCGGCGGAACGTGGTGAGGACGGCCGGGCCGGCGATGAGGACGCAGACGAAGTTGGTGACGGCGCGGCCGGTGTCCCAGCCGAGGGAGGTGGCCGCGTCGAACGCGAGGTAGCGGTGCCACTGCTCGGTGAAGGGCAGGCCGGGCAGGTAGGCGAGGGAACTGCCGGGGTCGAGCGAGAAGGGCCAGAAGGAGAGGTTGAGCAGGAAGCCGAAGAGGTAACCGGACGCGGAGCCGTAGACCGCCAGCATCAGCACCTCCCGCTTGCCGCGGGCGCGCGGGAGGAGGCCGGCGAGCATGCCGACGAAGGCGCAGCCGAACATCTGGTACGGCATCCAGGGGCCGACGCCGCCGGTGAGGAGGGCGGAGGCGAAGAGCGAGGTGCAGCCGAGGGTGAAGCCGAAGCCGGGGCCGAAGACGCGGCCGGCCAGCACCAGGACGAAGAAGACGGTCTCCACGCCCGCGGTTCCGGCGCCGAGCGGGCGCAGGGCCGCGTTGACCGCGGAGAGCACCCCGAGCATGGCCAGCGCCTTCGCGTCGATGCCGCCGTCGGCGATCTCCGCGAAGACGACGGCGAGCACCAGGACGAGCAGCACCCCGAAGATCAGCGGCGGCGCGTAGGAGGCGCCGAACCGGCCGGGCGCGACGACGAACGGCCAGAAGAAGGCGACCGCCCCGATGAACGCGGCGAGCACCACGGTCACGGTGGCCATGGCGTGCAGCCGCACCGCGCTGGTACGGCGCTCCCCGGTCGTACGGTTCTTCGCGGCCGCGTGGTCGTCCGCGGGTCGGGCGGCGGGCGCGCTCATCGGGAAGCCTCCGCCGTGCCGAGGTCGTCCGCGCCGCCGTGCGCGTCGAGGCCGTCGTGCGCGTCGAGCGCGGCGGCGACCTGGGGGACGGTGAGGTACGGCAGCGGCGCGAGGATCTTGGCGGTCTGCGGGGCGAACGCGGGCGAGGCGACGATGATCTCCGCCGTCGGGCCGTCGGCGACGATCTCGCCCTCGGCCATGACGATCACCCGGTCGGCGCTGGAGGCGACGAACTCGACGTCGTGGGTGGCGATCACGACGCTGCGGCCCTCGGCGGAGAGCGTGTCGACGATCTGGATGAGGGCCCGCTTCGCCTGGTAGTCGAGCCCGCGGGTCGGCTCGTCGAGCAGGACGACCGTGGGCGCGGTGGTGAGCTGGATGGCCAGCACCAGGGAGAGCTTCTGTCCCTCGGACAGGTCGCGGGGGTGGGTGTCGTCGGCGATGCCGGGCGCGAGCCGGTCGAGGATCGCCCGGGCCGCGGGCGCGCCCGCGGTGTCGGACTCCCGGTCGGCCTGGGCGAGTTCGGCGCCGACGGTCTCCAGGTAGAGCAGGTCGGTGGGGGTCTGCGGGACGAGGCCGATCGGGCCGCGCCGTTCGGCGGTACGCGCCCGGCGCCGGCCGAACCAGCCGCGCTGCGGGGGCTGTTCGGCGCCGGAGGGGGCTGCCTCCGGCCCGGCCCCGACCCGTACGGTGCCGGCCTGGCGCGGGCCCGCGCCGTGCAGCGCCCACATCAGCGAGGACTTGCCGGAGCCGTTGCGGCCCATCAGCGCGGTGACCTGCCCGGCCCGCAGGTCGAGGTCCACCTCGCGGACGGCGATCACCTCGCCGTAGCGGACCACGACGCCCTTGGCGCTGAGCACCGGTACGGCCGGCTCCGCGGCGACGGGCTCGGCGGCGGCGCGGTCAACGACCCCACCCTCGGGCGCCGTTGGGCGCGGCGGCGGCACCGGCAGCGGCGTGAGCCGTTCGCGCAGCGGCGCGGCGGCGCGGCGGGCGTCACGTACGGACAGCGGCAGCGGGTCCCACCGTGCGAGGCGGCCCAGGTCCACCACCGGGGGCGCCACGGTGGACGTGCGGAATACGGTGCCGGGCGGGCCGTCGGTGACGGTGCCGTCGCCGGTGAGGTGGATGACGCGGTCGGCGTACTGCACGACGCGCTCCAGCCGGTGTTCGGCCAGCACCACGGTCACCCCGAGGTCGTGCACGAGGCGAGTGACGGCGGCGAGCACGTCCTCGGCGGCGGTCGGGTCGAGGGCGGAGGTGGGCTCGTCCAGGACGAGGACGCGGGGGTGGGCGGTGAGCACGGAGCCGATCGCGACCCGCTGCTGCTGGCCGCCGGAGAGTTCGCTGAGCGCGCGGTGCCGCAGGTCGGCCAGGCCCAGCAGGTCGAGGGTCTCCTCCACCCGCTTGCGCATCACGTCCGCGGGAATCGCCAACTGCTCCATGGCGTAGGCGAGTTCCTCCTCCACGGTGTCGGTGACGAAGCCGGCCGAGGGGTCCTGGCCGACCACGCCGACGACGTCGGCGAGTTCACGTGGCGGGTGGTGCGCGGTGTCGCGGCCGTCGACGGTGACCCGCCCGGCCAGGGTGCCGCCGGTGAAGTGCGGCACGAGGCCGTTGATCGTGCCGAGCAGCGTGGACTTTCCGGCGCCGGTGCGGCCCACCACCAGGCACAGTTCGCCCTCCTCGATCCGCAGGTCCACCGCCCGCAGCACGGGCGCGGCGGCTCCGTCGTAGCGGACGCTGACCTGGTCGAAACGGATCACAGCAGGGCCTCGCGGTGGGTGTCGTCGGTGTCCTGGGCGGAGGTGGGCGCGGGCGCGGAGTTCCCAGGCACCGCGGATGTCCCGGTCCTGCCGGTCCTGCCGGACTTCCCGGTCTTCCGGCCCGCCTGCTGGGAGGTGGCCGCCGCCCGGCCGGGAGCGCGCGCGGGCGGCGGCGCGGCGAAAGCGGCGACCCCCGCGAGCAGCACCGCCGCGGCGGGCAGCAGCGGCAGCGACGGCCAACGCAGCGGATACAGCGACGGGTTGAGGTCGCTCGCACTGTACCCGACGGTGAGGAACAGCACGGCGGCGGTGGCGCAGCCGAAGCCCGCCACCACCCACTCCGCGGCGCGCCACGGGTCGGGCCGGTAGCTGGTGCGGCGCACCCGGCGACCGCCGAGCGCGAGCCCGGCGCAGCACAGCAACGAGCCGGCCAGCAGCGCGGGCAGGCCGAGCGCGCGGGGGGTGGTGCCGTCGAGCAGCCCGTAGACGCCGGTGCACAGGCCGAGCATGCCCACCAGCATCAGCGCGCCGGTCGCCCGGCGGGAGGCGCGGGTGGCGGTGCCGGCCCGGCCGTAGCCGCGCGAGTCCATCGCGGCGGCCAGGTACAGCGACCGCTCCAGCGCGTCCTCCAGCACCGGGATGACGATGCTGCGCAGCGCGCGCAGCCCCCTGGCCCGGTCCGCGCGCAGCCGGCGGGCGCGGGCCACCCGCTGTACGCTCTCCACAAGTTGGGGCGCGACGCTCATCGACACCGTGACGGCGACGCCGAGTTCGTACAGCGCGCCGGGCAGCACGCGCAGCGCGCGCTTGGGGTTGGCGAGGGTGTTGGCGGCGCCGATGCAGCACAGCAGGCAGGCCAGCCGCAGCCCGTCGATGGCCGCGGACAGGGTGGCCTCCAGCGAGACCGGGCCGCCGAGTTGGATTCCCGCGTACCAGTGGGGAGTCGGGATGTGCGGCAGCGAGAACATGATGTGGTCGGCCGGGGTGATGCCGGAGGCGAAGACACAGCGGAACGCCACCCGGATCACGATCACCGTCAGGGCGAGCCACAGGTAGTACTTGAATCCCTTCGCCCAGGGCGCGTCGGTACGGCGCTCGGTGACGACGTAGCCGAGCACGACCAGCACCAGGCCGAGCAGCAGCGGGTTGGTGGTGCGGCTGACCGCGGTGGCCAGGCCGATGCCCCAGATCCACCAGGCGATCGGGTGCAGGGTGCGCGGCAACCGCCGCCCGGAACCGGCCGGTCGAGCCAGTTGAGCCGGTTTCGCCGGTTGAGCCGGTTCGGGCGGCGGCCCCTCGGCGCTGGGCGCCGCCGCACTGGGGGTCACCGACTACTCCGCGCGGCGGCGGCGCCGCACCTGGACGACGGTCGCGCCGCCGATCACGGCCACCAGCACGGACGTCACCGCGATGGGAACGAACGAGCCCGAGGAGTGGTGGACGGCGGCCGTCGGCGAGGCATCCACCACCGGCGGAGCGGAGGACGACCGGGTGCCCGCTCCCGCGTCCGCGCTGGGAGTGGCGGCAGGCGGGCAACTCGGGGTGGCCGTGGTGGCCGGCGTACGGGTCAGGCTCGGCGTGGCCGTGCGCGTCGGCGTCGCGGTGCGCGTGAGTGTGGGCGTGGGCGTGGCCGTCGCGGTGGCCGGGCAGCTCGGGCTCGCCGTGGGGGTCGGGCCGGTGCCCGACGGATGGGGCGAGGCACTGGCCTTGCCGCCGGTCCCGCCCTTCGTGCCACCCGCCCCCGGATGCCCGCCGGACGCGGACGGCGAGTGCGTCGCGGGCGGCTTCCCCGCGCCGCCGCCGGAGGTCGAACCCCCGCCGGAGGTCGAACCCCCGCCGGAGGTCGAACTCCCGCCCCCGGGCGACGTGTTGCGCGCCCGCACGCTGTCCGGGGAGAACGTCGGCCGCCCCTGCGTGCCCGCGGTGTTCGTCGCGCCGAAGATCCACAGATCGACGCTGCCGGGCTTGGGGTGGTAGCTCATCGCGCCCAACTGGCTGTAGGACCAGCTGTTCTGGCCCGGGTCGGCGTGCCAGTACGACCAGTACGCGGTGGCCGGCGGCGTCAGCACGCACGCCTCGTCCTTGCTGGTGGGGTACTGCTTGCCGCCCTGGTAACCGGCGTAGCCGATCCGGCAGATGAAGGCCGGGCCGTCGTGCTGGGTGCCCGTGGTCTGCCAACCGCCCTGGTTGAGCAGGGCGTAGCCGGTGGTGGGCGTGGTGCCGCACGAGCGCAGCAGCGGGCCGCCCCAGTGGCTGAAGTCCACCGCGAGCACCACGCCGGAGGTCGTCGTGCACTTGCTCATCGGCAGCGGGCTCGCCGCCGCGCTGCCCGCCCCGGGGCCGAGCCCGGTCAGCGCGGCCGCGCACAGCACCGCGAGCGCGGCCCCCACGCGGACGACCCGCTCCCGTACGCCGGGGCCCGAGCCGGGCGCCGCCGCCCGACGCGTCCGGCTGAAGAGCTTCCTCACTGGTGCCTCCCCTCGTCGGCCGACCTGCGGCGCAGGGCCGTCATCGCGGCGCCGGCGGCCAGCAGGATCGCGGCAGCGGCGGCCAGCGAGAGCACCGCCGTACCGGTCGCCGCGAGCGTGCCGCCGGAACCGGAGCCGGAGTCGGAACCGGAGCCGGAACCGCCCGACGAGCCGCCGGACGCACCGCCGTCGTCACCGCCGCCGACGGCCGTGATCGGGCCGAGCGCGTGGGTGAGCGTGGTCAGCGGGGTGCCGGCGAGGGCCGGCACGGCCTGCGTGCTGGAGCGGACGTCGGAGTCGCCCGCGTCGGCGGTGATCCGGACAGCGCCGTCGGCGTTCTGCGCCGACACCAGGAACTCCTGCCCGCTGCGGGCCGGTTCGGGACGGAGTCGGTCGGTGGCGAGCAGGCCCTGCACCGCCAGCGCGGTGGAGTTGGTGCTGACGCCGGCCGCGCCCTGGTAACCGCCGCTGCTCTGCTGCGCCTTGACGAGGTACGCCCGCGCGGCGGCGACCGCGTCGGCGTGCCCCGGCACCAGCGTGAGCGCCTGCACGGCGTACCCGGTGGTGTCCGTGTCGGACGTGCAGTCGGCACCGGCCGCGATCAGCGTGGAGGAGAACCCGCCGTCCTTGCACTGGAGTTGGAGCAGCCGGTCGACCGCGGCGGCCGGTACGGTGACGCCGCCGCGGGCCAGCGCGAGCACGCCGAGGGCCTGCGAGACCGTGGAGTACGCCTGGGAGAAGTCACCCGGCGCGGTGCACGCGCCGTCGTCGGTGGCCGCGGTGCAGACGTGGCCGGTCAGCGTGGTGAGCAGGTCGAACCCGCCGAAGTGGTGCGGGTCCTGCCCCATCACCTCGGCGACCAGCGCGAGCTTGGCCGTCGAACCGCTGTACGGGCCCGGGTAGTCGGACGTGCCGTCCGGGTCGGCGTACTGCGCGACATGCCCGGCGAGGTAACCCGTCGTCTTCGTCAGCGCCTCGTCCTGCCCGCCGGTCGAGGCGAGCGCGAGCGTGAGGTCGGCGGTGAGGCCGTAGTCCGGGCCGTAGTCGTTGGCCAGGTGGTCGCCGCCGTCGAGTTGCTTGACGAGGTAGCCGGCACCGGCCGCGGCCGCCTTCTGGTCGCGCAGGTCCCGCAGCAGCGTGCCGAAGGAGGTGCCGACCGCGCCGCCGAGCGCCTGGGTGGACGCGCGCAGGTCGGACGTGGTCTGGTCGGCGTCGGAGGCGACCCGGAAGCCGCCGTCCGGGTTCTGCTCGGCGGCCAGGAACGCGCGGGCCTTGGCGATCTGCCCGGTGTACGTGCCGCCGCCGGCGCCGTCCAGGGAGAGCCCCTGGATCGCGAGGGCCGCGGAGTTGACGGAGTCGCCGGCCGCGCCGTGGAACCCGCCGTTCGGCAGCTGCTTGCCCGCCAGCCACGTGCCGCCCTTCGCGACGGCCCGCGCCGCCGCGTCGCCGGGCACCAGGTCCAGCGCCATCATCGCCATCGCGGTGCTGTCCGCGTCCTGGTCGCCGCCGGACGGGATCAGGCTCGGCCAGGCCCCGTCGGCGTCCTGCAGGCTCTCCAGGTAGGCGATCGGCCCCGCCGCCCGGTCGGCATCGCCGGCCCGGATCTGCGCGATGACGCCGAGGGACTGGGAGAACACCGAGGTCGCGTAGGCGTAGTCGTCCTTGGCCGCGCAGCCGCCCGAGGTGTCGGCCTTCGCGCAGATGGTGGCGTCGAGCGCGGCGATCAGGTCGTGGCCGCCGAAGGAGCGGGGGTCGGCGCCGAGCACCTCGGCCGCCACCGCCTCCTTGGCGAGCGAGCCGCCCTGGGCGTAGGAGGTGCCGATCAGCGTCCAGGCGTCGATACCGCGGCCGCCGGCGTCCTTGCCGTGCTGGAGGAAGTCCGAGATCGACGCCAGGGTGTCGTCGGCGCCGCCGGTCGCGGCCAGGGCGAACAGGCCGTCGATGGTCATGCCGAAGTCGGCGAAGCCGGGCGAGGACTCGTAGGAGTGGCCGTCGACCAGGTTGTCGCGGTTCACCAGGTAGGCGACGCCCTTGGCCAGGTCGGGGCCGACCGCGGTCGGGGACTGCGAGGGCGAGGAGGTGTCCGACGGGGTGGTGGGCGCGGTCGTCGGCGGGGAGGTGGGCGGGGTGGTGTGCTGCGCGCCGAACGTCAGCGTGGCGAGGTCGGTGCCGGTGGCGGCGAGCAGCGCCGGGGTGGTGGCGTAGACGTTGGGGGCGCCGCCGGAGCTGTCCGCGGTGAATCCGCCGTCGTCGGTCTGGCGGGCGACCGCCCAGTTGCGGGCCTTCACCGCCTGGTCGGTGTCGCCGAGCAGGCGCAGCGCCTGCGCGGCGGCCGCGGTGGTGGCGGTGTCCGCGGACGCGGCGCCGTACGGCACGAAGCCGCCGTCCGCGGCCTGCCGGCCGGTCAGGTAGTCGCCGGCCTTGCTCAACACATCTGCGGTTCCCGGGAGTTGCTTGAGCGCGATGACCGCGTCGGCGGTGATCGCCGGGTCGGAGGAGCAGCGCTCGCTCGCGCCGAGCATCGAGGCGGAGAAGCCGCCGTCAGCGCACTGCATGCCGGTGAGCCGGGAGACCGCGGCGGCCGGCGGGGTGACGCCGCCGCGCTCCAGGGCGAGCAGCGCCAGCGCCTGGGTGTCAGGCGAGCCGACGCTGTAGAAGTCGCCGGCGGCGGTGCAGTCGCCCTGGCTGCCCGCGGCCTTGCAGACGTGGTCGGTGAGGTCGGCCAGCAGGTCGCGGCCGCCGACCTTGGCGGGGTCCGCGCCGAGGATCTCGGTGAGCAGAGCCAGGTTCGCGGTGGCGCCCACGCTCGGCACCGAGACCGTCGGGTCGGGGAAGAGGTAGTCGGTGAGGTGCGCGGTCAGGTACGCGTCGATCCTGCGGACCGTGGCCTCGGACCCGCCGGCCGCGGCCAGTGCCACGGCGGTGTGGTCGGTGGCGCCGAGGTCGGTGGTGTCCCGGTCGCCGTCGTACACGTGGTCGCCGTCGGTGAGCCGCCCGGTCAGCCACTTCGCCGCACCGGCCAGGTCCGCGTCGACCGCGGCCGGGGGGCTGGTCGGCGACGTCGGCGGGGTGGTCGGAGGCGTGGTCGGCGGGGTGGTGGCCGAGGTGTCCTGGGCCCGTACGGAGTCGGGGGTGAAGGACGGGCCGCCGGTGGTGCCGCCGATGTCGGTCGGGCCGAAGATCCACGCCTCGACCTCGCCGTCCTCCGGGTGGTCGCTCAGCGCGCCCAGCGGGCTGTAGGTCCAGGTGTGCTGCCCGGCCGGCGCGATCCAGAACGACCAGTAGGCGTCCGCCGGCGGGGTGAGCACGCACGGCTCGTCGGCCGCCGTCGGGTACTCGGTGCCGCCGTCGTAGTCCGCGTCGCCGATCCGGCAGACGAAGCCGGGGCCGTCGTGCACGGTGCCGGTGGTGGTGAACCCGGCGTTGTGCAGCAGGTTCATGCCGGTGGTCGGGTTCGCGTCGCAGCCGCGGACGACCGGGCCGCCCCAGTGCGCGAAGTCCACCGCGACGACCGCGCCCTTGGTCGGCGTGCAGTCGCCGATCGGGTCGGCGTGCGCGGGCGCGGCGGCCGACACCAGGCCGGCCGCGACCGAGCCGAAGGTCAGCGCGGCCGCGGTGAGCAGCACGGCGGTGCGCGGCCGTCTGTGACGGCGACGCCTGGCGAGAACGAGCACGGGTGGCCCCCCGGTCCGGCCGGCGCGGAGCGCGGGCCACGGAGGGAAGGCCGGCACACGAACCGGCCTGTCGTCCGTGCCGTAGTCCTCGACGGCGAGCGTGACTTGCTGTTCAGCGCAGGTGGTCCGGCTCGCCCGCCTCGCGGTGGGCCTACGGTTGCGGGTCAGCGCCGGGTTTCGACCGGCTTCCCCTGGCTGCTGAATCGGAAATGCGTTTCATGGCACCACGCGGCGGCGCGTCCCGTCAACGTGACGGACCGTTGCCTTCACCACTCCCCCGCGGGCGCTGCCGCCGGCCCCTCCACCGCCACGCGAGCCGAGCAGGCCGCGCGAGCCGCCCCCGCGACGGCAACCGGCGCCCGGCGCCCGCTACTCCCCGACCGCGAACCGGTACACCGTCGACCGCCTCGCCGCGAACCCGAGCCGCTCGTAGAGCCGGTTCGCGGCGGCGCGTTCCGGGCGCGAGGTGAGGTCGACGCTGCGCGCCGGCCTCCCGCGCGAGCCCCAGCGCGTGCCCGGTCAGCGGCGCCGCGACCCCCTGGCCGCGCGCCGCACCGTCCACCACGACGTCCTCCACGCGCCCGCGCAGGCCGGAGGCGAGCGGCGGCGGCACCAGCACCAGCACCAGCACCAGCACCAGCACCAGCACCAGCACCAGCACCAGCACCAGGGTGCCGACGATCTCGCCGCCGGACCGGGCGACCAGCACGGTGTTGGTCTCGCAGCTCACGATCCGCTCGACCGCCTCGTGGTCCAACGGCCCCAGGGATGCGGACAGTTGCGGCAGCAGGCGGCCGAACGCCGCCACCACCTCCGGGCTCGCGGACCGTACGGCCTCGACCTCGACCTCGACGCTCATGCCGCGGAGCCTCTCTACGCCCGTCACCCATACGTGCCCGATTCCGCCGCCCGCGTATCTCCGGCCGCCGGCGCCCGTGCGGGCGCGCCCGCACGTGTGGCGCGGGCGGGGAGCCGGCAGGTGGAAGGCGGTCAGGGCTCGGGCGGTTGGGCGATCCGTCCATGCGGAGACCCGACTCCGCTCGGCCCGGTGGGCGGCGCCGACACCGACTGGGCGGTCACGCACCCGCCCCTGCCGATCCCGTCGGCGACCACGGCGCCGGGCGGCGGGACCGTCGACGCCCTCCGGCTCCCCCGCCGGCAACCGGTGAACCTCGCCAGTGGCGGCGCCGGCTGTCCACCGGCGGCAGATGATCTCGCGCCGTCACGACCCGCGGTGGAACCCGCCCCCTGCTTCCCGCCCTCGCGCCGAGGACGGGAAGCAGAGGACGGGAAGCAATCGACGGCTGCCCGCCCGGGCCGCGTTGCGGCTCCCGGGTGCGACGTCCCGGTCCGCTCGCGAACCCTTGACAGAGGCGTGCCGTCGGCGGACTCTATGGCAACGTTGTCAGACGCGTTGTGCTGCACGTCTGCCCCGTTCCCGTGCTCAACTGCCATGGAGTCGCCGCGCATGTCGAACCCGCCTGCCCGCCCCTCGCGTCACCCTTCGGGCTCCTCCTCGGGCTCTCCCACGGCCGGCCCCTCGGGCCGTCCCTCACGTCGTTCGGTGGTCACCGCCGGTTCCACCCTGCTGGCCGGCTTCGGCCTCGGGCTCGCGCTGCCGGGTACGAGCTTCGCCGCCGGCGCGGCGAAGCCGGGCAGCTCGGCCGGCAAGGCCGAACTCGCCGCATACCGGCCGATATCCGTCTCCTCCACCGACTACGCGCCCACGCCCGGCGCGTTCGTCGTCGACCGGCTCAACTCCGCCGGCGTCAAGGGCAGCGGCTGGCGCGCCGCCGACGGCGACCCGCAGTGGATCGCCGTCGACCTGGAGGGCGACTGCGACGTCACCTCGCTGCGCCTGACGTTCGAGGCGAAGGAGGGCGACCCGGTCTTCCTGGAGGGGCCGAGCGGCAACCGCTGGGACGGCACCACCGGCCAGGAGATCCTCTCCAGTTACGCGGTGGACTTCGTCGTCGAGACCTCCCGCGACCACACGTCCTGGACCAGCCTGTACCGGACCGGCGCGGGAACCGGCGGCGTGGTCGAGATCGCCCCGGCGACGCCGGTCACCGCGCGCTGGGTCCGGCTGACCGTGCGCAAGCGCTCCAGCGCCAACCCGCTGGGTCTGAACGGCTTCGAGGTGTACGGAACCGCCCGCGGCCACCGCCCCGGCGCCACCGGCTGGACGGACTGGGGCAGCCACCACCACACCCCGCCCGCCCTCAAGGCCGCCGACGACGGCACGGTGCCGCTGGAGTCCGGTTGGACGCTGACCCTGGACGACTGGGCCGGCGCGGACGGCGCCCGGCTCTCCCGTACCGGCGTGGACGACAGCGGGTGGCTGCCCGCGACCGTCCCCGGCACCGTCCTGACCTCGCTGGTGGACCAGGGCAAGCTGCCCGACCCGGTGGCCGGGATGAACAACCTGCACATTCCCGAGGCGCTGTCCCGCCACTCCTGGTGGTACCGCCGCGACTTCGACCTGCCGCGGGCCCTGCGCACCGGGGCCGGCCGGCACGTCTGGCTGGAGTTCGACGGCGTCAACCACCAGGCCGACATCTGGCTCAACGGCAGCCAGGTGGCCACGATGGCGCACCCGTTCGCCCGCTCCGCCACCGACGTGACCGGTCAACTCGCCGCCCACGGAGGGCAGGTGCTCGCGGTGCGGATCACCCCGATGCCGGTCCCCGGCAGCCCCGGCGACAAGGGCCCGCTGGGCCAGTCGTTCGTTGACGCGGGGGCCGGCCAGATGAACCTCAACTCGCCGACGTACCTGTCCGCTTCGGGCTGGGACTGGATGCCGGCGGTACGCGACCGCGCCGCCGGCATCTGGAACCACGTCCGGCTGCGCTCGACCGGCCATGCCGTCATCGGGGACGCCCGGGTGGACACGAAGCTGCCCGGCCTGCCCGCGACGGACCGCGCGGAACTGACCGTCACCGTGCCGGTACGCAACGCCGACACCGCCGAGCGGAAGGTCACCGTCACCGCGTCGTTCGGCACCGTGCAGGTCTCCCAAGCGGTCACCGTGGCCGCGGGCGCCACCACGGACGTGGTCTTCGCACCCGACGCCTTCGCCGCCTTGCGGCTGCGCGACCCGAAGTTGTGGTGGCCCAACGGCTACGGCGACGCCGACCTGCACGACCTCACGCTCGTCGCGTCCGTCGGCGGCCAGGAGAGCGACCGCCGCACCACCCGCTTCGGCATCCGGCAGTTCGGCTACGAGGGCGACCTGCCGGTCGCGTTCGGCGCGAGCACCGACGCGTACACGCAGCCGGTCGCCCTCGACAAGCAGCAGGCCCGGTACGTGCGGATCAAGTGCCTGACCCGGGCGACGGGTTGGGGCTACTCGCTGTGGACGCTCGCGGTCGTCGACAGCGCGTCCGGCACCGACCTGGCCCTGCACAGGACGGCCACCGCGTCCTCCACCGAGGACGGTTCGGGCAACGGGCCCGCGAACGTCACCGACGGCGACCCGAACACCCGCTGGGCGTCGGCCGCCCAGGACGACGTGTGGATCGAGGTGGACCTCGGCTCGTCCGTCGCCTTCGACCGGGTCGACCTCACCTGGGAGCAGGCGTACGCGAAGTCCTACGTCGTGCAGGTGTCCACCGACGGCTCGACGTGGACCGACGCCAAGGCGGTCGACAACACCGCGGTGCCGCTGCCGTTCAACGCCGGTGACGCGAGCCTGCAGACCGAGGACTTCGACCGCCGCACCGCCCGCTACGTCCGGCTCGCCTGCGCGACCCGGGCCACCGGCTACGGGTTCTCGCTGTGGACCCTGTCGGTGATCGACAGCGCGTCCCCGGACACCGACCTCGCGCTGCACAGGACGGCCACCGCCTCCAGCACCGAGGACGGCTCGGGCAACGGGCCCGCCCACGCCACCGACGGGGACCCGAACACCCGCTGGTCCTCGGCCTACCAGGACGGCCAGTGGGTCCAGGTGGACCTCGGCTCCGCCGTCCCCTTCGACCGGGTCGTCGTCCTCTGGGAGGCGGCCTACGCGAAGACGTACACGATCCAGACCTCCGACGACGGCACCACGTGGACTGACGTGAAGTCCGTGGACAACTCGCCGCAGCCGCTGCGGATCAGCGTCAACGGCGTGCCCGTCTTCGCCCGAGGCGGCAACTGGGGCTACGACGAACTCCTGCGCCGGATGCCCGCCGAGCGGATGGACGCGGCGGTCCGCATGCACCGCGACATGAACTTCACGATGATCCGCAACTGGGTGGGCAGCAGCGACCGCGAGGAGTTCTTCGCGGCCTGCGACGAGCACGGCATCCTGGTCTGGAACGACTTCCCCAACGCCTGGGGCATGGACCCGCCGGACCACGACGTGTTCAACGCCCAGGCCCGGGACACCGTGCTGCGCTACCGCATCCACCCGAGCGTCGTCGTCTGGTGCGGCGCCAACGAGGGCAACCCGCCCGCCGCGATCGACGACGGCATGCGTGCCGCGGTCACCGGCCTGGCCCCCGGCACCCTCTACCAGAACAACTCCGCGGGCGGCATCATCACCGGCGGCGGCCCCTACAACTGGGTCGAGCCGGCGAGTTACTTCGACGCGTCGACGTACGGCAGCCACAGCTTCGGCTTCCACACCGAGATCGGCATGCCGGTGGTGTCCACCGCGGAGAGCATGCGCCACCTCGTCGGCGACAGCCCCGAGTGGCCGATCGGCACCGCCTGGTACCACCACGACTGGAGCACCAACGGCAACCAGCAGCCGCAGCACTACGCGACGGCGATCGAGGACCGCCTCGACACCGCGAAGGACCTCGACGACTTCGCCCGCAAGGCGCAGTTCGTCAACTACGAGAACACCCGCGCCATGTTCGAGGCGTGGAACGCCAACCTGTGGCAGGACGCCACCGGGTTGATGCTGTGGATGTCCCACCCGGCGTGGCACAGCACGGTGTGGCAGACCTACGACTACGACTTCGACGTCAACGGCACGTACTACGGCGCGCGCAAGGCGTGCGAGCCCTTCCACGTCCAGGCGGACGCCGTCAAGTGGCAGGTCACCGCGGTCAACCACACCGCCGGCGCGCTCAAGGGCGCGATGGTCACCGCCAGGCTGTACGACCTGGCCGGCCACCAGTTGGGCGGCACCCGCACCGCGAAGGTGGATGTCGCGTCCTCCGGCACGGCGCCGGCGTTCACCGCGGGCTGGACGGACGGCCTGCCGGACCTGCACCTGCTGCGGCTGGCCCTGACGGACGCCAAGGGCCGCGTGCTGTCGGAGAACACGTACTGGCGCTACCGCGAGACGGCCGACATGAAGGCGCTCAACCGGGCCCCGCAGGTCCGGGTGTCGGCGGGCCTCGGCCGGGTCACCCGCTCCGGCGGCCGCTCGCAGGCGACGGCGACGGTCGCCAACCGCGGCGGCGCGGTCGCGGCGATGGTCCGCCTCTCGCTGCTGGACGACCGGAGCGGGCAGCGGGTGCTGCCGACGCTGTACGGCGACAACTACCTGTGGCTGCTGCCCGGTGAGTCCCGCACCCTCACGCTGTCGTGGCCCGACGGCGCGCTGCCGTCGGGCCGTCCGGCGCTGCGGGTGGACGGCTACAACGTGCCCCGCACGGTCGCGCGCGGCTGACCCGGGACCGGTGCACCGACGGCCAGGAGCGGGCCGGTCGCCGGCCGCGGATCAGTCCGTGTTCGGGTGCACGATCTGCCACTCCTGGTCATCGGTGTCGGTGCAGTTGAAGAGGGTCAGCATGGTGTTGTCGCCGCCGGTGCTGCTGCCGGACACGTCCAGGCACTTGTTGTCGCTGGCGTAGTTGCGAATCCAGTACGCGCCGTCGGGCTGCTTGTCGATCCACCACAGCTGGTTGTCGGCGGTGGTGCCGTTGCAGGCGAACTCGGTGATGGGGGTGGTGATCGGCTCCGCGCCGAGGTTCGGCAGGTCCATGCAGAGCCGGTCCTTGTCGTTGCGGATCTGGAACAGCTGGGTGCCGCCGGGGCCCAGCTTGGGGTACCGCACCTCCAGGTCCCACAGCTGGTTGTCCGTGTCGTCGCCGATGCAAGTGAACTCGTTGACCGGGCCGCCGGACTTGCCGTCGTCGGCGCCGGGGAGGTCGGCGCACTTGTTGGTGGTGGTGTTCCGCAGCAGCACCCTCGTCGCCGGCACCGGACTCTTCGGCTTCTTCTTGGCCGGGGCGCCGCCCCCGCCCCCGCCACCGCCCGCGGTCGGGTTGGTCGTCGGGGCCTGGGTGGTGGGCGGTGTGGTGACGGGGGTGCTGGGCGCCGGCGGCGAGGGGGTCAGCGTGGCGAAGCCGGCCGGGTTGACCTTCGCCGTCGCGAGCGAGCCGACCGCGGGCTTGTGGGTCAGCCAGATCATCGTGAAGGCGACCGCGAGACCGAGCAGCGCGCAGAAGGCGGCGGCGATCCAGCGCGGCAGGAAGCCGCGCTGCACGTACCTCCCGTCGACGCTGAGCGGCATCGCCCCGGACCGCGACACGTCCAGCGTGTACGGGCGTTGCTGGCTGGAGCCGAACCAGATCATCTGCCGCGGCCTGAGCGTCGTCTTCACGAACGCCGCCCGCCCCGGCTCGATCTGCACGTTGGCCGGGTGGATGTCGTAGGCGAGCTGGTCGCCGTTGTCGGTGCCCCTGATCGAGGCGGTGAGCTTGGTGTTGCCGATGTTGTCGACCGCGAGCCGGGGCCTGCCGCGGAAGCGGCCCTTCACGGTCGGCGGCACGATCTCGGCGCGGACCTCGGTGAACGGCGTGATGGTGAGGTTGCCTTCGGGAACCGTGGTGGCCTCGGGGCTCTCGGTGGGGACGACCCGGATCGCGTACGGGTTCGGGCCCGCCGTGGCGTCCGGGGTGCGCGGCGGCGTGAAGGTCAGCAGGATCGAGTCCGTGGTGCCCGGGTAGAGCCGCAGCAGCTGCGGTTCCACCTGGACCCAGGGGGCGATGCTCCCGACGGGCTCGAAACGGTACTCGTCCACCACGTCGCCGGTGTTGCGCACCCGCAGTCGTACGGTGGTGCTCCCGCCGGGATCGACGGTCGCCGACGCGGGTTCCAAAGAGGTCCAAAGGCTCACTTGTCCACCCTAGGATCAGCCGGCCCCCTCGTCAGCGGCCCCATGGGCAGTAATCCGCAGCCGCGGGGGCGAGGACGTTGCCCTTCCGTCCGCCCGGCAACTCCCTCCGGCTCCACCGGCCTTGTCACGTGGGGGAACGTGGGGTGGAACGCTCCCCGGAGCCCGGCCGGCGCGGGCCGCCCGCGAAGGCGACGATCTCGTCGAGCCCGGGCGCGTATCCGTCCGTGGTGTCCACCTCGATCCAGGGCACGTCCAGGGCGACCCGGTCGAACGCGTCGTGCCGGACCGCGTGCGCCGCCGGGTCCTGCGGCGGGCCGCTCTCGTGGGCGCGCCGCACCGGATTCGCCGCGAGCCGCAGGCGGGTGCGCTCCAGCGCCACGCTTGCGCGGACCGTGCAGTGGACCACGCGGACGTCGGCCGTCGTCAGCAGCGGCGTCAGGCCGGGCCGCCACAGACGGTCCTGGTACGCCGCCTCCGCGACGGTCGTCACCCCGGCCCGCAGCAGCAGTTCGAGCACGCCGAAGAACGCCGGCAGCGTGCGCGTGTTCAACTCGTCCGCCGGGCCGGGCACATGACCGGGGGTGGCGTGCACCATGCCTTCCTTGATCTCGTCGCGGCAGACGGCCGGGCACCCCACCGCGCGGGCGATCGCGTGCGCGAGCGTGGTCTTGCCGGCTCCGGGCGGACCGCTGACGACGATCAGCGTCGGGAGGGCGGCGGGAGGCGGCGCGGGGTCGGGGGGCGGTGCGGGCACGGGAGCCGTGGGAGGTGTGGGAGGTGTGGGAGGTGTGGGCACCCGCTCAGGGATAGCAGACGGGGCGGGCGAGCCGGATCGGATCGGACCGGGCCGGATCGGGCGGATCGGATCGGATCGGGCGGGGTCCGCTCAGGTGATGGGGTCCGCTCGGGTGGCGGGGTCTGCTCAGGTCAGCAGGCTGACGAGGCGGTCGCGGATCTCGTCCTTGCCCGACACCGGCTTCGGCTCCAGCTTGTCGTCGTGCGCCGGGTCCCGGGTCAGGAGGTGCAGCCGGCCGCCCTTGCGGGCGAGCACCAGGTCGGTGCTGGCGCCCGCGATCTCGGCGGACCCCTCGGCGGTGTACTCCACGAGCGTGAGCAGCGCGGCCCGCTCCGCACCGGCGAGCAGGTCGTCGGCGCCGAGGCCCGGATCGGGCTCGGCCGCCTGCCCGCGGGGCAGCCAGTCCACGAGGATGCGCACGGCCTCTTCGAGCTTGTAGAGCCCGATCTGGTGCACGCCGAGCGCGTCGATCCGCACCATCAGGCAGATCCGCTCGGGCTGCGGGAGCAACAGGATGCGCCACGGCTCCCCCGCGACCGTGCCGGTCGTACGGGCGTCGAGCACCCGGCGGGCCCGCTGCTGGAACGCCACCGCGATGCCCAGGTCCCCGCGGACCTGGACCTGCTCCCCGTCACCGGCCAGCAGCAGTTCGCGCGCGGCCAGGGAGCGGACGGCCTCGGCCAGTTCGTCGTCCGACGGCCGGGCCTCCAGGAAGTCCACGACCGCGTCCACGGCGGTCAGTTCGGCGATCGTGTACGCGCCGAGCAGTACCGGCCCGGTGTTCACCAGGCTCACCACGGCCGACACCAGGCCGGACGGGACGGACGCCTCGCCGGGTCCGGGCGAGGCCGGGGTGCTCGGGTCACCAGGAGCGCCCGGGTCACCGGCCGGGTCCGGCTCGCCGGCCGGGTTCGGCTCGCCGGCCGGGTTCGGGGGTCCGGTGGGCGGGAGGTCGTCGCGCTCGTCGCTCATGAGGGCCCTCCTGTCTGCCACGTGCCTTGCGCGGGCGGCTCGTGCGTCTCGCGGAGCACCCGGGCCGCGACCTGCGACGGTGCCTGGGTGACCCACACCTCGGAGTTGCCGAACAGCCCGCGCCCGCCCCGGCCGGTCAGCGCCTGGCCCAGCTCGCCGCTGAGGTCCGGCCGGTCCGGCGGCGGGAAGTGAGCCGCCAGCTCCTTCGACACGGCGGTGATGTCGTCGCTCTGCTCGATCCGGCGCAGCGTCCGCGTGAGCGTCTGCGCGACCGGCGGGGTGAGCGTGGTGGGCACGGCCACCACCGGTGAGAGGTACATCGGGTGCCGCTCGGTCATCCGCGACAGGCCCCAGGGGCCGACGTTGCTGCCCGTGAAGCGGTACTGGACGTAGTCCATCAGGTGCCGCAGGTCGTCCAGGCTGGGCTTCTTGCTGCCGCCGAACGCGGCCGGGGTCTTCTCCAGCTGCACCCAGGTGCCGTTCACGGTGCGGCCGTGCAGCTTCTCCCGGACCACGTGGCCGCGCATCCCGAAGTCGGGGTAGCGCTTCTTGTCGATGTCGCGGTGGTGGCTGGACAGCCGCGCGTGGTTGCCCTTGCCGGCCCGCCACTTCTCGTACAGCTCCGGGTCGTCGACCAGCACGTGGCCGCCGCGCAGCACGTCGCGCAGTTGCGGGACCTGGAGGCCGTGCTGCTCCAGGTCGTCGAGGATCACCGCCTCCTCGGGGCTGAGCCGGCCGGCCGCCTTCACCAGGCCCCTGCGGTACTCGCCCGCCCGTGCGGTGATCTCGATCATGAGCCGGACCCTGCGGCGCACCAGTTCGGCCAGTGCGTCGGCGGCACCGCCGGAGACGCCCCCGGCGGGGGCGTCCGCGGCACCGGCGGCCCGCCCTCCGTGCGCGGTGAAGGCCTGCCTGAGCTTGCGCTTCATCTGGCCAGTACAGCACGACAACCGGCACCGCGCAGAGGTTGCGAACGGGGCGACCGGCGCTATGCTGCGGCGCTCGCCATTACCCGGCGGTAGCCGCGATTACCCCGGGTAACTCCGATGCCGCCACGGTCGGCGGCCGCCGATACCCGTCGCCGCCCGCCCGGCACCCACCGCGACGCCCGCCGCCGGAACCCTCGCGTGATCCAGCTCACAGCGCCCGGCCGCCCTCGCACCCAACTACCGCGAGGCGCAAGGGCGTTGCCGCACACCGTCAAGCAGACCCCAAGAACTGCTTTGAATGTCCCAAAGCCACCGTGTTAACTGTCGGACGTGAAGATATCCGTGCACCCTGAACATGGCATGAGCACTCCGCTCGTGTCGCGTCTGCACGTCGATCTCTGCCGCTGCATGTCCGCGGTCTGTCGCCGCACCGCCTGAACCTCCCCGGCGCCACACCCGCGCAGCAGCGCATCCCCTCGCCCTCCCCCGCCCCGGCCGCACCCGTGCGTGCCGGCCCGCGGTCCGGCGGGCACCCGCTCCCGCGCGCGTGGCGGCCGGCACCTCC
This sequence comes from Streptomyces sp. NBC_00448, assembly GCF_036014115.1. Taxonomy (NCBI): domain Bacteria; kingdom Bacillati; phylum Actinomycetota; class Actinomycetes; order Kitasatosporales; family Streptomycetaceae; genus Streptomyces; species Streptomyces sp. NBC_00448. Next base: position 2,871,310 of record NZ_CP107913.1, read on the forward strand.
CGTCCCCATCCCCACGCCATGTCAGGAGTGCGTTCGTGTCCGCGAACACCGCCGCCGGCAGCACCGGTCCGGCCGGACCCCGCAGCCGTTCCCTGCCCAAGGTCCCGTTCTGGGCCCAGATAGTCACCGGCCTCGTCCTCGGGGCCCTGCTCGGCTGGCTCGCCCGCGGCCAGGACATCAGCTGGCTCACCACCACGCTCGACAAGATCGGCAGCCTCTTCATCCAGCTGCTGAAGCTCGCGGTGGGACCGCTGGTCTTCTTCGCGATCCTGGTGTCGATCACCAACCTGCGCAAGGTCAACAACGCGGCCCGGCTGGCCGCCAGGACGCTGCTCTGGTTCATGATCATGTCGCTGATCGCGGTCGCCATCGGCATCGCGATCGGCCTGATCACCAACCCCGGCTCCGGCACCGGCCTCACCGCCAAGGACGGCAAGCTGCCGCAGCACTCGGGCTCCTGGATCGACTTCCTCACCGGCATCATCCCGACCGACGTCATCACGCCCTTCACCGAGCTGAACGTCCTGCAGATCGTGTTCATGGCGGTGATCGCCGGCATCGCGGTGCTGAAGGTCGGCGAGCGGGCCAAGCCCGTCCTGACCCTGAGCGAGGTCGTCCTCGAACTGCTGCAGACCGCCCTGTGGTGGGTCATCCGGCTCGCGCCCCTGGGCACCGTCGGCCTGATCGGCTACGCCATCGCCTCCTACGGCTGGGACCTGATCGGCAAGTACGCGACATTCACCGCCGACGTCTACGTGGGCTGCGCGCTGGTCCTGTTCGGCGTCTACCCGCTGCTGCTCGCGACGGTCGCCAAGGTCAACCCGCTGCAGTTCTTCAAGGGCGCCTGGCCCGCGATCCAGCTGGCGTTCGTGTCCCGCTCCTCGGTGGGCACCCTGCCGGTGACGCAGAAGTCGGCGGAGCGGCTCGGCGTGCCGAAGACGTACACCTCCTTCGCGGTGCCGTTCGGCTCGACCACCAAGATGGACGGCTGCGCGTCGATCTACCCGGCGATCGCGTCGATCTTCGTGGCGCAGATCTTCGACGTGCACCTCGGCGTGCAGGACTACGTGCTGATCGCGTTCGTCTCGGTGGTCGGCTCCGCGGCGACGGCCGGCCTCACCGGCGCGACCATCATGCTGACGCTGACCCTCTCCACGCTCGGCCTGCCGCTGGAGGGCGTGGGCCTGCTGCTGGCGATCGACCCGATCCTGGACATGATGCGCACCGCCACGAACGTGGCGGGCCAGATCGTGGCGCCGATCATCGTGGCCGCGCAGGAGGGCATCCTCGACCGCGAGGCGTTCGACTCGGCGACCGCGTCCCCGGTCGACGACATCCGGCACGACCAGGATCAGGACCAGGACCAGCCCCTGGACCGCGAACTGACCGCGGCCGTCTAACAGCCGCCCGGCGGATCTCCGTGGAACACGGCGACGGGCCCGCTCTCCCTCGATCGGGAGAGCGGGCCCGTCGGCGTTGCGGCGCCGCTGGGGCGCTACTTGCCGGTCTTGGCCTCGTAGGCGGTCAGCACGTCCTCGGTCGGACCGTCCATCAGCATCACCCCGTGCTCCAACCAGATCACCCGCTCACAGGTGTCCCGGATCGACGCATTGCTGTGACTGACCAGGAAGACCGTGCCCGCCTCCTTCCGCAACTCCCGAATACGCGACTCCGACCGCTTCTGGAACGCCCGGTCACCCGTCGCCAGCGCCTCGTCGATCATCAACACGTCGTGATCCTTCGCCGCCGCGATCGAGAACCGCAACCGCGCCGCCATACCCGACGAATACGTCCGCATCGGCAACGAGATGAAATCACCCTTCTCGTTGATCCCCGAGAAGTCCACGATCCCCTTGTACCGCGACCGCACCTCATCCCGCGACATCCCCATCGCCAACCCGCCCAGGATCACATTCGTCCCCCCGGTCAGATCGTTCATCAACGCCGCGTTCACCCCCAGCAACGACGGCTGCCCATCCGTGTAGATCCGCCCCGACTCCGGCGGCAACAACCCCGCGATCGCCCGCAACAACGTCGACTTGCCCGAACCGTTCGACCCGATGATCCCGATCGCCTCACCGCGATACGCCGTGAAACTCACGTTCTTCACCGCATGCACCCGCCGCACATTCGACGACCGCCGCTTCTTCGACAGCATCCGCCCCAACGCCGCCGAAGCACTCCCCTTACCCGTCCCCGCCCCGTACACCGTGTAGACGATGTTCACGTCCTCCACGATCACCGTCGGCACCATCGGACGACTCACCTGCACCGGCGGCAGCGCCGGCTGCTCAGCCACGGCCATAGGACTCTTCCGCCTTCCAGAAGTAGATGTACCCGCCCACCCCGACGACCAGCGACCACACCACCGCCATCGCCCACACATGCCGCGGCATCTGCGCCGCCGTCACACTGTCGATCAACGCGAACCGCATCAGATCGATATAGATCGCCGCCGGATTCACATCCAGCAGAATCCGCAGAATATGCGGCGCCGTCGTCGTCAGCTTCGTGATGGAGTACATCACCCCCGACATGTACATCCACGTCCGCAACATGAACGGCATCAACTGCGACAAGTCCGTCATCTTGCTGCCCAACCGCGCCACGATCAACGCCAACCCGGTATTGAACACCCACTGGCACAACAACGCCGGGAACATCAGCAACCATGACATGTCCGGCACCTCGCCGGTCATCAACACGATCGCCAGCAACACGAACATCGACATCATCAACTGCTGCAACTGCATCAACGTGAACGCGATCGGCATCGACGCCCGCGGAAAATGCAACGCCCGGATCAGCCCCAGATTCCCCGAGATCGACTTCACCCCGCTCAGCACCGACGACTGCGTGAACGTGAAGATGAAGACACCCGTCACCAGGAACGCGATGAAGTTGTCGATACCCCGATGCGTACCGATCAGGATGCCGAAGATCAGGTAGTACACCGCCGCATTCAGCAACGGCGTCATCACCTGCCACAGCTGACCCAACCGCGCCTGCGTGTACTGCGCCGCCGTCCGCGCCTTCGCGAACTCGTTGATGAAATGTCGACGACCCCACAACTGACGGGTGTAAGCCACCAGACCGGGCCGAGCACCACTGACCGACAAGCCGTACATCGCGGCGAGTTCGGAGGGGCTCATGGCGTGGGCCGGTGGTTCGTGCACGGGGGCGAGGCGCTGTGTCATGGAGGGCGCTTTCAACCGGAGGAGCGAATCGCCGGACCCCCGCCGACGTGTCGCGGGTGGTGTGGCGCACGCGGGACGGAACGAAGGGAAACCGAACGAAACGAGACACAACGGAACGGCACCGTTCCGTCGCACCACAGACTCTAGGCGACCGTCACAACGGAACGCAACCGTTCCGTCGTGACGCTATGCTCGGGGCATGGAACCCAATCCCCGTCGTCAACCAGCCGGCGCCGCCGTGCTCCGCGAGGGGGTGACGGACGCCATCCGCGCCGCTGTCTTCGACGAGCTGGCCGCCGTGGGCTACGGGCGGATGTCGATCGAGCGGATCGCCCGCCGGGCCGGGGTCGGCAAGGCCGCGATCTACCGGCGCTGGCCCTCGAAGCTGCCGATCGTCCTCGACGTGGTGTCCGCCCTCGCGGTGCACGGCATGCCCGCACCCGACACCGGGACGCTGCGGGGCGACGTACGGGAGCTGCTGGAGGTCACCGCGCGGCTGCTGGAGCACCCGCTCGCCGCCCAGATCGTCCCCGACCTGCTCGCGGAGGCCGCCCGCAACCCCGACATCGCGCACGCCGCGCACGCCGCCATGCGCGACACCCAGCGCGCGGTCGCGGCCGCCGTCGTCGGCAACGCGATCAAGCGCGGCGAACTCGCCCCCGACACGGACCTGGACCTCGCACTCGACCTCGTCATCGGCCCGGTGTACTGGCGGCTGGTGATGGTCCGCACCGACCGACCGACCGGCTACCTCGACGTACTCGCGGCCGCCACCGCGGCGGGCCTGTCCGCCACCCGCCTCCCCTGACGGGGGCGGGGTCAGGCGGGACGGGCCGGCGGGCCGGCTCTGGCGGGCGGCGGGTCGGTGGACGGCGAGCCGCAGGTCGGTCCCCGCGGCGCTGTTCCCCTCGGCGGTCGACGCCGCGACCGAACCGGAGAAGGTCCGCGCCCGGTCGCTCCTCCTCGCCGGCGGCGACCAGCGGCCGCTGTCCGCCGCCGAGACCGAGGAGTTCACCGCAACGCCACGGCTCGCCCCGGACCCTCGACACGCCACCGGGCACCGGCCCCCCGCGGTCGCGCTCGCTCGTAGGCTGGCGGACGTGCGGGGACTGGGTACGAGCAGCGCGGACGAGATGATCGCCTGCTTCCTGAGCGGGGAGTTGCCCAGCCGGAGGTTCGGCCCGGACCTGCGGTCCCGCCTCGCGGCGGCCGGGCAGAGCGAGAGGCTGCTCACGCATCCGGACCTCTCCGACGCCTGGGCGAACCTCGCGCGTCGCGATCTGCTCGCCGCGACACGCGGGTACGGCGAGAACCGCGGGCTGTTCGAGAACTTCCCCGCCGGCGTCACATGGACCAGAGCGGTCCTGTCCCCCGCCGAGGCAGCCGCCGTGCGCTACCTCGACTACTCCTACTGGGTCGAGCTGTCGGGCGGCAGCCGCCGGCCGGCCGACGCCGCCGCCCGCGTCACGGCAGGGCTGCGGGCGTTCGACGTGTCCAACGAGCCGTTCCTCGACGCGGCCCGCGCGCTCACGGAAGGCGCGTCGTTCCCTCCACTCGTCCTGGTCGGCGTGCGGCAGGACGACCTGGTCTGCCTGGAGGGCCACCTGCGCCTGACCGCCCACGCCCTCGCCGGCTTCCCGGCCGATGTCGAGTGCCTGATCGGCACCGCGCCGGACATGGGCCGCTGGGCGCGGTAGTCCGCGCCGCCGGAGGCGCCGGGCCCAGCGCACCGCCCCCGCCGAAGGCGCTGGGGGGAAGGGGCCTCGCGGCGACGCCCTACCGGAGGGCGGTCGCCTCGCGCAGCTCGTCCGCGGTCGGCGGCTGCGCGCCGGGGCGGGTCGTGGCGAGCGCGCCGGCCACCACGCATGCGCGCAGCACGCGTTCCAGCCCGCGCGGCCCGGACGGCAGCCGTGCCCCGGTCGAACCGTCGGGGTGCGGGCCGAACAGGCCGGCCAGCAGGGCGGATTGGAAGGCGTCGCCGGCGCCGATGGTGTCGGCGACCGTCACCTCCGGCGCGGGGACGGAGACCTCGGCCGTGGGGGTGAACCCGGTGGCGCCCGCCGCGCCGCGGGTCAGCACCACCAGGCGCGGCCCGTGGCCGAGCAGCGCGCGGGCGGAGACCGCCGGGTCCTGGTCCGGCCACAGCCAGCCGAGGTCCTCGTCGCTGGCCTTGACCACGTCGGCGACCGCGGCGAGCCGCTCCACCGCCGTGCGGTAGGCGACGCGGTCCGGCTGCACGGCGGGACGGACGTTGAGGTCCACCGCGACCGCGCGTCCCGGCCGGCCGTGCACGTCCCGGCAGGCGGCCAGCACCTGTTCCGCGCCGGGCTCGACCACGACGGCCAGCGAGCCGGTGTGCAGCAGCGCGGTGTCCTCCCCCACCGGGATGCTCTCCGGCGCCCAGGAGGCGAGGAAGTCGTACGTCGCCGACCCGCTCGCCGCGTCCACGTACGCCAGCGCGACCGTGGTGCGGCCGTCGGCGGTCGGCGCGCGGCGCACGTCCAGGCCGGTGCCGGTCAAATACTGCGCCACGAGCGCGCCGGGCGGGTCGTCGCCCCAGCAGGTGATCAGCGTGACCGGGCGGCCGAGCCGGTGCAGGCCGATGGCCACGTTGGCGGGGCTGCCGCCGGGCGCCGGGCGGACGGTGTCCGCCCCGGTCCGCCACACCAGGTCGACGAGGCTCTCGCCCACCACGATGATCCGGCTCTCGGATGTCATGTTGCCCTCCTAGTTCCCGCGGCGGCGCCGGTCTCCGTGATCCGCAGCGCGTCCAACTGCCGTACCCGGATGTCGAAGGCGGCGCCGCCTCTCCCGCCGTACGCGCCTGGAGGTGCCACAGCCCCTCGCCCACAGGATAGAAGCGCAAGGTGAGCGCCTCCCCGGTGGCCGGCAGGAACACCTCGCAGGGAATTCGGGGGCACCGAGTGCCGCCGGACATGGCGGGAGCCGGAGCCGGGGTCGTCGCCCGGCACCGGCCCGAATGCACCCGTGCCCTTGCCCGCCGGGGGCTTCCCGGCGAACTCCTCTGTCGTCGCGGCCCGTTGGGGCGGCGACGGGGTCTAACGCTGCGCCAGATCCTTGTCCGAGATCGGCCGGACCGCCCGGCAGGGCGAGCCGAAGGCGACCACCATCGGCGGGACGTCATGGGTCACGACGCTGCCGGCGCCGACCACGGAGCCGTGGCCGATCGTCACGCCGGGCAGCACCACGACGTTGCTGCCGATCCACACCTTGTCCTCGATCGTCACCGGCTTGGAGAACCGGTTGTAGTCGTGCCGCAGGTCGGGGTGGATCGGGTGGCCGGTGGTGGTGACGGTGACGTTCGGGGCGATCATGACGCCGTTGCCGATGCGGATCTCGACGTCGTCGATGAGGGAGAGGTTGAAGTTGCCGTAGAAGTCGTCCCCGATGTGGACGTTGCTGCCGTACGCCGCCTGGAAGGTGGGGGCGATGAAGCTCCGCTCGCCGACCGATCCCAGAATCCGGCCGAGCAGGTCGGCCCGCCGCTCCGGCTCGGAGGGCGCGGTCAGGTTGTACTCGTACAACAACTCCGTACGGCGCTGCCCTGCCATGAACATCGCGTCACTCTCGGTGTAGAGCAGGCCTTGCGCGATGCGCTTCCTGGCGTCGGTGTGTGCGTCCCCGCGGTCGGCACCGCGGTCGGTCCCGTGGTCGGCCCCGCGGCCGGTCCCGTGGTCGGCCACCCGCTGTATCCCGCACTCGTCCACGCGCTCCTCCATCTGCTGCTCCTCCTCGACTCCCGGGTGTACACCGATCCTCGCGCACCGGGGCGCCGCGGGCTCACTCTTCGGGCCGGTCGACACGGATGAGGGTCTGCTGCCCGTTCGCGACGAGCCTGCGGCCGCCGTCCTGGACGCCGAACACCTCCAACCGGCACACGGTGAGGGTGCGGCCGGACTTCAGGACCGTGCCCACCGCTTCGAGGTGGTCGCCGACGGCGGGCGCGAGGAGGTTGATCTTGTACTCGACCGTCAGCACGTCGGAGCTCGTCGGGAACAGCGTCAAGGCCGCGTAGCCCCCGGCGCTGGTCGCGCCGGCGTGGAAGTAGCCGTGCTGCTGGGTGAGTTCGGGGCGGCTCGGCAGCACGATGTGCACCCGGCCGGGGGCGATCCGGGTCATCCGCGCACCGAGGTGGTTCATCAACCCCTGGCGTTCGAAGCTCTCCCGGACCCGCGCCCGCACCTCGGCGCTCGCCCCCCTTCTTCCGCCCGCACCCGGTCGTCCACGCCCCTCCTCCGCCGCCGCCGATGCGGCCACCCTCCCACGCCCTGCTCGGGCCGGAGCCCCGCGAAACCGCCCGCGCCGGCCGGCCGTCGGGCTCAGGCGGAGGGACTGGCGGAGGCGCTGGCGGAAGCGCTGGCGGCGGGTACTGCCGAGGCGCCCCGCAAGACCTCCAGCGCGGGTCCCGCGACCGCGCTCATCCGGCGCTCGCGCAGGTCCAGGACGGCACCCCGGTTCGACAGGCCGTGGGCGGCCAGCAGGTTCATCAGCGACCAGATCACGTCGGGGCGCCCGGCCAGGGGGAGTTCGCGACCGTCGGGGGTGATGGCCGCGGCCGCGGTGGTGCCGGCGAGCAGGTTGGTACGGGCCCAGTCGACGTCGTACGAGGAGCCGGTCGGGGCGGCGCGGAGCACCACCTCCCTCGTACGGTGCAGGACCGCCAGGTAGTCCAGCGGCACGGTCAGCCGCCGGGTGACGTCGAACGGCGGTGTGCCGTCGGCGGGTTGGAGCCGCAGCACCGTGTGGAGGACCGGGCCGTGGTCCTGGAAGGTGTGCGTGGCCCGCATCTCCAGGAAGCGGCCCCGGACCAGCACGCCACCGCGGCGCGACCACCGCCGGGGGACGGACCCGAACGCGGCCGGCGCGCCCGGGAGCCGGTCGACGATCCAGCGGGCCTCCTCGCCCGGTTCGGTCACCGGCGCCCGGTCCTCGGGGAAGGCGCGGTCCTGCGCGGCGACGGCGGTGTAGCGAGCCGCCGTGTGCGGGTCCAGGCGGCGCACGTCGATGGTGTCACCGACCAGTTCGACTCCTCCCACCGACCGCGAGATGCGCATCTGCCGCAGTTGGCGGACGGGATGGCGGGTCACGTCGGTCACCCGGCCGTCGAGGTCGATCACGCGGCAGGTCCGGGTGCCGGCGAGCAGGGCGCTGCGCGGCCACAGGGGGACGACCGGGCCGTGCGCCCGCAGCTCGGACGGGTGGTCGGACGGGGTCTCGGAGGGGCTGCCGGACGAGTCGACGGGCACGGCCCCGCCCTCGCCGGCCGGTCCGACGAGGACGGCCAGGCGGCCCGCCGTGACCGCCGACAGGAACAGCGCGGGCACCCGCCACTCGCCCGTGATCTCGAACCCGGGGGCGGCGTCGACCCGTTCGGCCCCTTCGCGTTCCCCGGCCGGCCCGGCCCCGACCCGGTCCTCGGTCCCGTCCGCGTCCTCCGCCCCGTGCACGCGCAGCCGCAGCCGGACCAGCGGCGTGAACTCGTCGGGGGTGTAGTCGCCGTAGCACGTGGTGAAGGTCGCTTCGCCCTCGGGTGCGTACCGCACGAGCGACGCCTCCAGGACGTCCGCCCGGACCAGCCGTGCCCGCGGGTGGCCCGTCGGGGAGCACGGGCCCCAGATCACGAAGGCGTCGTCGGCGCGAGGGGCTCCCGCACCCTTCTCCCGCCGCTTCCCCCGCTCCTTCGTCCGCTCCTTCACCCGGTCCCTGCGGGTGATCCGGGGGAAGTCGCCGCGCGCGGCCTTGAGTGCCGCGAACGGGATGCACAGCGTGCAGACCAGCCCCACGACGAACGCGATCCAGGCCCAACTCTCGCCCTCGTCCCAGGCGCTGTACGCCACGGCGAGCCCGATCGGGCCCGGGAGCAGGCAGAGCGTGGCGATGACCAGATTGCCGGCCACCACTCTGGCGTAACTGCGCACGGCCCCCACCCCACCTCGTCCTGGTACCCGCGGCACGGAGCGTGGCCTGGGAACACCGCCGTACCGCCCCCATGGTCCCCTCGCCCGCGCCCCGGCACCACCCGTCCGCCGGAACCGGTCCGCCCGTTTGCAGGAACCGGTCCGCCCGTTCGCCCGGACCGGTCCGCCCGCCGGCCGCCCGGCCATCGCGAAGCCCCCTCCTGACCGCGGGCCGCCAACCCCGCACCACCGGCGAGCCCGAAGGGTTCCCTGGTCAGGGCCGCGCTCGGCGGGACACAATGTCTGTCGCCGGACCCGTCCGGCGCGGGGTGGCGGTCCGTGAGGGAGGGCAAGACCTTGGCAGAGCAACCGGCGGCGCCCGACGACCTGCCCGCGATCCGCGGGCCCCGGATGGTCGGGCGGTCGGCGGAACTCGGCCGGGCCGTACGCGGGCTGACCGCCGGCACCCCCGCCACCGTCTTCATCGAGGGCGAGGCGGGGATCGGCAAGACCCGGCTGCTCCAGGAGGTGCTGGCGACCCCCGCACTCGACGGAGCGCTCGTCGCGACCTGCCCGCCGTTCCGGGAGACGCTCACGCTCGCCCCGGTCGTGGACGCGGTGCGCCAGACCCGCACCGGCGTGGCCGCGATGGGCCTGTCCGCCCTGGCCGGGGCGCTGCGCCCGCTCTTCCCGGAGTGGGCCGACGCCCTGCCGCCCGCGCCCGAACCGCTCGACGACGCCGGGGCCGCCCGGCACCGCCTCTTCCGCGCCCTGCGGGAACTCCTCGCCGGGTGCGGCACCGCCGTACTGGTCGTGGAGGACGCCCACTGGGCCGACGCGGCCACCCTGGACTTCCTGCTGTTCCTCGCCGCCCGGCCCGCCGCGGAACGGATCAGCCTGGTGCTGACCTACCGCCCGGAGGACGTACCGGCCGGCTCCCCACTGCTGCGCCTGACCGCCAAACCGGCGCCCGGCACCGTCCACACCCGGATCGTGCTCACCCCGCTCAGCGTCGCCCAGACCGGGCAGTTCGTGTCCTCGATGCTGCACGACGAACACGTCTCCGACGCCTTCGCGCTGTTCCTGCACACGCACACCTCGGGGCTCCCGCTCGCCCTGGAGGAGTCCGTGCGGCTGCTGGGCGACCGCGCCGACCTGATCCGGCACGGCGGCGAGTGGCGGCGCAGGACCCTCACCCGGATCGAGGTCCCGCCGACGATCCGCGACGCCGTCCTGGAGCGTGCCGCCCGGCTCGCCCCCGACGACCGCCAGGTGCTGCGCGCCGCCGCCGTCCTCGCCGAACCCGTGCGACCGGCGGTGCTGGTCACCGTCTCGGGGCTGCCGGACGCCCGCGCCCGTGCCGCCCTGGCCGCGGCGGTCCGGGCCAGGGCGCTGGTCGAGGACTCCACCGGACGCGTCCACTTCCGCCATCTGCTGGCCGCCCGCGCGGTCTACGACGACATACCCGGCGGCGAGCGCCGGGCCCTGCACCTGCGCGCCGGCCGGGCCCTGGAGACGCTGTCCCCGGTCCCGATCGCCCGGTTGCCACGGCACTTCGGGGAAGCAGGCGACACCGGCGCCTGGCGGCTCTACACCGAGCGCGCCGCCGACCTCGCCCTCGCCTCGGGCGACCAGCCCGCCGCCGTCACGGCCCTGCACGCGCTGCTGTCGGCCGGCGACCTGCCGGCCGGAGATGTCGCGCGGCTGTGCCGGAAGTTCCCCGTCTTCGCCTTCTCCGGCTACCTCGGCAGCACCGAACTGCTCGGCGTGCTGGGCGCCCTGCTCGACGGCGGTGCGCTGTCCCGGTCCGAACGCGGCCAGGTGCGGGCCCAGTTGGGCCGGATGCTGATGCAGACCGGGCAGTACTCCGCCGGCGTGGCCGAACTGGAGCGCGCCATCGCCGACCTCGACGACCATCCCTACGAGGCCGCCACGGCGATGAGTTCGCTCAGCCGCCCGGCCGGCGCGGACTTGCCGGTCGCCGCCCACCGGCGCTGGCTCGACAAGTCGGTCGAACTGGTCGAGGTCCGGGTCCCCGCGGACCGCCGGCTGACCTTCCGCGTCGACCGGGTGACCGCCCTGCTGCAGATGGGCGATCCCGGCGGTTGGGACGTCGCCGCCGGGCTCCCCCAGATCGCGGCCCGCCCGGACGACGAGCTGAGCGTCATCAGGGCCGACCTCAACATCGGTGACGCGGCGGTGCGTTGGGGGTTCTACCCGGAGGCGCGGCGCCGGCTGGACCGGGCCGTGGCGGCGGGCGCGAAGAGCGGGTACCTGCGGATGCGGGACATGGCCCAGGTGACCTCGGCCCACCTCGACTGGTACACCGGCCGCTGGCCGGGCCTGGCCGAACGCGCCGCCGCGCTCGCCGCCATCGAGGAGGAACCGCTGATCGCCCTCGACGGCCTGCTGATCACCGCGCTGCTCACCTCGGCCGCCGCCACCGAGGCCGGCGAACTCGCCGCGGCGGGCGACCAGTTCGAGCACGTCCTGACCGAGGTGACGCGCCGTGGCATCGTCGACATGGCGCTGGAGCCCGCGGCCGCTCTCGCGGCGCTGCGGCTCGCCGAGGGCCGCGTCGCCGACAGCCTCGCCCTCACCGACGAGGGCATGCGGGTCGTCACCCGCAAGGGGGTCTGGCTGTGGGCCACCGAGATCGCCCCGGTCCGGGTCCAGGCCGTTCTCGCGGCCGGCCGCGCCGACGAGGCCGGCGAACTCGTCGCCCGGTACGCCCGAGGGCTGCGCGGCAGCACGTCGCTCACCGCCGAGGCGTCGCTGGCGGCGTGCCGGGCGTGGCTCGCCGAGGCGGGCGGACCCGCCGACCGGGCGGCCGCGCACTGGGAGGCGGTCGCCGCCGCGTGGGACCGGCTGCCGCGGCCCCACGCGGCGCTGCTCGCCCGGGAGCGGCGGGCCGTCGCGCTGACCGCGGCGGGCCGTGACGGCGAGGCGGCCGACCTGCTCGCCGGCGTCGAGGCCGGGCTGCGGGCCCTGGGCGCCGAGGGCGACGCCCGACGGGTGGCCGCCCGGGACCGGCAGCCGGCGCGCGGTGGCCGGCGCGGCTACGGCGACCGGCTCTCGCCGCGGGAGTTGGAGGTGGTGCGACTGATGCTGACCGGGCTGTCCACCCCGGACATCGCCAGGTCGCTGTCGCGTTCACCGCGGACGGTCGCGGCGCAGCTCAACTCCGCGATGCGCAAGTACCAGGTGAAGTCCCGTACCGCCCTGGCGGTCGCCGCGCTCCAGGCCGGCATCTCCCCCGCGGGGGCCTCCGGGTGAGCCCCACCACCCGGCCGGAGTGCCCCTCCTGCCCCGCCCGGCTCACCGCCCGGTAGACGGCGCCGGGGGCGCCTCGCCGAGGACGGCCGCGGGCGCCTCGCGGGCGAGGCTCAGGCGGGCCGCACTCCCCTGCGCCCCCTGAAGTACCGCAGGGCGACGCGCGAGTGACGCGCGGGGGCAACGCGGCGGAACTTTAGGTCACTTGACGCATCGTGCGACGGTCACCGCCGTCGCGATACTCACCTGGCGCGCACCGCCCCTCCCGCAACAACCGACGGAGAACACCCCTGTGAGCCGCTCTGGTGAGGACGTCCCGCACGACGGGCACCCGGCCGGACCACACCCCTCGGACGGCGAGACACCGTCCGAGGAGGAGCAGACCGCAACCGCACCACCCCCGCCCCCCGCGGACTCGGACGACGACCCCTTCGGGGGCTACGAACCCCTGTGACCGGGCGACCCGAGATCCCGAACACCGAAAGGCGACCCCCGCGTTGAAACGACCCATACGCCTGACCGGGCACCGCACGAGCAGAGTGGCTGCCCTCGGACTCGCCGCGGCCTGCGGCCTGTTCGTCGTGCCCGCCTCCCACGCCGAGGGAACACCTCCGGCCTCCTTCGTCCGGACCTCCGCCGCCCGGGCCGCCACGGCGAGTTGCCAGGTGACCCTGCCCGGCGGCCTCAAGGCGACCGTCACCCCCGACGGCGCCCGGCTCACCGACCCGGCCGCCGCCACCGGGCAGACGGTGCTCTCCTTCCGCAGCGGAGGCCACCAGTACCTCATGCCGGCAAGCGCCACCGCCCGGTCCGCGACGAAGGGCCTGGCCGGGTACGACGCCACCGCGCTCGCCCAACGCACCTGCGGCGCCGACGCGTTCGCGCCGCCCACCGCTCAGCCGTCGTCGGCCCGCCACGGCTCCTACACCATGGGCCGGCTCACCGCGCGCCTGATCGACACGGACGGCAAGCCCGCCAACGGCGGCACGCTCCTCCTCGTCAGCGCCGACCGGACCGCTGACACGAACACGTTCTTCGACTCCTACCGGGGCACGTTGAAGGTCAGCGTGCCCACCGGCCGCTACGAAGCCGTGTACGTGCAGGACAGGCACCTCACCATCGCGCCCGAGGTGACGATCGGCGACGGAACCAGCATCACCCTGGACGCCCGCACCTCGACCCACGAGATCAAGGCGCCGTCCACGCCGCGCCCGACGACGCTCGCCGACAGCGAGTTCGCCCTCTACCGCGGTGACGGCACGCCGGACGGCGACGCCGACAGCCTGGTCCTCCAGTTCCTCAGCCAGGGCTCCGACCCGCTCGGCGTCACGGTCAACACCACCGCGCCGGTGAAACACGGCCGGTTCGCGGCGGTGGCCACGGCCGATCTCGAAGGGCCCGCCGACGCAGCGCGGCCGTACGTGTACCACGTCGCCAAGTCCTACGACCACATGCCGAGTTCGTACCCGACCACGATCGACCCGACGTCGCTGTCCACGGTCACCCATACCTTCTCCGCGCCCACCGGGCCGACCGGAACCGACCTGCTGATCCAGAACGTGTCGCCCGTATGGGCCGCCACCGCCGGAGTGCGCAGCGCCGTCGGGTTCGACTACGTCACGCCCGGCACCACGCTCACGGACTACGTGAGCACGTCCGCCGGCCTCGACTGGCGCACCCAGATGGACGACGAGCAGACCAGCGTCCTGCTCACCGGCAAGGACACCGTCCCCCGTGCCGGTTCCCACACCTCCGTGACCTGGGAGGCCGACGCCCCGCGGCCGGGCGTGCAGGTCGACACCGGGACCAGCGCCGTCTACTGCGGCGCGTGCGCGAACGCGGACACCATGGTCTTCGCCATCGGCGAGGACGGCGACAGCACACCCGGCACCATGGGTGTGGGCTTCGACGACTCCGGCACCGTCACCCTGACCAGGAACGGCACGGTCCAGGCCACCGGCACCGGCAGCCTGTTCGGGACCGCCGTCTATGTTCCGGCCGGCCGGGCCACCTACCGGCTGCGGCAGCAGACCACTCGCGTCCACGGCGACCTGTCGCCCGGCACCGACACGACGTGGACCTTCACCGCGGACCCGGGCAAGGGCCAGGCCCTGCCGTCCCGGGTGCCCTGCACCGGCCTGACCGGCCCCTGCGCCGCGCTGCCACTGCTGTTCGCGTCCACCTCCACCGACGCGGACCTCCAGCACCGGCTCACCGCCGGGCGGCACAGCGTCGACCTCGACGTGACGCGTGAGCAGTACTCCTCCAGCCTGCCGGTGACCGGCGCCACCCTCCAGGTGTCGTACGACAACGGCACGACCTGGCAGGGCCTGCACCTGACCGGTGCCCACGGCGCCTACCGGGCCGCCTACACCGTCCCCGCTTCTGCTTCCGGCGGCACCGTGTCCTTCAAGCTCTCCGCGTGGGACGGCCAGGGCAACCGCATCGACCAGGTCCTGCCGCGCGCCTACCAGGTGCGGTGACCGTGACCACTCCCGCTTCCCAGGAGCCCACTGTGACGAAATCACGCCTCTTCCGGCCGCTGGCCGGCTCGGTCGCGGTCGCCGCAACCGTCCTCGGCCTGCTCGCGGTCGTCTCGCCGTCCTCCTTCGGCGACGACAGCGACGGCAGCGCCGACGCCGCCACCGCCCCGGTGTCCGTCTGTTCCGCTCCGCCGCCCGGCCAACTCGCCTGCCAGGCCGAGGTCATGCCGGACCCGTCGGCCGCGGGGGCGCGGTCGTTCAGCGCCAAGGAGGCCACGCTGCCCTCGGGCTACGGCCCGACCGACATCCAGTCCGCGTACGCCATCGGCGCCGACGTGGAGGCGCACGCCGGCAAGGGCCGCACCGTGGCCGTCGTCGACGCCTACGACGCGCCCACGGTCGAGGCCGACCTCGCCGTCTACCGCGCCACCTACGGGCTGCCGGCCTGCACCACGGCCAACGGCTGCTTCCGCAAGGTCAACCAGCGGGGCGACGCCACCCCGCTGCCCCCGGTCAACGCCAGTTGGGCGGTGGAGATCAGCCTGGACGTGGAGGCCGTCTCCGCGGCCTGCCCCGACTGCGACATCCTGCTGGTCGAGGCCGACCTTCCCAACGGCAGCTACCTCGGCGACGGCGTCGACACGGCGGTGCGGCTGGGCGCCGACGCGGTCTCCAACAGCTACAGCGCCACGGAGACCGGCTCCTGGGACAACCTGGCCGCCGCGAAGGACGGCACGCCCGTCGGCGCCTCCTCCTACGTCCACCCCGGCGTGCCGATCCTCGCCGCCTCGGGCGACACCGGCTACCAACTGGACGCGCCCTACCCGGCGGACCTCACCTCGGTCATCGCGGTCGGCGGCACCTCGCTGAACCGCAGCGACACCGCTCGGGGCTGGACCGAGACCGCGTGGGGACCCGGCCAGGCCCGGTCGGGCGCCGGAGCGGCCTGCTCGGCCCACGTCGACAAGCCGGCCTGGCAACACGACACCGCCTGCCCGGGCCGGACCGTCGCCGACATCTCCGCCGTCGCCGACCCGTACACCGGGCTCGCGATCTACGACAGCACCCCCGACCCCGGCGACCAGCTGCCCGGCGGCTGGCTGCACGCCGGCGGCACCAGCGCGGCCACCCCGCTCGTCGCGGCCATGTACGTGATGGCCGGTGCCACGGCGACGGTCGACGACGCCTCGGGCCTGTACGCGCACCCCGGGCGGCTGAACGACGTCGCCGGCGGCCGGAACGTCAGCATCCCCGGCAGCGGCCACGAGTGCCCCACCACCAGCTACCTGTGCACGTCCCTCCCGGGCTACGACGCCCCGACCGGCGTCGGCTCGCCCGACGGCCTGGCGTCGCTGCGGTCCTGAGACCCGGCGCGGGCCGGCGCCGGAGGTGACGGCGCCGGACGCACCCGGCCCCGGCCACGAAGTCCGTGGCCGGGGCCGGGTCGTACCCGTCCTCGTGCCCGCGCCCCGGGCCCGTCACGACGTCACCGCGTCACGCTGCTCCGGAAGCGGCGCGCAGTTCCCGCTTGAGGACCTTGCCGGCCGCCGACATCGGGAACTGCGCCACGCTCTCCACGCTGCGCGGGCACTTGTAGCCGGCGATCTCCTGCTTGCAGAACTCCTGCAGTTCCTCCGCCGTGAGCGTGGCGCCGGGCACCAGGACGACCATGGCGTGCACCCGCTCCCCCCACTTGGCGTCGGGCAGGCCGATCACCGCGACCTGGGCGACCGCCGGATGCTTCGCGACCACGTTCTCGACCTCGGTCGAGTACACGTTCTCGCCGCCGCTGACGATCATGTCCTTGAGCCGGTCGACGATGTACACGTAGCCGCGTTCGTCCATGTAGCCGACGTCACCGGTGTGCATCCAGCCGTCCCGGACCGCCTCCTGGGTCTCGGCCGGCTTCTTCCAGTATCCCAGCATGACGTGGTCCCCGGCGGCGACGATCTCGCCGATCGTGCCGGGCGGCACCTCCGTGCCCTTCTCGTCCACGATCCGCACCCGGGCGTACGGGGCGGCCCGGCCGACCGACCGCCGCAGCACCGGGTCGTCGTGGTCCTCGTCCAGCAGCAGCGTGGTGGACGGGGACAGTTCGGTCATGCCGTACACCTGGAGGAACTGCGCGGACGGGAAGGCCGCGCGGGCGCGGGTCAGCAGCGTCTCGGAGATCGGGGACGCCCCGTAGGCCAGCAGTTCCAGGCTGCTCAGGTCGTAGGAACCCGCGTCGGGGTGGCTGACGATCGCGTCGATCATCGCCGGCACCAGCAGGGTCTGCTTGGCGCGGTGCTCCTCGATGGTGCGCAGCACCCCGGCCGGGTCGAACATGGCGACCGGCACCGTCGTCATGTCCGCCATCATGCCGACGATCCAGAAGGCGAACCCGGCCAGGTGGAAGGCCGGCGCGGCCAGGATGGACGTGCCGCCGCGCGGGAGGCGGGTGTGCAGCAGGGTGCCCAGGGCGGTGACGAAGAGCTGGCGGTGCCCCAGCATGACGCCCTTCGACACGCCGGTCGTGCCGCCGGTGTAGAAGACGCCGGCCATCGCGTCGCCCTGCCGGTGCACGTCCTCGACCGGTTCGGCGGCCAGCAGTTCGGCCAGCGGCACCAGGCCCTCGGGCGTGGGCTGGTCACCGCAGTGCACGATCGTGCGCAGGCCCGGGGTCCGCTCCCGCAGGGCCGACGCCATCGGCAGGAACGCGTCGTCGAGGAACAGGACGGACACGTCGGCGTCGTCCAGCGCGTACGCGTGCTCCGCCACGCTCCACCGGGTGTTGAGCGGGACGATGGCCGCGTCCGCCCACGCGGTGGCGAGCGCGGCCTGGCAGAACCGGTCGGTGTTCAGCGACAGCAGGCCCACCCGGTCGTCCTTGCGCACACCGAGCCCGATCAGCCCGCCCGCGATACGGCTGACCGCGTCGTAGGTCTCCCGGGCCGTGTACGTGCGCGTGCGGTACGCGGTGAACGGTAGGTCGGGCGACTGCCGCACGGCTCGGTGCAACGATTGGGTGAGGTACATGGGTTGCCCTTCGTGACGTCGTTCTCGGTGGCTCGCGGGTTCCGGTCTCCGGCCGCTGCCGAGGGAGCCGAGGGAGTCGAGGGAGAGGTCGGAACCGCCGTGTGATGGCCGCCGGGCAGCGGCGGGCACCTGGTGCGAGGAGCGGCCTGACGCGACGACCCGGTGAGCCCGCTCCTCGCATCAGGCGCCTGCCGCGCTCGCACCAGGTCGTTACTCCGCCTTGCGCTTCCCGGAGAACTTGAACGTCATGAACGCCGCCTTGACCTTGCCGCTCATGGTGTCGCCGTCCACGGTCCCGGTGGTCTTGACCTTGATCTTGGCCGGGGAGGTGAGCTTGGCGGTGTAGCTGAACTCCGTGCCGTGGATCTCGCCGTCGTCGATCGGGGTGCCGTCGAAGGTCCCGGTCATGGTCGTGCCGTCGGTGCTGAGCACCAGGTCGGCCTGCTTGTCACCGGTAGGACCCTGATACGTGATCGCCCAGGTGCCGTCGACCGTCATGTCATTCCTCCTGCTGATCGTTGCTTGCTGCTCGTTACTCGCTGTCGTTGCTCGCTGCTCGTACCGGCCGGTCTGCCCGGCCGCTTCCCTGCTGTTGTCCTCCTGCTGTCATCTCCCTCCGGGCCGGCCGGTCTTCCGGCCGGTCAGTCTTCCTCCGCCGACCGGTCCGCCGTGAGCCACTTCTCGGTCGCTTCCGCGGTCGCCGCGGACGACGCCTCGATCAGGGAGAAGTGGTCGGCGGCGATCTCCACCTGGTCGTCGCAGACGTCCCACGCGGGCCAGTCGGAGACGTCGGCGTGCTCGCCCAGCGGCCGGCCCGCACGGATCAGCAGGCTCGGGGCGCTGATCTCCTCCGGGCCGCGCTCGCCCAGCAGCCGTACGTAGCTGCCCATGGCGAGCCAGCTGGCGTCGTCGATCACGGCGGCCTCCTGCTCGCGGTCGAGGATCTCCGTCATCACCAGGGAGAAGACACCGAGGATCTCCTTCTCGTCCGTCGGCGTGGGGGTGTCGAGCATGACGACGCCGACCGGACCGGCGTCCTCCTCCTCCAGGCGGGCGGCGATCGAGTGCGCCATGACGCCTCCGATCGAGTAGCCGACCAGGACGAAGGGGTCGTCGCCGACCGCCCGGCGGACCGCTGCGACCAGGGCCGCGATCGCGGCGTGCCAGGAGCCCGGCGCCGAGTCCGTGCCCTGGAATCCCGGCAGCGTGCAGGCGAAGACGTCCCGCGTCCCCTCGAACCGGTCGGCGAACCGCATGAACTGGTGCGGGCCGGAGCCGGGCATGAAGGACGGCACGCACACCAGCTTCGGCAGGCCGCTGCCCGAGGCGAGTCGGACCACGTGCCCGCCGCCGTCCGGCAGCCCGGACGACGCGAAGGTGGGTCGGAACCTCGATGCCGCGGTGAGCAGCGGCAGCGCTTCGGCGATGGACTGCGTCGTGTGGGCGTGGTGCATCAGCGCGCTGAACGTGCCGTTGCCGGTCTGGCCCCCGGACGAGGCGCGGGCGGCGTTCCCGGCCGCCGAGCGCGCTCCGCCCGAACCACCCGTGCCGGTCCCGGCGGCCGACTCGGCCGCGGCCTCGGTCGCGGCCTCGCTGAGCAGGAGCCGGGCGACGGCGGCGGGTTCGGGGTGGTCGAAGACCAGCGTGGTGGGCAGGCGCAGGCCGGTGGCCTGGGTGAGCCGGTTGCGCAGCTCGACCGCGGCCAGCGAGTCGAAGCCGAGGTCCCGGAACCCGCGGTCCGGGTCTACCGCTTCGGGCGAGGGGTGGCCGAGCACCGCGGCGACGTGCGTGCGGACCAGTTCGAGGGCGACCTGTGCGCGTTCGCTCTCGGGCACGGCGGTCAGCCGCCGGGTGAGCGCCCCGCCGGCCGCCGGGGTGCGGCGGGCCGGGGCGCTGACCAGGCCGGCCAGCAGCGGCGGCAGGAGGCCGCCGCCGGCCTGGGCGCGCAGTGCGACCGTGTCGAACCGGGCCGGGACCACCAGGGCCCGGTCGTGCCGGCTGCCCTGGTCGAACAGTTCCAGGCCCAGTGCGGCGGGCATGGGCTGGACGCCTTGGCGGGCCAGCCGGGCCAGCGCCGCCTCGTCGAGGCCGCCGGCCATCCCGGTCTCCTCGGCCCACAGGCCCCAGGCCAGCGACACGGCGGGGCGGCCCTGCGCGCGCCGCCGGGCGGCGAGCGCGTCCAGGACGGCGTTGGCGGCTGCGTAGTTGCCCTGTCCCGGGCTGCCGATCAGCCCGGCGGCGGAGGAGAACAGCACGAACGACCGCAGGTCCAGCTCCGCGGTCAACTCGTCGAGCAGCAGGGCCGCGTCGACCTTGGGCCGCATCACCCGGTCCACCTGCTCCGCCGTCAGCGAGGTCACCACGCCGTCGTCCAGGACGCCGGCCGCGTGCACCACCGCGGTCAGCGGAACCTCCAACGAGCCCAGCAGCTCGGTCAGTTGCTCGCGGTCCGTCACGTCGCACGCCACGACCCGAACCCGGCAGCCGGTCGCCTCCAGCTCCGCGGCGAGTGCGTCGGCCCCCGGCGCGGCCGGGCCCCGCCTGGACACCAGCACCAGGTGCCGGACCCCGCCCGCGGTGGCCAGGTGCCGCGCGACCAGCGCGCCCAGGCCCCCGGTGCCACCGGTCACCAGCACCGTGCCGTCCACGTCGAGCGGGCCGGGCACGGTGAGTACCACCTTGCCGGTGTTGCGGCCCTCCCGCAGGAACCGGAACGCCTCCTGCCCGTCCCGTACGTCCCAGGTCCGCACCGGCGCGTGGGACAGCACGCCCCGGTCGAACAGGTCCAGCACCGCGGTCAGCATCTCCTGGATGTGTTCCGGTCCGGCCTCGAACGCGTCGAACGCCCGGTACCGCACGTCCGGATGGGCTTCGGCCACCGCCTGCGGGTCGCGGACGTCGGCCTTGCCCATCTCCAGGAACCGGCCGCCGCGCGGCAGCAACCCGAGGGAGGCGTCGATGAACTCGCCGGCCAGCGCGTTGAGGACCACGTCCACCCCCGCACCGTCGGTGACGCGCGCGAACGTGTCCGCGAACTCCAGGTCCCGCGACGACGCGATCCGCTCGGCCGGCACGCCCAGGGCGCGTACGGCGTCCCACTTGGCGGGGCCGGCGGTCGCGTAGACCTCCGCGCCCAGCCGCGTGGCGAGTTGCACCGCCGCCATCCCGACCCCGCCCGCCGCGGCGTGCACCAGCACCCGCTCCCCGGCCGTCAGTCCGGCCAGGTCCACGAGCCCGTAGTACGCCGTCAGGTAGACCACCGGCACCGCGGCGGCCTGCTCGTACGACCAGCCCTCGGGCATCGGCGCGACCATCCGCCGATCCGCGATCGCCGCCGTACCGAATCCCTCGGGGATCAGGCCCATCACCCGGTCGCCGGGCGCCAGGTCCGTGACTGCGGAGCCGGTCTCCAGGACGATCCCCGCCGCCTCACTGCCCAGCGGCGCGTCTCCCGGGTACAGGCCCAACGCGATCAGCACGTCACGGAAGTTGAGCCCCGCGGCCCGCACCGCGACCCGGACCTCGCCCGCATCCAGCGGGCGGTCGGCACCGGACGGGACGAGCGCCAGGCCCTCCAGCGATCCCTTCGCGACCGAGGCCAGCGACCACGGCCCCTCGGCGGGCACCGCGGAGCCGGTCGACCGCGCCAGCCGCGGCGCCGTCACCCGTCCCTCGCGCACCGCGACCTGCGGCTCGTCGAGCGCGGCGAGCGCGGCCCAGTCCGGACCCGTTCCCTCGCCGGTGTCGCCGTCAACGATGCCGCCGGTATCGCCGGTGTCGCCGGCCGGGTCGAGGTCCACCAGGGCGAACCGTCCCGGGTGCTCGGACTGCGCGCTGCGCACCAGACCCCACACCGGAGCCTGGCCGAGGTCGGGAGCCTCGTTGCCCACGCCGACGCCGCCGCGGGTCACCACCACGAGCCGTGCTCCGGCCAGCCGTTCGCTCTCCAGCCATCGCCGCATCAGCGTCAGCGCGTCCGCCGTGGCGGCCCGCGCGGCGCCGGCCTCGTCGCCGGCCGGTGCCGTGGTCCCGATCGAGGTCACGACCGCCTCGGGCACCGTCGCGCCCGCGGCCAGGGCCGCTTCGAGCGCACCCAGGTCCGCGTACCGCTCCCCGGCTCCCGCCTGCTCGCCGAGGATCGCGACCCGGGCCGCGGCGGCACCGGCCGTGACCGGTATCCAGTCGACGGTGAACAGCGATCCGTCACCCGGCCGCCTCGCTCCCGCCAGTTGCGCGGGATCGATCGGGCGGGAGGTGAACTCCGTTACGCAGCCGAGGGGTTGGCCGTTCTCGTCGGCGATGTCGATCCGGGTCGTGGACGGGCCGGCCGGGGTGATCCGGACCCGTGCCCGCGACACGCCGTGCTGGTCCAGGTGGACGCCGGACCAGGAGAAGGGCAGCTCCACCGCCGCGCTCGCGTCGTGGTCGAGCAGCCCGCCGTGCAGCGCGGCGTCCAGCAGTGCCGGGTGGATGCCGAACCCCTGGGCGGAGCCGGCCTGCTCGTCCGGCAGGACCACTTCGGCGTAGATCTCCTCGCCGTCGCGCCAGGCGGCCCGCAGCCCCTGGAAGACCGGCCCGTACTCGTAACCGGCCTCCGCCAGCCGCTCGTACAGCCCCTCGACCGGCACCGCGACGGCGCCTTCCGGCGGCCAGTACGCGGGGAACGGCACCGCGGGAGCCTCGACCTCCGAGCCGAGCCTGCCACGCGCGTGGCAGGTCGCCTCGGGGCGCTCGCCGTGTCCGTTGCCTTGCGGGCGGGTGTAGACGGCGAGGGCACGGTGGCCGTTCTCGTCGGGTTCCGCCACGGTGACCTGCAGGTGGACGGCCTCGCCGACGGGCAGGGGCAGCGGTGCCTGCAGGATCAGCTCCTCGACCACGGGGGCGTCGACCTGCCGTCCGGCGGCCAGCGCCAGTTCGGTCAGGGCGGCGCCGGGCACGAGGACCGTGCCGAGCACGGCGTGGTCGGCGAGCCAGGGCTGGGTCTCCAGGGACAGGCGGCCGGTCAGCAGCCACTCGTCACGGTCGCCGACCTGAACGGCGGCGACCAGCAGCGGGTGGTCGAGCCGCGCCTGCCCGGCCGCGGCCGCGTCGCCTGCCGCGGCACGGGGCAACAGCCAGTAGCGTTCCCGCTGGAAGGCGTACGTCGGCAGGGATACGGTCTTGGCGCCGGTGCCGGCGTAGTACGCGGCCCAGTCGACCGTGACCCCGGCCGCGTGGGCCTGGCCGAGGAACGCGGCGAACGCCTCCGGCTCACCCTGACGGGCCCGCAACGCGGGCACCAGCACCGCCTCACTGTCCGCCTCCTCCAGGACCTGACGGGCCAGCGCGGTCAACGATCCGTCCGGCCCCAGCTCCAGGAACCGCGTCACCCCGAGCCCGGCCAGCGCGCTGATCCCGTCAGCGAAGCGCACCGCCTCCCGCGCATGCCGCACCCAGTACGACGGGTCCGCCAACTCACCCGGCAACGTCACCGCACCCGTCACGTTCGACACCACCGGAATCACGGGCTCAGCGAACCGCAAACGACCCGCCACCTCCGCGAACTCCGCCAACATCGGCTCCATCAACGCCGAGTGGAACGCATGAGACACCCGCAACCGGGTCGTCTTCACCCCCTCCCACACCGACAACCCCAGCCACTCCTCCAGCGCCTCCCGCTCACCGGAGACGACCACCGCACGCGGTCCGTTGATCGCGGCGACCGACAGTCGATCGGTGAACTCGGCCAGGGACTCGCGCACTTGCTCTTCATCGGCCTGCACCGCCGCCATCGCCCCGCCGGCCGGCAACGCACCCATCAACCTGCCCCGAGCCGCCACCAACGCGCTCGCGTCCGGCAGGGACAGCACCCCGGCGACGTGGGCCGCCGCGATCTCGCCCACCGAGTGACCGACCAGGAAGTCCGGCCTCACGCCGAGCGACTCCGCCAACCGGAACAACGCCACCTCCACCGCGAACAACCCCGCCTGCGTGAACTGCGTCGCGTTCAGCAACTCGGCCTCCACCGAGCCCTCTTCCGCCGCCAACACCTGCGACAACGGCCGCTCCAACAGCGGATCAAGCTCCGCGCACACCTCGTCCAGCGCCCGCTTGAACACCGGGAACACCGACGCCAACCCCAACCCCATCCGCGCCCGCTGCGCCCCCTGACCCGAGAACACGAACGCCGTCTTCCCCGAGACAGCGCGGCCCTGGACGGTGCCCGCACCCGGCTCACCGACGGACAGCGCCAACAGCCCCGCCAGCAACGACTCCCGATCAGCAGCAGTCACCGCGGCACGATGCTCCAGATGCGCCCGCGTCGTCGCCGCCGAGAACGCCGCGTCCAACACACCAAGCTCCGACCGCGCCAGCAGATGCTCCCGCAACCGACCGGCCTGCGCCCGCAACGCCACCTCATCCCTCGCCGACACCACCACCGGCACCACTCGCCGGACTTCCCGTTCGGCCTGGGCGGACGCCTGCGAGTCCGTGCCCGTACCCGTGCCCGGCTGCGGCTCCGTGTCGATCCGCGCGGGCGCCTCCTCCAGGATCAGGTGGGCATTCGTGCCCGAGACGCCGAAGGACGACACACCCGCGCGGCGAGGCCGGCCGAGGTCGGTCCAGGGCCGGGCGTCGGTCAGCAGCTTGACCGCACCGGACTCCCAGTCCACGTGCCGGCTGGGCTCGTCGGCGTGCAGGGTGGCGGGAAGTTGCCGGTGCCGCAGCGCCTGCACCATCTTGATCACCCCGGCCACACCGGAAGCGGCCGAGGAGTGGCCGATGTTCGACTTGACGGAGCCCAGCCACAGCGGTTGCTCGTCCGGGCGGTCCTGCCCGTACGTCGCCAGCAGGGCCTGAGCTTCGATCGGGTCACCGAGCCGGGTACCGGTCCCGTGCCCTTCCACCGCGTCCACGTCGGAGGGGCCGAGCCCGGCCGCGGCCAACGCCGCCCGGATCACCCGCTCCTGCGCCGGGCCGCTCGGCGCGGTCAGCCCGTTGGACGCGCCGTCCTGGTTCACCGCGCTGCCCCGGATCACGGCCAGCACGTTGTGTCCCAGGCGCTGAGCGTCCGACAGCCGCTCCATCACGACCAGGCCGACACCGTCGGAGAAGCCGGTGCCGTCAGCGCCTTCCGCGTACGACTTGCACCGGCCGTCGGGCGAGAGCCCGCGCTGCCGGGAGAACTCCACCAGCAGGAACGGTCCCGACATCACGGTCACGCCGCCGGCCAGCGCGAGCGAGCACTCGCCGTTGCGCAGTGCCTGCGCGGCCAGGTGCATCGCCACCAGCGACGACGAGCACGCCGTGTCCACCGACACCGCGGGACCCTGGAGCCCGAAGGTGTAGCTCAACCGACCCGAGACCACGCTCGTCGTGGTGCCGGTCAGCCGGAATCCCTCCAGGTCCGGCGTCGCCCCACCGGCGTACTCCGACGCGACCGCGCCGCAGAACACGCCGGTGTCGCTGCCGCGCAGCAGGGCCGGGTCGATCCCGGCGTCCTCCAGCGCCTCCCAGGCACCTTCGAGCAGAAGCCGCTGCTGCGGGTCCATCGCCAGCGCCTCGCGCGGGCTGATCCCGAAGAACCCCGCGTCGAAGTCCCCGGCCCCGTCGAGGTATCCGCCGCCGCGCGTGTACACGGTGCCGGCCTGGTCGGGGTCCGGGTCATAGAGCCGCTCCAGGTCCCAGCCACGGTCACCGGGCAACTCCGTTATCGCGTCCCGGCCCTCGGCGACCAGGTCCCACAACTGCTCGGGCGATGCTGCGCCCCCCGGATAACGGCAGCTCATCCCCACGATCGCCAGCGGCTCGTCCGCGTCCGCCCGCCGCCGGGCCGGAACCCGTACGGCAGGGGCGGCGACGGCACCGGATTCGGCGCCGGGCACCTGGGTCACCAGGAACCGCGCCACCGCGGCCGAGGTCGGATGGTCGAACACCAAGGTGGCCGGCAGCTTGAATCCGGTCGCCTGGGCCAGCCGGTTGCGCAGCTCGACCGCGGCCAGCGAGTCGAACCCCAGCTCCTTGAACGCGCGCTCCGCATCGACCGCCGACGCCGCCGCGTGCCCGAGCACCGCCGCGACCTGCGCCGTCACCAGCTCCAGGGCCACCTGCTCCCACTGCTCGCGCTCGACTCCCGCGAGCCGGGTCGCCAGTGACCCACCGCCGCCCGCGCGGGCCGGGCGGCCCGGCGAGCGGACCAGCCCTGCCAGCAGCGGCACCGCCGTCCCGGTCCGGGCCTGCGCCCGCAACGCGGCCAGGTCCAGCTGCACCGGCGCGACCAGCGCGGCATCCACCCGCTGTGCCGCGTCGAGCAGTTCGAGGCCGAACTCGGCAGCCATGGGCTGCACACCCATCCGGCTGAGCCTGGTCAGTTGTGCGGCGTCCAGCTCTCCGGTCATCCCGGTCTCCGCCGCCCACAAGCCCCACGCCAGCGACACCGCCGGACGACCCTGCGCCCGCCGCCACGCCGCCAACGCGTCCAACCCGGCGTTCGCCGCCGCGTAGTTGCCCTGCCCCGCGCTTCCGATCAACGCAGCCACCGAGGAGAACAGCACGAACGACTGAAGGTCGGTGCCTGCCGTCAACTCGTCGAGCAGCAGCGCCGCTTCCAGCTTCGGCCGCATCACCCGCTCAAGCTGCTCCGGCGTCATCGACTCCAGCAGCCCGTCGTCCAGGACGCCGGCCGCGTGCACCACACCCGCCAGCGGAACCTCCAACGAGCCGAGGAGTTCCGTCAGTTGCTCCCGGTCCGCCACATCACACGCAGCGACCCGCACCCGGCACCCGGCCGCTTCCAGCTCCGCGACCAACTCGCCCGCACCCGGCGCCTCCAGACCACGCCTCGACGCCAGCACCAGATGCCGCGCACCACCAGCAGTGACCAAGTGCCGCGCCACCAGCGCACCCAGACCCCCGGTCCCACCCGTCACCAGCACCGCGTGACGCGGGTCCGCCGGCTGCGGAACGGTGAACACCACCTTGCCGGTGTTACGCCCCTCCCGCAGGAACCGGAACGCCTCCGCATACCGCCGGATATCCCAGGTACGGATGGGCGCGTGCGACAACACACCCCCGTCGAGCATCTCCACGACCTCACCGAGCATCTGCCCCAGCCGCTCAGGACTCACCTCGAAAAGGTCGAACGCCCGGTACTCCACACCCGGATGAGCCTCAGCCACCGCCCGCGGGTCACGGACATCCGCCTTCCCCATCTCCAGGAACCGCCCACCCCGCGGCAGCAACCCGAGCGAGGCATCGACGAACTCACCCGCCAACGCGTCCAGCACCACATCCACACCCGCACCGCCGGTCTCCCGCGCGAACACCTCCGCGAACTCCAGATCCCGCGACGACGCGATCCGCTCACTCGGCACACCCAAGGCACGTACGGCATCCCACTTCGCCGGACTCGCCGTCGCATAGACCTCCGCACCCAGATGCGCGGCGATCTGCACCGCCGCCATCCCGACACCGCCCGCCGCGGAATGCACCAGCACCCGCTCCCCGGCTTCGAGTCCGGCCAAGTGCACCAGCCCGTAGTAGGCGGTCAGGTACACCACCGGCACCGCCGCCGCCTGCTCGAACGACCAGCCCTCGGGCATCGGTGCGACCATCCGCCGATCCGCGATCACGACAGGTCCGAAGGTGTCGGCGGTCAGACCCATCACCCGGTCGCCGGGCGCGAGGTCCGTGACTCCGGGGCCGGTCTCCAGGACGGTCCCGGCGGCTTCGCTGCCGAGCGTGGCGTCGCCGGGGTAGAGGCCGAGGGTGATGAGCACGTCGCGGAAGTTGAGTCCCGCGGCCCGCACGGCGATCCGGACCTCGCCCGCCGCCAGCGGGCGGTCGGTGTCGGAGGGGACGAGCGCCAGGCCCTCCAGCGATCCCTTCGTGACCGCTTGCAGCAGCCACGGCCCTTCGGTGGGCGCCGCCGACGCGGTCGCCCGGGCCAGCCTGGGTGCCAGCACCCGCCCGCCGCGCACCGCGACCTGCGCGTCGCCCAGAGCGGCGAGCGCGGCCCAGTCCGGCGCCGTTCCTTCGCCGGCACCGCTGCCGGCGTTGTCCGGGCTGTTGGCGGTGTCGCCGGTGTCGCCGGCCGGGTCGAGGTCCACCAGGGCGAACCGCCCCGGGTGCTCGGACTGCGCGCTGCGCACCAGACCCCACGCGGCAGCCGCCGCCACATCCGGCGCCTCCCCACCGGTCGAAACCGCACCCCGCGTCACCAGCACCAACCGCGCACCCGACAGCGCATCCGCAGCCAACCACCCCTGCACCAGCTCCAGCGTCCGCGCCGCGACCGCACGTACCGAACGCGCCACGTCGACCGCGCCGTCGTCCACCGCGCCGCCCTCGGCCGCGCCGGACGGCACCACCGTCAGCACCGCGTCCGGCACCGTCGCACCGGCCGCCACCGCGCCGACCAGGGCGTCGAGGTCCGCGAACCGCTCGCCGGCCTCCGCACCCGGCACCACGGCCGCCGCACCGAGCACCGCGACGCTCGCCGGGGCAGCGCCGTCCGCACCCGCGACCTCGGCCCACTCCATCGTGAACAGCGAGCCGTCGGCCGCCCGCGCGGTACCCGCCAACTGCGCCTGGTCCACCGGCCGGGAGGCGAGTTCCCGTACGCAGGCGATCAGCCCGCCGTTCTCGTCGGCGATGTCGATCCGGCTCGCGGACCGTCCGGCCGGGGTGATCCGGACCCGTGCCCGCGACACCCCGCGCTGGTCCAGCCGGACGCCGGACCAGGAGAACGGCAGCTCCACCGCCGACGTCCCGTCCCGGTCGAGCAGCCCGCCGTGCAGCGCGGCGTCGAGCAGGGCCGGGTGAATCCCGAACTCCCGCGCGGACCCGGCTTCCTCGGGAAGGGCGATCTCGGCGTAGACGTCCTGGCCGTCGCGCCAGGCCGCCCGCAGCGCCTGGAACGCGGGGCCGTACTCGTACTCGGCGTCGGCCAGCCGCTCGTACAGTCCCTCGACCGGGACCGGTTCGGCGCCCGGCGGCGGCCACTCGGCCGGGAACGCCAGCGCGAGCAGGCCGGTCTCCTCGGCCAGCACACCTCGTGCGTGGCACGTCATCACGTCGTCCGCCGGGGCCGGGCCGTCGTGCTCGGCGGGACGCGACCGGGTGTAGATCGCCACGTCCCGGCGGCCGTCAGGGCCCGGTTCGCCGACCATGACCTGCAACGGCACCGCCTCGTGAACGGGCACCGGCAGCGGGACCTGGAGGACGAGTTCGTCCACCACCGGGCAGCCGACCTGCCGGCCGGCCGCCAGGGCGAGTTCCACCAGTGCCGCGCCCGGTGCGATGACCGCGCCGAGGACGGCGTGGTCCGCGCTCCACGGCTGGACCTCCTGCGACAGCCGCCCGGCGAAGAGCCACTGGCCCTGGTCGCCGACCGGGACCGCGGCGGTGAGCAGCGGGTGGTCGAGCCTGCCCAGCCCGGATACGGCGGGGTCGCCCGCCCCGGTGAGCGAGGACAGCCAGTAGCGTTCCCGCTGGAAGGCGTACGTCGGCAGGGATACGGTCTTGGCGCCGGTGCCGGCGTAGAACGCGGCCCAGTCGACCGTGACCCCGGCCGCGTGGGCCTGGCCGAGGAACGCGGCGAACGCCTCCGGCTCACCCTGACGGGCCCGCAACGCGGGCACCAGCACCGCCTCACTGTCCGCCTCCTCCAGGACCTGACGGGCCAGCGCCGTCAACGATCCATCCGGCCCCAACTCCAGGAACCGCGTCACCCCGAGCCCGGCCAGCGCGCTGATCCCGTCAGCGAAGCGCACCGCCTCCCGCGCATGCCGCACCCAGTACGACGGGTCCGCCAACTCACCCGGCAACGTCACCGCACCCGTCACGTTCGACACCACCGGAATCACGGGCTCAGCGAACCGCAAACGACCCGCCACCTCCGCGAACTCCGCCAACATCGGCTCCATCAACGCCGAGTGGAACGCATGAGACACCCGCAACCGGGTCGTCTTCACCCCCTCCCACACCGACAACCCCAGCCACTCCTCCAGCGCCTCCCGCTCACCCGAGACGACCACCGCACGCGGTCCGTTGATCGCGGCGACCGACAGTCGACCGGTGAACTCGGCCAGCGACTCGCGCACCTGCTCTTCATCGGCCTGCACCGCCGCCATCGCCCCGCCGGCCGGCAACGCACCCATCAACCTGCCCCGAGCCGCCACCAACGCACTCGCATCCGGCAAAGACAGCACCCCGGCGACATGCGCCGCCGCGATCTCCCCCACCGAATGCCCGACCAGGAAGTCCGCCCGAATCCCCAGCGACTCCGCCAACCGGAACAACGCCACCTCCACCGCGAACAACCCCGCCTGCGTGAACTGCGTCGCGTTCAGCAACTCGGCCTCCACCGAGCCCTCTTCGCCCGCCAACACCTGCGACAACGGCCGCTCCAACAGCGGGTCCAACTCCGCGCACACCTCGTCCAGCGCCCTCCCGAACACCGGGAACACCGACGCCAACCCCAACCCCATCCGCGCCCGCTGCGCCCCCTGACCCGAGAACACGAACGCCGTCTTCCCCGAGACAGCGCGTCCTTGAACGGTGCCCGCACCCGGCTCACCCAGCGAGAGCGCCGCCAACCCCGCCAGCAACGACTCCCGATCAGCAGCAGCCACCGCGGCACGATGCTCCAAATGCGCCCGAGTCGTCGCCGACGAGAACGCCGCGTCCAACACACCAAGCTCCGACCGCGCCAGCAGATGCTCCCGCAACCGACCGGCCTGCGCCCGCAACGCCACCTCGTCCTTCGCCGACACCACCACCGGCACCACGGGCAGCACCACCTCGGGCTGCTGCTCGGGCTCCTCGGCGAGCGCCGGGGCCTCTTCCACGATCACGTGCGCGTTGGTGCCGCTGACGCCGAAGGACGACACGCCCGCGCGGCGCACCCGGTCCCCCGCCGGCCAGGGCCGGGCCTCGGTCAGCAGCCTGACCGCGCCCGACTCCCAGTCCACGTGCGGGGACGGGGCGTCCACGTGCAGGGTGGCGGGGAGTTGCCCGTGCCGCAGCGCCTGCACCATCTTGATGACGCCGGCCACGCCGGCCGCCGTCGAGGAGTGGCCGATGTTCGACTTGATCGAGCCCAGCCACAGGGGCTGCCCGGCGTCGCGGCGCTGGCCGTAGGTCGCCAGCAGCGCGTGCGCCTCGATCGGGTCTCCCAGCCGGGTACCCGTGCCGTGGCCCTCGACCGCGTCGACCTGGTCAGGGCGCAGCCCCGCCGAGGCCAACGCGGTCCGGATCACCCGTTCCTGGGCCGGACCGCTCGGCGCCGTAAGCCCGTTGGACGCGCCGTCCTGGTTCACCGCGGTACCCCGCAGCACCGCCAGCACGTTGTGCCCCAGACGGCGGGCGTCCG
The DNA here is from genome assembly GCF_036014115.1 of Streptomyces sp. NBC_00448. Classification (NCBI taxonomy): domain Bacteria; kingdom Bacillati; phylum Actinomycetota; class Actinomycetes; order Kitasatosporales; family Streptomycetaceae; genus Streptomyces; species Streptomyces sp. NBC_00448. The sequence goes on from NZ_CP107913.1 coordinate 2,902,553, forward strand.
ACAGCCGCTCCAGCACGATCAGGCCGAGGCCGTCGGAGAAGCCGGTGCCGTCGGCGCCCTCCGCGTACGACCGGCACCGGCCGTCGGGTGACAGGCCGCGCTGCCGGGAGAACTCCACCAGCAGGAACGGCCCGGACAGGACGGTCACGCCGCCGGCCAGCGCCATCGAGCACTCACCGGAACGCAGCGCCTGCGCGGCCAGGTGCATCGCCACCAGCGACGACGAGCACGCCGTGTCCACGGAGACCGCGGGACCTTCAAGGCCCAGGCTGTACGCCACCCGGCCCGAGACCACGCTCGTGGTTCCGCCGGTCATCCGGAACCCTTCGAGCTCCGGCCCGCCGCCTCCGGTCATCAGCCCCGAGACGTAGTCGGAGGGGCCGACACCGCAGAACACGCCGGTGTCGCTGCCCCGGAGCGAGGCCGGGTCGATCCCGGCGTCCTCCAGCGCTTCCCAGGCACCTTCGAGCAGAAGCCGCTGCTGCGGGTCCATCGCCAGCGCCTCGCGCGGGCTGATCCCGAAGAACCCGGCGTCGAAGTCCCCGGCCCCGTCGAGGTATCCGCCGCCGCGCGTGTACACGGTGCCGGCCTGGTCGGGGTCCGGGTCATAGAGCCGCTCCAGGTCCCAGCCACGGTCCCCCGGCAGCTCCGATATCGCGTCCCGACCCGCGGCGACCAGGTCCCACAACTGCTCGGGCGACGACGCGCCACCCGGATAACGGCAGCTCATGCCCACGATCGCCAGCGGCTCGTCCGCATCGGCCCGCCGCCGGGCCGGAACCCGCGCCGCCACCGCCTTCCCGGGGCTCACGCCCGACATCTGCGTCACCAGGAACTTCGCGACCGCCGTCGGCCTCGGGTGGTCGAATATCAGGGTGGCAGGGAGCTTGATTCCGGTCGCCTGGGCCAGCCGGTTGCGCAGCTCGACCGCGGAGAGCGAGTCGAAGCCCAACTCCTTGAAGGCCCGGCCGGCATCGACCGCCGACGCCGAAGCGTGCCCGAGCACCGCCGCGACCTGCGCGGTCACCACGTCGAGCGCCACCCGCTCCCACTGCTCCCGGTCCACCCCGGCCAGCCGGGTCGCGAGGGACCCTCCGCCGCCCGCGCGGGCCGGGCGGCCCGGCGAACGCACCAACCCGGCGAGCAGCGGCACCGCCGTCCCGGCCCGGGCCTGCGCCCGCAGCGCGGCCAGGTCCAACTGCACCGGCGCGACCAGCGCGGCATCCACCCGCTGCGCGGTGCCCAGCAGTTCGAGGCCCAGCTCCGAGGGCAGCGGCTGTACGCCCAGCCTGTTCAGCCTGGTCAGTTGTGCGGCGTCCAGCTCTCCGGTCATCCCGGTCTCCGCCGCCCACAGGCCCCACGCCAACGATACGGCCGGGCGCCTCCGTGCACGCCGTCGCGCCGCCAGCGCGTCCAACCCGGCGTTCGCCGCCGCGTAGTTGCCCTGTCCCGCGCTTCCGATCAGTGCGGCCACCGAGGAGAACAGCACGAACGACCGCAGGTCCAGCTCCGCCGTCAACTCGTCGAGCAGCAGAGCCGCTTCCAGCTTCGGCCGCATCACCCGGTCAAGCTGCTCCGGCGTCATGGACGCCACCAGCCCGTCGTCCAGGACGCCGGCCGCGTGCACCACGCCCGCCAGCGGAACCTCCAACGAGCCGAGGAGTTCCGTCAGTTGCTCCCGGTCGGCCACATCACACGCAGCGACCCGCACCCGGCACCCGGCGGCTTCCAGCTCCGCGGCGAGTTCGCTCGCACCCGGCGCCTCCAGGCCACGCCTCGACGCCAGCACCAGATGCCGCGCACCACCAGCGGTGGCCAAGTGCCGTGCCACCAGCGCACCCAGACCCCCGGTCCCACCCGTCACCAGCACCGTGCTGTCCGCGCCGGCGCCCAGCAGCGGCTCCGTCCCCAGCGCCGCTGGCACGACGGCCCGCGTCAGCCGGGGAGCGAGCACCTGCCCGCCGCGCACCGCCACTTGCGGCTCGTCGTACGCGACGAGCGCGGTCCAGTCCGGCCCCGCTCCTCCGTCGCCGCCGGCCGGCTCCAGGTCCGGGTCCAGGTCCGGGTCGAGGTCCACCAGGGTGAACCGTCCCGGGTGCTCGGACTGCGCGCTGCGCACCAGACCCCACGCGGCAGCAGCCGCGACATCCGGCGCCTCCCCGCCGGTCGAGACCGCGCCCCGGGTCACCAGCACCAACCGCGCACCCGACAGCGCATCCGCAGCCAGCCACCCCTGCACCAGGCCCAGTGTCGCCTCCGCCGCCGCATGCGCCGACCGCGCGACGTCCACCGCGGCACCGTCGAGCGCCACCGCGGCGGACGGCACCACCGTCACCACCGCGGCCGGCGCCTCGGCACCCGCGGCCACCGCCGCGACCAGCGCTCCAAGATCCGCGAAGTGCTCGTCCGTTCCGGTCGGTTCACCGATGCCGGCCACCCGCGGCCGGGCCGTGTCCGCGGCCTGGGCGACGGGGCTCCACTCCACCGTGTAGAGCGATCCGGCCTCCGGCCGCCGCGCGCCTTCCAGTTGTCCCTGGTCCACCGGCCGGAACGCGAGCTGCTCGGCGCTGAAGACCAGTTCGCCCTGCTCGTCGGCGATGTCGGCCCGCAGCGCGGAGTCGGCCGTCGAGGTGATACGGACCCGCACCCGGCCGGAGCCGGACAGTCCGAGCCGCACGCCCGACCAGGAGAAGGGCAGTTGGGCGGCGTGGTCGTCACCCGTGTCGAGCCAGCCGAGTCCTCCGTGGAGCGAGGCGTCGAGGAGCCCGGGGTGGATGCCGTACTGGCGGGCACTCGCGATGTGGTCGTCGGGGAGGGCGACCTCCGCGTAGATGTACTCGTCCTGCTCCCAGGCGGTGTGCAGGCCCTTGAAGGAGGGGCCGTAGTCGTAGCCGAGGCCGGCGAGGCGGTCGTAGAGGTCGTGGACGGCGACGGGCCGGGCGTCCTGCGGCGGCCAGGTCTCCGCCCAGTCCGCGGATGCGGGGACACCGGTGTCGGGTGTCAGGATGCCGCGGGCGTGGCAGGTGGGCTGGACGCTCTCCTGTCCCTTGCTCTCGCTCGGCGCGGTGTAGATCGCCAGCTCACGGCGTCCGTCCTCGTCGGGCGCCGCCACCGTGACCTGGAGGTCGAGCTCGTCGCCCTCGGACAGCAGCAACGGAACCTGGAGCACCAGTTCCTCGACGACCGGGCAGTCCACCTGGCCGCCCGCCGCCAGTGCCAGTTCCACCAGGGCGACGCCGGGAACGATCACCATGCCGAACACCGCGTGATCGCGGACCCATGCCTGCGAGTCCAACGACACCCGCCCGGTGAACACCCACTCCCCCCGGTCGCCGACGCGCACCGCGGCCGACAGCATCGGATGCCCGAACCGCGCCAACCCAGCCCCCGCCAAATCCCCACCCCCGGCCCCCACCGGCAACCAGTACCGCGACCGCTGGAACGCATACCCCGGCAAATCAACCCGCCCGGCACCCGAACCGGCAAAGAACGCGGACCAGTCGACCTGTGCCCCCGCCACATGCGCCTCAGCGAGCGACATCGCGAACCGACCCGGACCACCCTCACCACGCCGCAACGACCCGATCACCCTGACCCGATCACCACCCTCCACCTCACCCACCGTCTCCGACACCGCAGAAACCAACACCGGATGCGGCGACATCTCCACAAAGAACCCCGCACCCTCCCCCACCAACTCCCGCACCGCACCCTCAAAACCCACCCGCCCACGCAAATTCCCAAACCAATACCCGCCATCCAACGTCTCCGTCCCCACAAACCCACCCACCGCCGTCGAAAAGAACGGCACCCGCCCCGGACGCGGCACCAGCGGCGCCAACACCTCCAACAACGCCTCCTCCATCACCCCCACCTGCACCGAATGCGACGCATAATCCACCGGCACCCGCCGCGCCCGCACCCCATCCCGCTTCCACCCCTCCAACAACTCCTCCAACAACCCCGCCTCACCCGAAACCACCACCGACCGCGGAGAATTCACCGCCGCCACCGACACCCGCCCCTCATACCGCTCAATCAAGACCGCCACCTCATCAGCCGACAACCCCACCGACACCATCCCCCCAACCCCGCCAACAACTCCCCCACCAAACGCGACCGCAACGCCACCACCCGCGCCGCATCCACCAACGACAAACCACCCGCCACATACGCCGCCGCAATCTCCCCCTGCGAATGCCCCACCACCACATCCGGCTCCACCCCACACGACCGCCACAACGCCGCCAACCCCACCATCACCGCAAACAACACCGGCTGCACCACATCCACCCGCTCCAACGACGGCGCACCCTCAACCCCCCGCAACACCTCCACCACACTCCAATCCACAAACCCACCCAACGCCTCCTCACACGCCGCCACCTCCCCCGCAAACACCACAGAAGAATCCAACAACCCCACCGCCATACCCACCCACTGCGCACCCTGACCAGGAAAAACAAACACCGTCTTCCCCGACACCGAACGATCCTGCACCACCCCCACACCCGGCTCACCCACCGACAACGCCACCAACCCCGCCAACAACGACTCCCGATCACCAGCAGACACCGCGGCACGATGCTCCAAATGCGCCCGCGTCGTCGCCGCCGAGAACGCCGCATCCAACACACCAAGCTCCGCATGCGCCAGCAGATGCTCCCGCAACCGACCCGCCTGCGCCCGCAACCCCACCTCATCCCTCGCCGACACCACCACCGGCACCACCGGCAGGCTCTTCTCGGGCTGCTCCGCCGGCTGCTCGGCAGTCGCCGGAGCCTCCTCCAGGATCATGTGCGCGTTCGTGCCGGAGACGCCGAAGGACGACACGGCCGCGCGGCGAGGCCGGCCGGGGTCGGTCCAGGGCCGGGACTCGGTCAGCAGCCTGACGGCGCCCGACTCCCAGTCCACGTGCGAGGACGGCTCGTCCACGTGCAAGGTGGCGGGGAGTTGCCGGTGCCGCAGCGCCTGCACCATCTTGATCACGCCGGCCACGCCGGCCGCGGCCGAGGAGTGGCCGATGTTCGACTTGATCGAGCCGAGCCACAACGGCCGCTCGGCGTCGCGGTCCTGGCCGTACGTCGCCAGCAGCGCCTGCGCCTCGATGGGGTCACCGAGCCGGGTGCCCGTGCCGTGGCCCTCGACCGCGTCGACCTGGTCGGGACGCAGCCCGGCCGCGGCCAGCGCGTTCCGGATCACCCGTTCCTGGGCGGGGCCGCTCGGCGCGGTCAGCCCGTTGGACGCGCCGTCCTGGTTCACCGCGCTGCCGCGGATCACGGCCAGCACGTTGTGTCCCAGGCGCTGAGCGTCCGACAGCCGCTCCATCACGACCAGGCCGACACCGTCGGAGAAGCCGGTGCCGTCAGCGCCGGCCGCGTACGACCGGCAGCGGCCGTCGGGCGAGAGCCCGCGCTGCCGGGAGAACTCCACCAGCAGGAACGGCCCGGACATCACCGTCGCTCCACCGGCCAGCGCCAGCGAGCACTCGCCGTTGCGCAGTGCCTGCGCGGCCAGGTGCATCGCCACCAAGGAGGAGGAGCACGCGGTGTCCACCGACACCGCGGGACCCTGGAGCCCGAAGGTGTAGCTCAACCGCCCCGAGACCACGCTCGTCGTGGTGCCGGTCAGTTTGAACCCTTCCAGCTCGGGCGTCGCGCCCCGGCCGTACTCGGAGGCGACCGCACCGCAGAAGACGCCGGTGTCGCTGCCCCGCAACGAGCCCGGGTCGATCCCGGCGTCCTCCAGCGCCTCCCAGGCACCTTCGAGCAGCAACCGCTGCTGCGGGTCCATCGCCAGCGCCTCGCGCGGGCTGATCCCGAAGAACCCCGCGTCGAACTCGCCTGCCCCGTCGAGGTATCCGCCACCGCGCGCGTACACCGTGCCGGCCCGCTCCGGGTCCGGGTCGTACAGCCGCTCCAGGTCCCAACCACGGTCACCCGGCAGCCCCGATATCGCGTCCCGCCCCTCGGCGACCAGGTCCCACAGCCCCTCGGGCGACGACGCGCCACCCGGGTAGCGGCAGCTCATGCCCACGATCGCCAGCGGCTCGTCCACGTCGGCCCGCCGCCTGGCCGGAACCCGCGCCGCCACCGCCTTCCCGGCGCCCGCGTCGGCACCGGGCACCTGCGTCACCAGGAACTTCGCCACCGCGACCGCGGTCGGGTGGTCGAACACCAGGGTCGCGGGCAACTTGAGTCCGGTCGCCTGGACCAGGCGGTTGCGCAGTTCGACCGAGGAGAGCGAGTCGAAGCCCTGCTCCTTGAAGGCCCGTCCCGACTCCACCGTGGACGCCGACGCGTGCCCGAGCACCGCCGCCACCTGCGCGGTCACCAGCTCCAGCGTCACCCGCTCCCACTGCTCGCGCTCGACTCCCGCGAGCCGGGTCGCCAGCGACCCTCCGCCGCCCGCGCGTCCCGCACGGCCGGGCGAGCGGACCAGCCCGGCGAGCAACGGCACCGCCGTACCGGCCCGAGCCTGCTCGCGCAGCGCGGCCAGGTCCAGTTGGACCGGCGCGACCAGCGCGGCATCCACCCGCTGCGCCGCGTCGAGCAGTTCGAGCCCCAGCTCGGAGGAGAGCGCCTGCACACCCATGCGCTCCAACCGGGCGAGTTGCGCGGCGTCCAGTTCCCCGGTCATCCCGGTCTCCGCCGCCCACAGACCCCACGCCAGCGATACGGCCGGACGACCCTGCGCCCGCCGCCACGCCGCCAACGCGTCCAACCCGGCGTTCGCCGCCGCGTAGTTGCCCTGCCCCGCGCTTCCGATCAGCGCGGCCACCGAGGAGAACAGCACGAACGACCGCAGATCCAGCTCCGCCGTCAACTCGTCCAGCAGCAAGGCCGCGTCCAGCTTCGGCCGCAGCACGCGGTCCACTTGCTCCGGCGTCAGCGACGCCACCAGCCCGTCCTCCAGGACACCGGCCGCGTGCACCACACCCGCCAGCGGAACCTCCAACGAGCCCAGCAGAGAGGTCAGTTGCTCCCGGTCCGCCACATCACACGCAGCGACCCGCACCCGGCAGCCGGCCGCTTCCAACTCCGCGACCAACTCGCCCGCACCCGGCGCCTCCAGACCACGCCTCGACGCCAGCACCAGATGCCGCGCACCACCAGCAGTGACCAAGTGCCGCGCCACCAGCGCACCCAGACCCCCGGTCCCACCCGTCACCAGCACCGCGCCATCCGTGCCGGCGCCCAGCAGCGGCTCCGTCCCCAGCGCCGCTGGCACGACGGCCCGCGTCAGCCGCGGAGCGAGCACCTTGCCGCCGCGCACCGCCACCTGCGGCTCGTCGTACGCGACGAGTGCGGCAAGCCCCGGGCCCGTCGCGTCGCCGGCGGCCGGGTCCAGCTCCGGGTCGAGGTCCACCAGGACGAAGCGTCCCGGGTGCTCCGACTGCGCGCTGCGCACCAGGCCCCACGCGGCAGCCGCCGCGACATCCGGCGCCTCCGCGCCGACCGCGATCGCACCCCGGGTCACCAGCACCAACCGGGACTCGGCCAGGGCCTCCGCGGCCAGCCACTCCTGCACCAGTGCGAGCGTCCGCGCGGCCACCACGTGCGCGGTCTGCGCCACGTCCGCCGCGCCGCCGTCAAGCACCGCGCCGCCGCCGTCGAGCGCCGCGCCTGACGGCACCGCCGCCACCACCGCACCCGGCACCGCCGCGCCGGCCGCCACCGCACCGACCAGCGCGTCGAGTTCCGCGAACAGCTCGCCGGTCTCCGCACCCTCCTGCGAACCCGGCACCGCGACCTCACCGAGCACCGCGACGCTCGCCGGGGCAGCTCCGCTCGCGCCCGCGGCCTCGGCCCACTCCACCGTGAACAGCGAGCCGTCGGCCGCCCTCGCGGTACCCGCCAACTGCGCCTGGTCCACCGGCCGGAGCACGAGGGACCGGACCGACACCACCGGGGCGCCGGAGTCGTCGACCGCGTCGAACCGCACCGTGGAGTCGCCGATGGCCCCGGCGCGGACCCGCAGCCGTGAGACGCCCTGGCGCCCGAGCCGGACACCGGTCCAGCTGAACGGCATCTTGTGCTGGCTGCCGCCGGTGAAGAGGGGCACCCCGCCCTGTACCACCGCGTCGAAGAGCGCCGGGTGGATGCCGAACTCGCCGGCCGGACCCGCGTACTCGTCCGCCAGCGCGACCTCGACGTAGATGTCGTCCCCGTCGCGCCAGGCCGCCCGCATGCCCTGGAAGACCGGCCCGTAGTCGTACCCGAGGTCGGTGAGCTGGTCGTAGAGCCGCTCGGCCGCGACCGGTTCGGCGTCCGGCGGCGGCCACTGCGCCGCCCAGGCCGCGGCCGGCTCGGGCTCGGTCTCGGCGGCGAGTACGCCCCGCGCGTGGCAGATCGACCCGCCCCGCTCGCCGCCCTCGGGGGTGGTGTAGATCGCGACGGCACGGTGGCCGTTCTCGTCGGCCTCCGCGACGGTGACCTGGAGCTGCACCGAGGAATCGCCGGCGAGCAACAGCGGTGCGCCCAGGACCAGTTCCTCCACCACCGGGCAGCCCACGTGGCCGCCCGCCGTCAGCGCGAGCTCCACCAGCGTGACGCCGGGCACGACGACCGTGCCGAACAGCATGTGCTCGGTGACCCAGGAGTCCGTGTCCGTGCCCAACCGCCCGGTGAACAGCCACTGGTCCTGGTCGCCGATCCGCACGCCCGCGGTCAGCAAGGGGTGATCGACACGCTCGGCCCCGGCCGCGACCGAGCCCTGGGCCCCGGCCCCCGACAACTGCCAGTAGCGTTCTCGCTGGAAGGCGTACGTCGGCAGGGATACGGTCCTGGCGCCGGTGCCGGCGTAGAACGCGGCCCAGTCCACGGGCACTCCGGCCGCGTGCACGGTCGCGGCGAACCCGGCGAACGCGGCCGGCTCCTCCTGCCGGGCCCGCAGCGCCGCCACGAACACCGCATGCCCGGCGGCCTCGTCGCCGCTGGCGGCCTCCACCGCCTGGCGGGCGAGCGCGGTCAACGATCCATCCGGCCCCAGCTCCAGGAACCGCGTCACCCCGAGCCCGGCCAGCGCGCTGATCCCGTCGGCGAAGCGCACCGCCTCCCGCGCGTGCCGCACCCAGTACGACGGGTCCGCCAACTCACCCGGCAACGTCACCGCACCCGTCACGTTCGACACCACCGGAATCACGGGCTCAGCGAACCGCAAACGACCCGCCACCTCCGCGAACTCCGCCAACATCGGCTCCATCAACGCCGAGTGGAACGCATGAGACACCCGCAACCGGGTCGTCTTCACCCCCTCCCACACCGGCAACCCCAGCCACTCCTCCAGCGCCTCCCGCTCACCGGACACCACGACCGCCCGGACACCGTTCACCGCGGCGATCGACAACCGGCCCTCGAACCCGGCCAACGACCCCCGCACCTGCTCCTCACCGGCCTGCACCGCCGCCATCGCCCCGCCGGCCGGCAACGCACCCATCAACCTGCCCCGAGCCGCCACCAACGCGCTCGCGTCCGGCAGGGACAGCACCCCGGCGACGTGGGCCGCCGCGATCTCGCCCACCGAGTGACCGACCAGGAAGTCCGGCCTCACGCCGAGCGACTCCGCCAACCGGAACAACGCCACCTCCACCGCGAACAACCCCGCCTGCGTGAACTGCGTCGCGTTCAGCAACTCGGCCTCCACCGAGCCCTCTTCGCCCGCCAACACCTGCGACAACGGCCGCTCCAACAGCGGGTCCAACTCCGCGCACACCTCGTCCAGCGCCCTCCCGAACACCGGGAACACCGACGCCAACCCCAACCCCATCCGCGCCCGCTGCGCCCCCTGACCCGAGAACACGAACGCCGTCTTCCCCGGCACCGCCCGCCCCTGCACCACACCCGCACCCGGCTCACCCAACGAGAGCGCCGCCAACCCCGCCAGCAACGACTCCCGGTCACCGGCCACCACCGCGGCCCGCTCCTCCAGGTGGGATCGCGTGGTCGCGGCCGAGAACGCCGTGTCCAGCACACCGAGTTCCGGCCGCGCCAGCAGGTGCTCCCGCAACCGCCGGGCCTGCGCCCGCAACGCCACCTCGTCCCTCGCCGACACCACCACCGGCACCACCGGCCGGACCTCGCGTTCCGCCGGGGCGGACGCCTGCGCACCCGTGCCCGATCCTGTGCCCGAACCCGTGCCCGCTTCCGGCTCCGTGTCGCTCTGCGCGGGCGCCTCCTCCAGGATCAGGTGGGCATTCGTGCCCGAGATCCCGAAGGACGACACGCCCGCACGGCGGGGACGCTCACCGGCCGGCCAGGGCTGGGCGTCGGTCAGCAGCCTGACCGCACCCGACTCCCAGTCCACCTGCGAGGACGGGGCGTCCACGTGCAACGTCGCCGGGAGCCGCTCGTGCCGCAGCGCCTGCACCATCTTGATGACCCCGGCCACGCCGGCCGCCATCGAGGAGTGGCCGATGTTCGACTTGATCGAGCCCAACCACAGCGGGTCACCGGCCTCGCGGTCCTGCCCGTACGTCGCGAGCAGCGCGTGCGCCTCGATGGGGTCACCGAGCCGCGTGCCCGTGCCGTGGCCCTCGACCGCGTCGACCTCGTCGGGACGCAGGCCGGCCGCGGACAGCGCCGCGCGGATCACCCGCTCCTGCGACGGGCCGCTCGGCGCGGTCAACCCGTTGGACGCGCCGTCCTGGTTCACCGCACTTCCCCGGACCACCGCCAGCACCCGGTGTCCGCGGCGCCGGGCGTCCGACAACCGCTCCATCACGACCAGACCGACACCGTCCGAGAAACCGGTCCCGTCGGCGCCCTCCGCGTACGACTTGCACCGGCCGTCCGCGGCCAGCCCGCGCTGCCGGGAGAACTCCACCAGCAGGAACGGCGTGGACAGCACCGTCACGCCGCCGGCCAGCGCCAGCGAGCACTCACCGGAACGCAGCGCCTGCGCGGCCAGGTGCATCGCCACCAAGGAGGAGGAGCACGCCGTGTCCACCGACACCGCGGGACCCTCCAGCCCCAGGCTGTACGCCACCCGGCCCGACACCACGCTCGTCGTTCCGCCGGTCAGTCGGAAACCCTCCAGGTCCGACCGGCCGCCCGGCGCCGACCCCGACCCCGGGTAGTCCGAGATGCCGACGCCGCAGAAGACGCCGGTGTCGCTGCCGCGGAGCGAGGCCGGGTCGATCCCGGCGTCCTCCAGCGCCTCCCACGACCCCTCCAGCAGCAACCGCTGCTGCGGGTCCATCGCCAGCGCCTCGCGCGGGCTGATCCCGAAGAACCCCGCGTCGAAGTCGCCCACCCCGTCGGCGAATCCGCCGCGCTGGGCGTAGAACGTCCCGACCTTGTCCGGGTCCGGGTCGTGCAGCCGCTCCAGGTCCCAGCCACGGTCCTCGGGCAGCCCCGCCATCGCGTCCCGGCCGGTCGCCACCAGGTCCCACAACTGCTCGGGCGACGACGCGCCACCCGGATAACGGCAACTCATCCCCACGATCGCCAGCGGCTCGGTGGACTGCGCCATGAGTCGCCGGTTCTGCTGCCGAAGTCGCTCGGCTTCCTTGACCGACCGCCTCAGGGCCTCGACGAGCTCGTTCTGGTCGCCAGCCATGCTTGTTCCTCCAGGTTCAGGCGCAAAGCGGGGGTAAGTCGGTTGGCACGCTTGTGCTTAAACTGCGGTCTCTTCGGTCATCCGGATCAGGGCCGCGGCGTCCATGTCGTCGATCGACTCGGCGCTGTCCTCCGCCGAAGAGCCGTCGTCCGAGGCGTTGTTCACCAGTTCCAGGAGCGCGTCGAGCAGCCCCGACGCCCGCAGGCGGTTGATCGGGATCGATGTCAGTACGTCCCGGATCTCGTCCTCTTCCGACGAGCGGCGGCCGTTCGGCACGGTGCCGGGCATGGCGACCGGGATCATGTACTGGGTGACGGCGATCGCGGTGGGATGGTCGAAGACGAGCGTGGTCGGCAGCTTGAGTCCGGTCGCCTGGGTCAGCCGGTTGCGCAGCTCGACCGCGGAGAGCGAGTCGAAGCCCAGCTCCTTGAACGCCCGGCCCGGGTCCACGGCCGATCCCGACGCGTGCCCGAGCACCGCCGCGACCTGCGCCGTCACCAGGTCCAGCGTCACCTGCTCCCAGTCCTCCCGTCCCACCTGGGCCAGCCGGGAGGCCAGCGACCCGTTCCCGCCCGCGGCCCGGGCCTGCCGCACCTGGACCCGTACGAGTCCGGCGAGCAAGGGCGGCGCCATCCCTTGCCGTGCCTGCGCCCGGATCGAGGCCAGGTCCAACTGCACCGGCGCGACCAGCGCGGCATCCACCCGCTGCGCCGCGTCGAGCAGTTCGAGCCCCAACTCCGAGGGCAGCGGTTGGAGGCCCAGCCGGTTCAGCCTGGTCAGGTCGGCGTCGTCCAGCTCCCCGGTCATCCCGGTGCGGGTCTCCCACAGGCCCCAGGCCAGCGACACGGCCGGACGGCCCTGCGCCCGGCGCCGGGCGGCGACGGCGTCCAGTACGGCGTTGGCGGCTGCGTAGTTGCCCTGCCCGGGATTGCCGATGAGCGCGGCGACCGAGGAGAACAGGACGAACGACTGGAGGTCGGTGCCGGCCGTCAACTCGTCGAGCAGCAGCGCCGCGTCGACCTTCGGCCGCATCACCCGGTCCAACTGCTCGGGGCTCAGCGACGCGACCACTCCGTCGTCCAGGACGCCGGCCGCGTGCACCACACCCGCCAGCGGAACCTCCAACGATCCGAGGAGTTCCGTCAGTTGCTCCCGGTCCGCCACATCACACGCAGCGACCCGCACCCGGCACCCCGCCGCCTCCAACTCCGCGGCGAGTTCGCTCGCACCCGGCGCCTCCAGACCACGCCTCGACGCCAGCACCAGATGCCGCGCACCACCAGCAGTGACCAAGTGCCGCGCCACCAGCGCACCCAGACCCCCGGTCCCACCCGTCACCAGCACCGCGTGACGCGGGTCCGCCGGCTGCGGAACGGTGAACACCACCTTCCCGGTGTTACGCCCCTCCCGCAGGAACCGGAACGCCTCCGCATACCGCCGGATATCCCAGGTACGGATGGGCGCGTGCGACAACACACCCCCGTCGAGCATCTCCACGACCTCACCGAGCATCTGCCCCAGCCGCTCAGGACTCACCTCGAAAAGGTCGAACGCCTGGTACTCCACACCCGGATGAGCCTCAGCCACCGCCCGCGGGTCACGAACATCCGCCTTCCCCATCTCCAGGAACCGCCCACCCCGCGGCAGCAACCCGAGCGAGGCGTCAACGAACTCACCCGCCAACGCGTCCAGCACCACATCCACACCCGCACCGCCGGTCTCCCGCGCGAACACCTCCGCGAACTCCAGATCCCGCGACGACGCGATCCGCTCACTCGGCACACCCAAGGCCCGTACGGCATCCCACTTCGCCGGACTCGCCGTCGCATAGACCTCCGCGCCCAGATGCGCGGCGATCTGCACCGCCGCCATCCCGACCCCGCCCGCCGCGGAATGCACCAGCACCCGCTCCCCGGCCGCCAACCCGCCGAGGTCCACCAGCCCGTAGTAGGCGGTCAGGTACACCACCGGCACCGCCGCCGCCTGCTCGAACGACCAGCCCTCGGGCATCGGCGCGACCATCCGCCGATCCGCGATCGCCGCCGTACCGAACGACTCGAGGATGAGGCCCATCACCCGGTCACCGGGCGCCAGGTCCGTGACTCCGGGGCCGGTCTCCAGGACGATCCCCGCCGCCTCACTGCCCAGCGGCGCGTCACCCGGGTACACGCCCAACGCGATGAGCACGTCACGGAAGTTGAGCCCCGCGGCCCGCACCGCGACCCGGACCTCGCCCGCATCCAGCGGACGATCGGCACCGGACGGGACGAGCGCCAGGCCCTCCAGCGATCCCTTCGCGACCGACGCCAACCGCCACGGCCCCTCGGCGGGCACGGTGGCCCGCGTCAGCCGGGGTGCCAGCACCCGTCCCTCGCGCACCGCCACCTGCGGCTCGTCGAGCAAGGCCAGCGTGGCCCAGTCCGGCTCCGCCTTCCGGCCGACAGCCTCCAGGTCCGACTCCAGGTTCAGAGCCGGGTCCAGGGCCGGGTCCAGGTCCACCAGCACGAACCGCCCCGGGTGCTCCGACTGCGCGCTGCGCACCAGACCCCACGCGGCAGCCGCCGCCACATCCGGCGCCTCCCCACCGACCGCGATCGCGCCCCGCGTCACCAGCACCAACCGCGCACCCGACAGCGCATCCGCATCCAGCCACCCCTGCACCAGCTCCAGCGTCCGCGCCGCCACCGCACGTGCGGCGTCGGCTTCGTCGCCAGGACCTGACGTGGCACCGACCGTGGCGACCACCACGTCCGGCACCGCCGCGCCCGCGGCCAGGGTCGACTCCAGGGCGTCCAGATCCGCGTAGCGCTCACCGGGGCCGGCCGGTTCGCCGAGCAGGGCCACCGGCACCAGGGCCGGCACCAACCCGGCGTCGTCCGCCGCCCGGACCGGGACCCACTCGACCGTGAAGAGGCTGTCCTGCCCGTTGCCCTGCGCGCGTTCGAGCTGCGCCTGGTCGACAGGACGGAAGGCGACGGCGTCCACCGCCGCGATCACGGCCCCTGAGTCGTCGGCCATGTCGATACGGAACGCGGAGTCGCCCGTCGGGGTGAGCATGACCCGGGCCCTTGGCCCGGACGCCGGCCCGGTCCTGATCCCCGACCACGCGAAGGGCAGGCCCACCGGGGAGCCGGCCTGCATCTCCAGCAGGCTGCCGTGCAACGCGGCGTCCAGCAGCGCCGGGTGGATGCCGAACCCCTGGCCGGAGCCGGCGTGGTCGTCCGGCAGGACCACCTCGGCGTAGACCTGCTCGCCGTCGCGCCAGGCCGCCTGCAACCCCTGGAACAGCGGCCCGTACTCGTAACCGGCCTCCGCCAGCCGCTCGTACAGTCCCTCGACCGGCACCGCGACGGCGCCCTCCGGCGGCCAGTACGCGGGGAACGGCACCGCGGGAGCCTCGACCTCCGAGCCGAGCTTGCCGCGGGCGTGGCAGGTGGGCTGAGCGGCCTCCTGCCCACCGCTCTCACCCGGCGCCGTGTAGATCGCGACGTCCCGGCGCCCCTGATCGTCCGGCGCTCCGACGGTGACCTGGAGATCGAGCGCCGAGCCCTCGGCCAGCAGCAACGGAACCTGCAACACCAGTTCCTCGACGACCGGGCACCCCGCGCGCACCCCCGCCGCCAGCGCCAACTCCACCAGCGCGGCCCCCGGCACGATCACCATGCCGAACACCGCGTGATCGCGCGTCCACGGCTGGACCTCCTGCGACACCCGCCCGGTGAACACCCACTCGTCACGGTCGCCGACGCGCACCGCGGCCGACAGCATCGGATGCCCGAACCGCGCCAACCCAGCACCCGCCAGATCCCCACCCCCGGCCCCCACCGGCAACCAGTACCGCGACCGCTGGAACGCATACCCCGGCAAATCAACCCGCCCGGCACCCGAACCGGCAAAGAACGCGGACCAGTCGACCTGTGCCCCCGCCACATGCGCCTCAGCGAGCGACATCGCGAACCGACCCGGACCACCCTCACCACGCCGCAACGACCCGATCACCCTGACCCGATCACCACCCTCCACCTCACCCACCGTCTCCGACACCGCAGAAACCAACACCGGATGCGGCGACATCTCCACAAAGAACCCCGCACCCTCCCCCACCAACTCCCGCACCGCACCCTCAAAACCCACCCGCCCACGCAAATTCCCAAACCAATACCCGCCATCCAACGTCTCCGTCCCCACAAACCCACCCACCGCCGTCGAAAAGAACGGCACCCGCCCCGGACGCGGCACCAGCGGCGCCAACACCTCCAACAACGCCTCCTCCATCACCCCCACCTGCACCGAATGCGACGCATAATCCACCGGCACCCGCCGCGCCCGCACCCCATCCCGCTTCCACCCCTCCAACAACTCCTCCAACAACCCCGCCTCACCCGAAACCACCACCGACCGCGGAGAATTCACCGCCGCCACCGACACCCGCCCCTCATACCGCTCAATCAAGACCGCCACCTCATCAGCCGACAACCCCACCGACACCATCCCCCCCAACCCCGCCAACAACTCCCCCACCAAACGCGACCGCAACGCCACCACCCGCGCCGCATCCACCAACGACAAACCACCCGCCACATACGCCGCCGCAATCTCCCCCTGCGAATGCCCCACCACCACATCCGGCTCCACCCCACACGACCGCCACAACGCCGCCAACCCCACCATCACCGCAAACAACACCGGCTGCACCACATCCACCCGCTCCAACGACGGCGCACCCTCAACCCCCCGCAACACCTCCACCACACTCCAATCCACAAACCCACCCAACGCCTCCTCACACGCCGCCACCTCCCCCGCAAACACCACAGAAGAATCCAACAACCCCACCGCCATACCCACCCACTGCGCACCCTGACCAGGAAAAACAAACACCGTCTTCCCCGACACCGAACGATCCTGCACCACCCCCACACCCGGCTCACCCACCGACAACGCCACCAACCCCGCCAACAACGACTCCCGATCACCAGCAGACACCGCGGCACGATGCTCCAAATGCGCCCGCGTCGTCGCCGCCGAGAACGCCGCATCCAACACACCAAGCTCCGCACGCGCCAGCAGATGCTCCCGCAACCGACCCGCCTGCGCCCGCAACCCCACCTCATCCCTCGCCGACACCACCACCGGCACCAACGGCAGTTCGGTCCGGTCGCCGGCCTCGATCGGCCCCCCGGTCCCGGTGCCCGCCTCGGGCTCCGGAGCCTCCTCGGCCGCTTCTTCGAGGATGACGTGGGCGTTGGTGCCGGATATCCCGAAGGAGGACACGCCCGCGCGGCGGACCCGCTCCCCGGCCGGCCAGGGCCGCGCGCCGGTCAGCAGCCTGACCGCACCCGACTCCCAGTCCACGTGCGGAGACGGCGCGTCCACGTGCAGCGTCGCCGGCAGCACCTCGTGCCGCAGCGCCTGCACCATCTTGATCACCCCGGCCACCCCGGCGGCCGCCTGCGTGTGGCCGATGTTCGACTTCATCGAGCCGAGCCACAACGGCCGCTCAGCGTCGCGACCTTGCCCGTACGTCGCCAGCAGCGCCTCGGCCTCGATCGGGTCACCGAGCCGCGTGCCCGTACCGTGCGCCTCCACCGCGTCGACGTCGGTGGGGCCGAGCCCGGCCGACGCCAGCGCCGCCCGGATCACCCGCTGCTGGGCCGGACCGCTCGGCGCCGTAAGCCCGTTGGACGCGCCGTCGTGGTTCACGGCCGAGCCGCGCAGCAGCGCCAGGACCCGGTGGCCGTTCCGCTTGGCGTCGCTCAGCCGCTCGACCGCGAGGACCCCGGCGCCCTCCGCCCAGCCGGTGCCGTCGGCCGCCGCCGAGAACGCCTTGCAGCGGCCGTCGGTCGCGAGGCCGCTCTGCCGGCTGAACTCGGCGAATATCCCGGGGCTGGCCATGACGGTGGCCCCGCCGGCCAGCGCCAGCGTGCACTCGCCCGAGCGCAGCGCCTGCGCGGCGAGGTGCAGCGCCACCAGCGAGGAGGAGCACGCGGTGTCGACGGTGAACGTGGGGCCGTGCAGGCCGAGCGCGTAGGCGACGCGTCCGGAGGCGACGCTTGGGCTGTTGCCGGTCAGCAGGTAGCCGTCATATCCGTCGGCTTGCTCGTGCAGCCGCGGGCCGTAGTCCTGGGCCATCACCCCGGTGAACACGCCGACCTGGCCGCCGCGCAGCGTGGCGGGGTCGATGCCGGCGTCCTCCAGCGCCTGCCAGGCCGTTTCGAGCAGCAGCCGCTGCTGGGGGTCCATGGCCGTCGCCTCGCGGGGGCTGATGCCGAAGAAGTCCGGGTCGAACTCGTCCGCGTCGTGCAGGAAGCCGCCGTTCCTGGTGTACGAGGTGCCCGAGCGGCCCCGGGTCGGGTCGTACAGCGCCGCCAGGTCCCAGCCGCGGTTGTCGGGGAACTCCCCGATCGCGTCACGACCGCCGGCGACGAGTTCCCACAGCGACTCGGGCGAGTTGGCGTCGCCGGGGTACCGGCAGGCCATCCCGACGATCGCCAGCGGCTCCGAGCTCGCCGCCGGCTGCCCGGCCGGCTGGTCGAGGTCCGTGCCGGCGGCCGTGTCCCCGGCCAGTTCCGCGCGCAGGTGACGGGCGAGCGCGGCCGGCGTCGGATGCGCGAACACCAGGGTGTCCGGCAGTTCGAGGCCGGTGGCGGCGGCGAGCCGGCCGCGCAGCTCGACCGCTGCCCCCGAGTCGAGCCCGAGGTCCTTGAACGTACGGGTGACGTCGACGGCGCCGGGTGCCGCGTGCCCCAGGGTGATGGCGGTCGCCTTCTGGACGAGGCCCACCAGGTCCTCGGTGCGGGCGGCGGTGTCCGCGACGGGCTCCCGGTCGGGCCGGGCCGGTTCGGCCGGCCGCGGCAGGATCTCCTCCGCCCCGCCCGGACGGCCGTCGGACGCGTCCGGGACGGCGAACCAGTAGCGCTCGCGCTGGAAGGCGTACGTCGGCAGGGGGACGCGGCTGCCGACGCCCGGCGCCGGTTCCCAGTCGAGGGCGCCGCCCTGCACGTAGTACTGGCCGACCGCGGTGAAGAACTGCCGGAGGCTGCCGTGGCCGCGGCGGAGCGTCCCGGTCGCGAGCGAGTCGGTGACCCCCGCGTCCCGCAGCGTCTCCCCGATGCTGCCGACCAGTCCCGGGTGCGGGCTGGTCTCGACGAAGGCACGGTGGTGGTCGGCGAGCGCGGCCCGGACGGCCGACTCGAACTCGACGGTCTGGCGGAGGTTGCGGAACCAGTAGGCGGCGGTCAGTTCGGTGGTGTCCAGCAGGCCACCGGTGACGGTCGAGTAGAAGGCCAGTTCCGCCCGCCGGGGTCGGATCGAGCCGAGCAGCCGCAGCAGGTCCTGCTCGATGGCGTCGACCTGCGGTGAGTGCGACGCGTAGTCGATCGGGACCTCGCGGACGCGGACGCCGTCGGCCCGGCACGCGGCCATCAACTCCGCGAGCGCGGCGGGGTCACCGGAGACCACGGTGCTGCCGGGCCCGTTCACGGCGCCCACGCCGAGCAGGCCGGGGTAGCCGGCGATCCGGCCGCGGACCGCGTCGACCGGCTCGGCCACCGACACCATCCCGCCGAGTCCGGCCACGGCGTTGAGGGCCTGGCCGCGCAGCGCGACGACGGCGGCGGCGTCGGACAGGGACAGCGCGCCGGCGACATGCGCGGCGGCGATCTCGCCCTGGGAGTGCCCGATCACGGCGTCCGGGGTGACGCCCTGCGCCTGCCAGAGGCGGGCCAGGGCGACCATCACGGCGAACAGCACCGGCTGCACGACGTCGCCCCGGTCCAGCGACGGGGCCCCGGGCAGCTCGCGCACCACGTCGAGCACCGACCAGTCCTGGTACTCGGCGAGCGCTTGCGCGGCCGCGGTCAGGTGCTCGGCGAAGACGGGGGAGGTGTCCAGCAACTCCCGGGCCATGCCCGCCCACTGCGACCCCTGCCCGGGGAAGACGAAGACGGTCCCGCCGACGGCGCGGGCGGTGCCCTCCACCACGTTCGCCGCCTGGTCGCCGGTCTCCAGGGCCTGGAGCCCGGCGTGGAACTCCGCGGGGCCGGCGCCGAGGACGACGGCGCGCTGCTCGAACGCCTGGCGCGTGGTGGCGAGGGAAAGGCCCGTGTCGGCGGTGGGCACGCCGGGCCTCGACTCGACGTGCGCGCGCAGCCGGCCCGCCTGTGCCCGCAGCGCCGGCGCGGTACGGCCGGACAGCGGCCAGCCGTGCGCGGCGACGTGGTCGGTGGGAACGGCCGGCCGGGTCCGCGTCTCCGGCTCGCCCGACAGCGGCTCGCCCGACGGCAGTTCAGCGGGCGGCAGTTCAGCCGACGGCGGCTCGGCCACGATGAGATGGCAGTTGGTGCCGCCCATGCCGAAGGAGCTGACCCCCGCTACCAGCCGGTGCCGCTCGTCCGGCCACGGCCCTTCCGCGCGCTGCACGCTCAGACCGAGTTCGGCCAGCGGGATGGCGGGGTGGGGGTGCTCGAAGTTGAGGCTGGCCGGAACGCGGCGGCGCTCGATGCTGAGCAGCACCTTCAGCAGCCCGGCGACGCCGGCCGCGCCTTCCAGGTGCCCGATGTTGGTCTTCACCGAGCCGACGAGCAGCGGCTTGGCCGCCGGCCGGTCCGCGCCGAGCGTGGCGCCCAGCGCCGCCGCCTCGATCGGGTCGCCGACCTTGGTGCCGGTGCCGTGCAGTTCGACGTACTGGACGTCTTCCGGCCGGACGCCGGCCGCCTGGACCGCCAGCCGGATGACGTCGCGCTGCGCCTGCTCGCTGGGCACGGTGAGGCCGTCGGTGCGGCCGTCGTTGTTGACGGCGCTGCCCAGGATCAGGCCGTAGATCCGGTCACCGTCGGCCTGTGCCCGCTCCGCGCTCTTGAGGACGACGACGGCGCCGCCCTCGCCCCGGACGAAGCCGTTGGCGCGGGCGTCGAAGGTGTAGCAACGCCCGTCCGGGGACAGCGCGTTGAACTGCTCCGTCATGGCGGTGCTGCCGGGGTCCAGCATGAGGTTGACCCCGCCCGCCAGGGCCAGGTCCGTCTCGCCGCGCCGGATGCTCTCGGCGGCCAGGTGCACCGAGACCAGCGAGGAGGACTGCGCGGAGTCCACGGTCAGGCTCGGCCCACGCAGGCCCAGGCTGTAGGAGACCCGGTTCGCGATGATCCCCCGGTTCAGGCCGGTCAGCGTGTAGCGGTTGACGTCCCCCTGCCGGCGGGCCAGCAAGGTGGCGTAGTCGCTGGAGATGCTGGCGAGGAACACGCCCGCGCGGCTCCCGGACAGGGCGGCCGGAACGATGCCCGTGTCCTCCAGCGCCTCCCAGCACAGCTCCAGGACGACGCGCTGCTGCGGGTCCATCGCCGCCGCCTCGTTCGGGGAGACGCCGAAGAACGCGGCATCGAACGCGTCGATGTCGTCGACGAATCCGCCCGGCCAGTCGACGCCGTCCGGAATCGACGCCCGGTTCTTGTCGGACGCCATTCCCATGGCGTGCCGGCCGTCGCGAAGCAGTTCCCAGAGACCGTCCGGGGTGGCGGCTCCTGGCAGCCGGCAGGAAATGCCGACTATCGCGATGTTCGCTCCGCTACCAGTGGGGGATTCAGTCATCGATTTCTCCACAGAGGTCCGACTGGCACCAGGACAGGAGCCGGGAATGATTCCGGTGTGTTCTCGGCCGGCCCGTCCCGTCGGCGGCCGCCGTGCACGTTTCACCGAACACGGCGGCCATGGCCGGACGCTGCCGCTTTCGACGTCAGCCGAGGGTCACGGGCAGGTTCTCGTACCCGCGAATCGTCAGGCGGTCCCGTCGGGTCGGCTCACCGGCCGGCGCGATGTCGGGGAACCGTTCGAGCAGCTCGGAGAAGGCCACCGCGCCCTCCAGCCGGGCCAGCGGCGCACCGAGGCAGTGGTGGATGCCCGCGCCCATGGACACCGGCTGGATGGCGGTGCGGGTCGGGTCGAAGCGGTCGGGGTCGGTGTAGCGCTTCGGGTCCCGGTTGCCGGCGCCGAGCGCGAGGAGCGCCCATTCGCCCATCGGGATCGTGGTGCCGGCGATCTCCGCGTCCTCCCGGGCGACCCGGGCGATGAGCTGGACCGGCGAGTCGAACCGCAGGACCTCCTCGACGAAGTTGTCCGCCGAGATCTCCTTCGCCCGCAGCCCGGCGGCGACCTCCGGGTGCTTGAAGAGCAGGTTGAGCCCGTTGCCGAAGATGTGCGTGGTCGTCTCGATCCCCGCGGCCAGCACCACGCCGAGGTTGCAGACCAGTTCCTCCGCGGTCAGCGGGGCGTTCTCCTGGTCGGTGATCTGCACGACGGCGCTCACCAGGTCGTCGCCCGGCTCGATCCTGCGCTTGGCCACCAGGTCCTGGAAGTACTTCTCGAACTCCGCGTAGGCCGTGTCGGCGATGGCGGTGTCTTCCTCGGTCGGCGTCACCTCGAAGACCAGCGTCCAGTCGTTGGCCAGCTGCTTGAACCGCGGCCAGTCCTCCTTCGGCATGCCGAAGAGCTCGCCGACCACGCCGACGGACAGGTTGAAGGCGAACCGGTCCATGAAGTCGACCGGGGAGCCGTCCGCCGCCTCCTCGGCCATCTCGTCGAGCAGGTCCCGGGCGATCTGCCGGATCATGGGTTCGAGCGCGGCGACCCGGCGGGCGCTGAACGCCCGCGCCATCACGTCGCGCATCCTCGTGTGGTCCGGCGGGTTGGTGTCCAGGATGCTGTTGGTCAGGGCGATCACCGACGGGTGCAGTTTCCATTCGGCGGCCGTGAACAGCCGGTTGTACCGGTCGTCCCAGGGACCGAACTCGCCGGCCCGCAGCGTCTCGTTGATCGCGTCGTAGCCGGGCACCATCCACAGCTTGTCGCCCAGCGGGGCGACGGACCCCAGCTCGTGCGCGGCGGCGTAGTGCGGATAGGGATCATCGCGGCCCTCAGGGGTGAGAAGCTCCCCCAGAATCTCGCTGGCGTCCATACGCTGACTCCTCAAGTTGCCTGTTTCACGGTGGCGGTGGGGCCGTGAGCGGTCGTGCGGCGGATGCCCGGAGCCGGCCGGACCGGCCTTCGGCCCGGATCACTGGTTGGCGAAGCGTTCTTCGAATTCGGCCATGGCCTTGCCGTAGATCTCGACGTCGGCGGCGGTGTAGCGGGCGAGGGTGTCCTCGATCTCCTGCTTGCCGTAGCGTTCTTCCATGCTCTGCAGGGCTTCGCGGACGTAGCGCACGTGCCAGCGTTCGTCGAGCATGATCTTCTCGATGGTGGCGCGGACGGGTGCGGGGGTGTTCTCCTCGCGCAGGTGCTGGTTGTAGTGGCCGATGGTGCGCTTCTCGAAGACCAGGGTGATCGCCATGACCTCCATGAGGCTGGCGGGTACGCCGACCGCGTCCATGTACCGGTCCTGGTAGGCGTCACGCATCGGGATGGCCCGCTGGTCCAGGCTGTCGATGCAGTCCGTCCAGTACGAGGCGTGGGCCGACTCGTCGGCGAAGTGGTGCGTCACGTCCTTCTGCAGCGGCCCGCGGATCGTCCGCGCCACCCGCCCGAAGAACATCGCCCCGCTCATCTCCGAGGACCGGTAGAAACTCGCTATCCACAACTCGTTCTCGGACAGTTGGATGTCACTCACGACGTCCTCCCCCATCGGGTGCGCACGAGGTACTCCGCGGTCTGCGACACCAGCGCGTCCGAGTCCGGCGCACGGTAGTTGGGCCACGCCTTGTGCAGCCTGGTGTTGCCGAAGACCTTCGGCCGGAAGAGCTGCGAGGAGAACGGCGACACCGACTCCAGCGCGTCGAGCACCGGTCCGTGCGGCAGGGTGCGCAGCCCGTTGATCAGGTTGGCGAAGGCCGCCTCGTCGACCAGCAGGGGGCGCAGGATCTGGCGCCTGATGAAGTTGGTGTCCTGCTCGAACGCCGAGAACATCAGGTCCACGATCCGGCCGAGCCTCGGGGTCTGCTCCAGGTCCGGGCACACGTGGTAGTAGCCGGGCTCGGCGTCGAGCAGCGCCATCGTCGCGTTGACGGTGAACTCCCCGGTGCCCAGCGCCACCGGGACGTCGGCGAGACCGGGCATCAGTGACAGCAGGCCGTAGTACAGCAGCTTGAGCGTGTTGTGCACCGCGTTGTACTGGCTGACGTGCCCGCTGTCGTCGTCGGCGATGATCGTGGGCACCCGCGCGATCGTGGCGGGCAGCCCGCTGTCGAGGACCAGGCGCTCGGCCGCGTGCTTGGACCACTCGTAGTAGTTGGCGAAGTGGACGACGTCGGTGCTGTCGTCGTCCTCCCCCCCGGCCGCGCGGGGCTCCTCGATGACGCCGGCGGGTTCCTCGGCGATGTCGCCGGTCGCGAGCCCGGCGGTGTACAGCGTCGAGAGCAGGACGATCCGCTCCAGGTCGGGGCAGCGCTCGGCCAGCCCGACGACCTGCTCGGTGCCGCCGATGTTGACCGCCTTCGCGGTGTCCCGGTCGACGGCGAACTTGGTCACCGCGGCGGCGTGCACGATGTGCGTGATGCCGGCGGTCGGGACCGCGTCCAGCACACCGGGCACGGTGAGGTCCGCCTCGGCGCGGCCGAACGCGAGCACGTCGCCGTAGCCGCCGTGCTCCCGCAGTGCCTTGACGATCAGTCCGCCCACGTAGCCGGCGGCGCCTGTTACCAGGACGGTCATGAGTCGGTCACCTCCGCGAAGCGGACACGGCAGACCGCCTCGTGCCGGACGAGGCGGAACTTCCGCGGCGGGCGGGCGGATTGCTCCAGGGGACGGCGCCGGGCGCTCACACCGCCTCCAGGATGGTGGACTGCCAGTTGAGGCCGAACCCGGCCATCGTCAGCAGCAGCCGGTCGCCGGACTTGATCCGCCCGGATTCGACGAGCGCCGTCAGGTTCAGCACGTTGTCGGCGGAGATCACGTGCCCGGCGTCGGGCAGCGTGACGCTCACCACCTTCTCGGTGTCGATCTTGAACAGGTGGGCGAGGACCGTCCAGGCCACGTCGTTGGTGTTCTGGGTGACCACCCAGTCCAGGTCGGTGGCCTTCAGCTGCGCCCGCTCCAGGGTCTGCGCGATCAGCCGGTGCATGTAGCTGAAGTAGCTGCCCACGGTCTCGTCGTCGCTCGCCATGCCCAGGCCGCCGTTGGTGATCTGGTGGCTGGCGAGGAGGCGGAACGCGCCTTCGGTCGGTTCCCTGCTGACGACGCAGGCGGCGGCACCGTCGGAGATCACGTTGTACGCCTGCTCGTAGACCGCGTTCTCGGGGAACCGGTCGGCGGTCACGCACAGGACGCGCTGCCACGTGGGTTCGCTGGCGAGCATGGCGGCCGCGATCCGCAACGAGCCGAGCATCGAGGTGCACGCCTGCTGGTTGAGGCCGATCGCGATCGCGCCGTCCAGCTTGAAGTCCGCCTGGAGCCTGCTCACCGGGAAGTCCATCAGGTGCTTGACGTCCCGGCTGGTGCGCCATTCCTCGTCGCTGCCCAGGTTGCCGTTGAGCGGCAGGCAGGTGGCGTACACGATGGCGTCGGCGCCGGCCGCCCGGTCCGCTATCGGGCGGACCGCGGCACAGGCCAGGTCATAGGCCGAGGTTCCGGGCTCACACATGTAGTGCCAGCGGAATCCTGCCGCCTTCATATCCTCGGCGGAGGAGAAAAGCCTGCCCGCCGCCGCGGAATCGTTGACGTGGCTTTTCCGTTCGCCGAGCGCGTACTTGAACGAATCGATGTAGAGAGATTCCAACATCGAGCTCCCGTCTTCGCGCCGGGCCGTTGTCTGGCTCCGCGAATTTGTGTGGTCGGAATCATCGATGGGACGAGCATATGTCCGGCGGTTCAAGCAAATCCCTAGTCAGTTTCGGGACCGTGCCGCGCCGAAGGGTGCTTCCCGGGTGTTTCCTCGCCCTGCCGGCGACTCCGTCGGACCCGTGATCGACGGCATTCGCCGATGACGGGTCCGACCGGGTCCGGCCGGGGGTCCTGCCGAGTCCCGCGGCCGTCCTCACGACCGCCTGCCGGCCGCGGACTTGGGTGGCGCCGGTTGCGAACTTGGGGGCCGAGAGCTGCGGACTACGGCTGCGGGCCGTCGGCTTGGGTGGCGCCGGTTGCCGACTGCGTTTCCAGGATGCGGACTTGGGTGCCGCGGGTTTCCGACTACGTTTCCGGGCAACGGACTTGCCGACCATCGGCCGCCGACTGACCGTCCGGGCCACGGACTTACGGCCGCCGGTCGCGGGTCCGGAGCGCCGACTGCTGCGTGGCGCTCCCCGCGGGTGCCGGCGGTGTCACATGAGCCGGGTGCCGGGCAGCTTCCCGGCCGACCACAGCTGCCACATCGCCCGCCGCTGCGGCTTGCCGCTCGACGTGCGGCGGATCAGGCCGCGCTCGCCGGCGATGACCGCGATCTCGGGGTCGGGGCCGAGTTCGGTCCGCAGGGCCTGGGTGACCTTGTCGGCCCAGGGGCCCGGCATGGACTCGGCGAACACGGCGATGCCGGGACGGCCGCCGTCGCTCATGGCGACCACGGCCAGCCGGTTGAGGCCGGCCGCCTCGCGGGCCTTGAGCTCCAGGTCCTCGACGTACACGGTGCGCGCCCGGACCTTGAGGCTGTCGCCCATGCGGCCCAGGACGTACAGGTCGCCGTCGTGCACGAAGCCGGCGTCGCCGGTGCGCAGCAAACCGTCGAACGGCTCGTCACCGACGTAGCCGTCGGCGACCGACCGGCCGGTGATCACGATCTCGCCGAGCGAGCCCTCGGGCAGGGCCGTCCCCTCGGCGTCCGCGATCTCCACCCCGACCCCGTCGACCGGCAGCGGCCAGCCCTGCCCGGCCAGCCACCCGGCGCCGTCGGCCGCGTCGGGGGTCAGCGCGCCGGGCGGCGGCAGCAGGAGGCCGGTCTCCAGGACCCGGACCGGCTCGCCGAAGTGCATCTGCTCCCAGTCCGGCCGCAGCACCCGCCCGGGGCGGCCCACCGCGCCGGCGGTGCACGCGGAGGTGTTCTCCGCCAGCCCGTAGGCGGGGTGGATCGCGGCGGGGTCGAACCCGGAGGGGGCGGCCGCGGCCGCGAAGGCGCGCAGCGCGCCGGGGTCGGGCACCTCCCCGCCCACGATGGCGCTCTTCCACCCGGACAGGTCGAGTTCCGCCCACTGCTCCGGCCGCAGCCGGCGCGCGACGTAGCCGAAGCCGAACGACGGCGCCCCGGCGTGCGCGGCCTTGCCGGGGCCCAGGGACGCCAGCCAGCGCTCGGGCCCACGGATGAACTGGTCGGGCCGCATCAGCCACAGGTCGCCCTGCCGCGCGGCCGTCATCACGCAGGCCAGCAGGCCCATGTCGTGGTTGAACGGCAGCCAGGACGCCATCCCGTCGCCGTCCTTCCACTCCATCCAGCGCCACAGCACGGCGAAGTTCGCGACGATGTTGTCCCAGGTGACCTGGATGGCCCGCGGGCTGCGGGTGGTGCCGGAGGTGAACTGCAGCACCGCGACCCGGGCCGGCTCCTGCACGGTCCCCGCGCCGCTCACGTCGCGCCGTACCTCGCTGACCTGCGCCACGCTCTCCAGCAGGGGCGCCGACTCGGCGTCGGCGAACGTCACGGCCGGGCGGGCCTGTTCGAGGATCGCGGCCGTGTGCGCGGTGTACTCCGCGCCCGCGCCGTAGCCCGGCACCGGGAGCATCGTCGCGACGCAGCCGGCCGCCCAGGCGCCGAAGAGCGCGGCGAGCCCGTCGCGGCTGCCCGGCAGGGCGATCGCGACGACGTCGCCGCGGCCCACGCCCCGCGCGGCCAGGTCCGCCGCGACCGCGCGGGCGTCCTCGGCCAGCTCCGCGTACTCGACCCGCTCCCAGCCGTCCCGTTCCCCGGCGAACCACACGCCGCGGCCGGGGGACGGCGCGCTCAGCCACCCAAGTATCGACATGTGCCCCATCCTGCACGACACGGCGCCGATATTGACTAGGGATTTGCCTGACTCACCCGGCCTACGCTCACCCTCGTCGATGATTCCGGCCACACAATTCGCGCTGCCAGGCAACAGGTCTGGTGCGAAGACGGGAGCTCGATGTTGAAACCTCTCGACATCGATTCGTTCGAGTGCCACGTGACGGTCAACGGCAATCCACGCCGTGACGACGATGCGATTTCCGCCCCAGGAGGCGACATGAGTGATCGACTGCATGGGCGCGCGGGGGACGGAACATGAGCCTCGCGGAATCCGTCGCGGTAGTGGCTCGGCGACTCAGTGAGGTCTCCCAGCATTCCTACCAGAACCCCTACACCGCCCTGGAGTGGCCGGAGACCGTCCAGCCGGAAGAGGACTGGTTCTCCACCCCTGAGCTGCTCAGCCTGGTCGGCACCCCCGAGTGGGACGCGCTGTCCGAGGCCGGCCGCAAACGGCTCGCGTTCTGTGAGGCGGTGAACTTCTACAGCCTCAACATCCATGGCGAGAAGGGGCTGATGGCCGGCCTCGCGGAGCGGCTCTACCGCAAGGAAATGATACAGGTAGCCGATTACCTGCACCACTTCCTCGACGAGGAGAACAAGCACAGCATTTTCTTCGGCGGATTCTGCACCAGGTATGCCCAGGTGTATCGCAGCCGGCAGTTCTCCGTCAACGAGGAGGAAGTGCCGAGGGATGTCGGCGACTTCCTCTTCTTCGCCAAGACCATGATCTTCGAGGAGATCGTGGACCACTACAACTGGATTCAGGCGCGCGACGAGCGGCTGCACACGGTGGCCAGGTACATCAACCGCAACCACCACGTGGAGGAGGCCAGGCACCTGATCTTCGGGCGCCAGCTGGTCACCGAGCTGTGGCGGACGCAGACGTGGGACCCGCAGACGGTCGAGGACGTGCGCGGCTACCTCGCGGCTTTCATCACCAGCAGTTGGCGGGAGTACTACAACCCCGACGTGTACGCGGACGCCGGCCTGGCCGACCCCTGGGACGTGGCCGAATCCGCCTGGCACTCGGCCCACCAGCGGGAACACCGTCGCGCGGTCACCGCCAAGTGCCTCGGATTCCTCGCCACCGAAAAGATCCTTCCCGAGGAGCCAGTCGATGCTTTCTGAGTCGGACTTCCGCGCCGAGCTGCGCGCGTGGGTCAATGAGAAGTCGGGTGTCCAGGTCACGGACCACTCCCCGATCTTCGCCGACCGCACCCTGCGGTCCGTGCACATCCCGGAGCTCCTGCTGCTGATGGAACGGCTGCGGGGCACGCCGATCGAGGTCGAGGACCTGCGCCCGACCGACTTCCGCGACATCGACACGCTCGTGACGCGCTTCGGGACCCGGTCGTGATGCATTGGCACGCCTCCGGGCAGGCGTCGCTCTCCGGCGACCTGCTGCGGCTGGCCGGGGAAGCGGACGCGGCGTTCGTCCAACTGGCGGGTGTGTGGGGGGCCGAGGCCGAGCGCCATCCGTCCACGCTGCCGGCCGCTGTGCTGCGCAAGACCGGCTACCTGCGCTCGTTCCCGCATCAGGCGACCTTCGCGGTGGGGCTCGACCCCGACGCCCTCAGCGGGTTCGCCGGCGATCCGGACCAGGACCCCCGGCCTTTCCTCGGCCCGGCCACCGAGATCCTCACCCCGGCCGCGTGCTACCACCTCTACCCGGCGCACGAGGCCCAGACCCTCGCCGAGCCGCTGTACCTGACGACGGTGAACACCTGCTACCGGCGCGAGACGGTCTACGTGCCGCTGCGCCGGCAGTGGTCGTTCACCATGCGGGAGATCGTCTGCCTCGGTACCGCCGAGGAGACGGCGCTGTTCGCGCAGCGCACCACCGAGGCCGTCACCCGGGTCTTCGAACTGGCCGGGCTCGACGTCTCGTGGGAGCACGCGACCGACCCGTTCTTCGAGCCGGAGCAGAACCCGGCCTTCCTGATGCAGAAGCTCAGCCCCGTCAAGCGCGAGGCGACCTACGGGGATCTGGCCATCTCGTCGGTGAACCTGCATCACGAGCACTTCGGCGAGGCGTTCGGCATCACCAGGGCAGGGCAGGACGCGCACTCGGCATGCGTCGCCTTCGGGCTGGAGCGCTGGCTGTTCGCGATCCTCGACACGCACGGCGACGACCCCCGGTCCTGGCCCGACCTGCCCGCGCTCGCCGCGGAGGTGGTCGCCAAGTGGCCGTCGTCGTAACCGACCCAGGGCGACACGCCCTCGGGCGCACCCGATGGGAGAGGACGTCGTGAGTGACATCCAACTGTCCGAGAACGAGTTGTGGATAGCGAGTTTCTACCGGTCCTCGGAGATGAGCGGGGCGATGTTCTTCGGGCGGGTGGCGCGGACGATCCGCGGGCCGCTGCAGAAGGACGTGACGCACCACTTCGCCGACGAGTCGGCCCACGCCTCGTACTGGACGGACTGCATCGACAGCCTGGACCAGCGGGCCATCCCGATGCGTGACGCCTACCAGGACCGGTACATGGACGCGGTCGGCGTACCCGCCAGCCTCATGGAGGTCATGGCGATCACCCTGGTCTTCGAGAAGCGCACCATCGGCCACTACAACCAGCACCTGCGCGAGGAGAACACCCCCGCACCCGTCCGCGCCACCATCGAGAAGATCATGCTCGACGAACGCTGGCACGTGCGCTACGTCCGCGAAGCCCTGCAGAGCATGGAAGAACGCTACGGCAAGCAGGAGATCGAGGACACCCTCGCCCGCTACACCGCCGCCGACGTCGAGATCTACGGCAAGGCCATGGCCGAATTCGAAGAACGCTTCGCCAACCAGTGATCCGGGTCCTGGTCGCCACGGTGAACCGGCCCCGCGCCGGCCGGCAGGCGCTGCGGATCGCGGCGGCGCTGGCCGGCCTGCCCGGTGACCCGGCCGGCTACCGGTTCCCGCACCCGCGCGCCTCGGTCACGCACACCGATCGCGCCGGAGTGGCCGCGGTCCTCGTCGGCGGCTCGGCCGCCGGCGTCGGCATCGACCTCGAGCACGACCAGCCGGTCCGCCCGGCGACGGCGCGGTTCTACCTGCGGGACGACGAGCCCCACGACGACCTCCTGCGGCTGTGGACGGTCAAGGAGGCCATGTTCAAGGCAGACCCGGCCAACGCGACCCGGATGCTCCGCGACTACCGGGCAGACGACCCGGCTTACCACCACGTTTCGGCCCGACACCTCGGCGGCTGGCTCACAGTCGCCGCCAGCCTTTCGAGGGAGCCCATGCCCGCCAACACGATCAGCTTCGAGACCGTGGCCACCCGCGTCGCCGGGGTACTGCGCGTACCCGAGAGCGACCTCACCCCGCAGACCCTGATCAAGGACCTGGCAGCCGACAGCTTCATGCTGGTCGAGATGATCGTCGACCTCCAGGAGGAGTTCGACGCCGTCTTCACCCAGGCCCGCCTCCGCGAGATCGACAGCCTCGACGAACTCGTCAAGCTGCTGCAGGAATCCGCCGCATGACCACCCCACCCCGGCCGGCCGCCGTGCCGGCCGGTACCCATTCGATCTCGGAGGCTGATAGTCAGTGAACGTTCCTGTCATGGTCCTGGTGCTCGCCGACTTCGTGGTCATCGGAGTGCTGCCCCGGATCTTCTTCAAGGGCGGCAGCTTCAACCTCGGTTGGTGGCTGACCGGGGCCCCCTTCTTCGTCGTCCCCCCGTTCCTGATAGCCGCGCGGTTGGCCCACTGGCACTCGTGGATCAGCATGGGCAAGGCGGCGACGACGCTCACCGCGATCGGCGCCGTGCTCGCCGGCGGCTCGATCGCGCTGATGTTCTTCACGCTCGGCACCCACCGCGTACCGCTCGCGCTGTGGCACCAGGAGGACGACGCGCCGGTGTCGATCGTGACGTACGGCGCGTACTCGAAGATCCGGCACCCCTTCTACTCGTCGTTCCTGCTCGGGTTCCTCGGCGCCTTCGCGATGTTCCCGCACCTCGGCACCCTGCTGCCGCTGCTCTACGCGATCGTCCGGCTGACCGCGACCGCGATGCGGGAGGAGAAGCGGCTGTCCGCCTCCGAGTTCGGTGGCGAGTACCGCGAGTACATCGCCCGTACCGGCCGCTTCCTGCCCATCTGACAAACGAAACAGCCGAGGTTATTCATCGAGGTCGAACCCCACGGGCTTGGAGAAGCCCGTGGGGTTCGGTGCTCTCATCCGGTGCCGGGCTCGAAGTCGCCCCGGCGGACGCGGTATCCGCACTCTACGCACTGTGACCGACCGGTCGGTCACATGGTATAGTCCGTGGGGCCGCCAAGGAGAAACGCGCCCAAGGATATCGGCCCGCCAGGGCCTTTGGGTCGCGATTAATACTCAAAAAATAAAAGACGAGAACAGCGCAAGAGCAGCGAAGACTCGACACAGAAGGGGCAGGCGCTGTGACATCAAGCATGGAGTCGGCAAGCGACCAGGTAGAAGACACTGGAGTACTCCAAGAACCCCCTGACCCGCTGCGCTGGTGGTCCTTGCTGGCGGTCAGCCTGGCGACGTTCATGACCTATCTGGACCTGAACGTCATCAACGTCGCGATTCCCACGATCCAGCGCAGTCTGCACCTGTCGGAAGCCGGCCTGGAGT
Source organism: Streptomyces sp. NBC_00448 (assembly GCF_036014115.1). Lineage (NCBI taxonomy): Bacteria > Bacillati > Actinomycetota > Actinomycetes > Kitasatosporales > Streptomycetaceae > Streptomyces > Streptomyces sp. NBC_00448. Next base: position 2,934,601 of record NZ_CP107913.1, read on the forward strand.
GGATCGTGAGCAGTTACCTGCTCACCCTGGCCGGACTGCTGCTGGCCGGCGGCCGCCTCGCCGACGCCTACGGCCGCCGCCGGCTGTACATGATCGGCCTGATCATCTTCACGCTCTCCTCGCTGTCGGCGGGCCTGGCCGGCAACGGCGGCGTCCTCATCGGGAGCCGGGCCGTACAGGGCCTCGGCGCGGCCCTGTTGACGCCTGCCACCCTGGCCATCATCACCTCCACGTTCACCGATCTGAAGGAGCGCACCAGCGCGATCGGCCTGTGGACCGTGAGCGCCGCCGTCGGCCTCGCCCTCGGCCCGGTGACCGGCGGCCTGATCACCCAGAACATCCGCTGGGGCTGGATCTTCCTGATCAACGTCCCGATCGGCGTGGTGACGCTCGCGATGAGCGTCAAGACGGTCCGCGAATCCAGGGCGTCCGAGTCGAAACTGAGCCTGGACGTCGGCGGCCTGATCACGTCCGCGATCGCCCTGTTCACCATCACCTACGCGCTGATCGAGGGCAACGACGCGGGCTGGACCTCGGCGAAGATCGTCACGGCGTTCGTCGTCGCCGCGATCGCCACCGTGGTCTTCTTCGCGATCGAGGCGCGCGCCGTGGAACCCATGGTGAACCTGCGGCTGTTCCGCATCCGCCAGTTCACCGGCGGCATCAGCACCCAGATGATCTGGGCGTTCGGCGGCCTGGCCATCTACTTCTTCACCTCGATGTACCTGCAGAACGTCCTCGGCTTCTCCCCGTCGAAGGCGGGCCTGCTGTTCGTCCCGATGGCGTTCGCCCTGGCCGCGTTCGCCGGCTTCTCCACGCTGATGGAGGGCTGGATCGGCGGCTTCCGCACGGTCTCGCTCGGCATGGTGATGATGACGGTCGGCCTCATCATGCTCAACATGCACGACGAGCACGCGACCTTCGCCTCGCTGCTGCCCTGCCTCATCGTGCTCGGCGGCGGCATGGGCATCATGAACGTGCCCATGACCAACGCCGTGATGCAGAACACCCCGGAGGCACAAGCAGGCGTCGCCTCGGCACTGCTCAACGACGCCCGCGAGGTGGCCGGGCTGCTCGGCATCACGATCATCGGTGCGACTCTGCGGTCCAAGCAGAACTCCGAACTGCGGTCCGGCTCGTCCGCGTCGCATGCGTTCCTCAGCGGTTACCACATCGGCCTGTGGGTGGCGACCGCCCTCGTCGCGGTGGGCATCTTCTTCACCTACGTGATGCTGCGACCGAGCAAGGGCACGATCCCGGCCCAACTGAGCTGACCCGGCCGTGCGAAGGCACTCAGTCGAGGTAGACGCGGGGCGGCCAGCCCGGGCGGATCAGCCCCATGGCGTACGCCTTCGAGACCACCGCCGGCCGGTTCTTGACCTTGAGCTTACGCATCAGGTTGTCGATGTGGTATCCGATGCCGCCACGGCTCAGATAGAGCATGGAGGCCAGGTTCACCGTCGACACACCGAGGGCCACTCCCTCCAGGATGCGCGCCTCGATGTCGGTCAGCACCGGCCGGTGGCTCGCGGGCGACCGGGCCGTCCTACTGCCTCCCTGGGGGCATACCAGGGCCATCAGGCCGTCGGCACGGCTGCTCTCGCTGCGGACGGCGAAGCCGGTCAACTCGGCGCTGAAGACGGTCGAGTCCTTCTGGTGGAAGACGATCGTCGGCTCGGTGAAACGGGACCCCTGGGCAGCGAGCAGCCTGGCGAACTGCTGGCTGACCTGGGTGCGGACGTCGGCGTGCAGCAGGTCGGAGAAGCTGCGCCCGCCGAGCTCCGCGGGCAGGCAGCCGAACTGGCGGGAGAAGTCCGCGTTGACCTCCACTAACCGGAAGCCACTGTCTAACCTCGCCAGACACATGCCGGACCGCTCGAACAGCGACCTGAGAACCTCCCGTTGGCTCCCCGTGCCGACCCCGGAGACGACTGCCTCTCTCATTGACTCTCCCCGTACTGGCTCAATGAACGAAGGTGACGCGATGACTGTCGTGGCGTTGCGGTGTCTCGTGACCTCTTCCGGGGTGCGCGAGATCCCGTCGGGAGGCTTCCCTCGCCGGCCCGGCCGCGACGTCGATCTCACCCGACATGTCCCTTTGGTTGACGTCTGGTGCATCGGTCCCGGTTCCCTCGTCACGGGAAATCGGTCGAGCCGAACTCCGCGCGTCGGGGGCCGCACGCGGATTCGTCGAATTCCGGCCACGCCGGCCCGGCGAATCGGCCGGGTCCGCGCGGGAAAGAATGCCGAAAGCGAGCCGGGGGGCGCGCTTTTGATGGCCTCGTCCGCGTTCCTTCACGGTGCGCCGCCCCGGCTCGCGGCGCGCTCCCGTCCCGGCTCCACCTATCGGCCCGACATCGGAGCCTTCGAGGCCGTCCGTCGCGCTTTCGCCGGCACGCCGCGGACGCCGCCCCCGATCGGCGCGGCCGGCCGGCCCGCAGGTTTCATACACCGTCATGGATCGGATGCATTCCTTCTGGATGGTTACCCTCCAGCAGTTGTCCAGCCCGCCTGCGAAGAGAGTGGATCGGGTTCGCACCGGCCGCAAGTGGCACTGCCCGTGACGATGAACTCATCGTGCCCCAGCGTGATCACGGCGCCCGCCCGGCCCGAAGCCGTGCCCGTTTGCCATCGCCGGACCGACCGCGGACGCCTGGCGCGATCCCGCTCTCGCCGCACTCCGCTGCCATCGGCAAGTGGCCAGGCCACCGACCTTTTCGGGGAGCGCGGGGCGACGGATTTCCGCCCTGGCCCGGAGGCGCTACTCGACGAAATCCAGGACTTGCGGCGGCCAACTGCCGGCACTGAACAGCCCGATCGAATAGGCTCGGGATACCAGTTCCGACCGATTGGCCGCTTCGAGGTTCTTCATCAGCGCGCTGACGTGATACTCGACTCCGCCACGGCTCAGAAAAAGCTTCGAAGCGAGCTGCACAGTGGACATCCCGGCTGCCACGCCCTCCAGCACCTGGGCTTCCATTCTGGTCAGCGGCTTTCTCGCATCGGTCGGAGCGGGCTCAGCCGCGTCGGCCGCGGCCTCCGGCTCCAACTCCAGCAGGACGACCAGCGAGTCGATACGCCCCGCGTCGTCGGTCACCGCGATCCCGGTCAGCTCGGTGCAGGCCCGACCGGTGCTGGTCAAGGTCGCGATCCGGTCGCTGAACCTGCTCCGCTCGCCACGCGCCAGCGAGAGCAGTCGCCGCGTCAGGGAGTCCTTGACACGCGCATGCACCAGGTCGACGAGGGGAACGCCCGGGAGCTCCTCGACCGACAGCCCGAACACGTCGGCGAAGCCGGCATTGCTCCCCATCAGACGCAGCTCAAGATCCAAGTGCGCAATACGTGCGGACGAGTTGTCGAACAGCGACCAGAGCGTGTACCCGTCGCCAGCCTGCTCAAGTGAGCAAGCACTCGTCTCAGTGAGCGCATCTTGTCTTGCCGACACGATTTCGCCTCCCCGCGCGCTGAGCTAAGGTTCCGTCGCTTATCGCCCCAGCCTCCCATACGAAAAGCGCGAAAACCAGCCCTGCCTCAAACCGACTTTCGGACGTCAGCGTAAGTCTAGGGTTTTTCCTGTTCACCCTGCTGGCGACCGTCGGCGAATATTTCTGTAACCGATGTGTAAACCAATGGACCCCCGCAGGTACTGGCACCGGCCAGGGTGGCATGCTTGCCACGCGCAGGCGGATTGGGCAACATCCCTATCCTCGGTTGCGTCGCAGGACACCCGCCACCGACCTGGGCGCTTTACGGCATCCCGACCGATAGGAGACAGGCCGGACGGAAATCACCGTCCGTAGCATTCGCTACGCCATGCATCCAGACACCGCGAGCGTAAAACATTGAGCTTTCGTCCACTTTCGGCAGGTTCGGTGAGGCCATCGTGATAGCGCGGGAAACCCCTCGTGATTGACCATCCCTTTTCCCTTTTTCGCCCATTGCTATTCCGGAACTTTGCTTTCCGTTTCCCTGCGGAATTGTTGTTCGACAATAGCGGCGCCGAGGTGCACCGGCGGGGCGCGGGTGCCGGCCGCCCCTCCGGCTCCGGCGGGCCGCGCTCCGCACGGCGGGCAGCGGGCGTCCGCGCCGACGGCTCACGGAGCGGAAAGAGCACGGGGGTGAACGCGAAGGCCCGGCAGGCCGGTTGCCCGCCCGGCCGGGTGCGGGCCGGTGCGAACGCCGGCCCGGTGTCAGATCCCGAGGAACCGTTTGAGCACGCGCCGCGACGCCGACAGCGGACGCCCGGCGTCGAACTCCAGCACCGAGATCTCCCGGGTCATCGCCGCGAGCAGTTGGGCCGCGGCTTCGGCGTCGTCCCAGCCCATGACCCTCAGGTCGGCCACTCCCGCCGCCGCCAGCCGCTCGCGGCGGGCCGCCATCGAACCCTGCACGTTGGGGTCCGAACGGGCTTCGAGCGCCAGGGCCTTGACACCCCGGTTCGCGAGCGAGACGTCGAGATACGCCTCGGTACTGCGGAAGATCCGCTCGGCGCCGGGCGCCAGCCCAGCGATCGCCTCGTCGACAGCGGCCTGCACCCGGGCGTGGAACCGTTCGTGCATGGCGTCGACGAACGACGAGCGGTCCTTGAAGTGCACGTAGAAGGTGCCCTTGGCCACCCCCGCCCGCGCGACCACCATGTTCACGCTGACGCCGGCCAGGCCGTGCTCCTCCGCCAGCGCCGCGCCGGCGTCGAGCAACGCCTCACGTGTCTGCAACGCTCCGGGCATCTGCACTCCTGCTGCCATAACCTCGGAGTATAAGCCCGCCGGTATCCAGGGGCCGGTTCCGGTCATATCAGTGACCGACCGGTCGGTCACGTGCTACGCTCCCGCTCATGCCCACGATCCCGAGATCTACTCAACTGATCGCGTATGACAACGGCAGCCGCAGTTTTGACACCCCTTACGTCGCCACCGCCGGGAAGGAGCTGCAGCGATGAAAGCGGCAGTAATTGACAAGGTCGGCGCCGCGCCGCATGCCACCTCCCTCGACGACCCGTCGCCCGCCACCGAGACGCAGGTGGTCGTCCAGGTCGAGGCGACGGCTCTCAACTCGATCGACCTGCACGTCGCGGAGGGGCACCACCGCGCCGGGCCGCCGAAGGTCCCCTACGTTCCCGGCTTCGAGGTGGTCGGCACGATCGTGGCCGGACCCGACCAGGGCCTTCGCGTGCACGCCACCGTTCCCGCCGGCCTCGCGCCGGGCGTCAACGGCGGTCTGGCCGAACTCCTGGTGACCGAGCGTGCGGCCTGCATCCCGGTCCCGGACGGGCTGGACAGCGTTCCCGCCGCGGCGATCGGCGCGGTGGGCGCCGGCGCGGATCTGTCGCTGCGCAAGGCGGACCTCCAGGCGGGCGAGAGCGTCCTGGTCCTGGGAGCGACCGGTCCCTTCGGCGCGTCCTTCGTCCAGCTCGCGAAGCTGGCCGGCGCCAAGCGCGTCATCGCGGCCGGCCGGAACCCCGAGCGCCTTGCCCAGGTCCGTGACGCCGACGGTGTGGTGGTCCTCGGCGACCAGCCGCTGTCCGAGCAGTTGGCCGCACTCGGCGGCCCGGTGGAACTGGTCGTCGACCCGCTGTGGGGTCCTTGGGGAGTGCAGGCACTGGCCTGCCTGCAGCCGGGCGGGCGCTACCTGAACGTCGGCGCGGCGGCCGGCGACGAGACCGGCTTCCGCGTCGAGATGCTCCGCTCCGCGCAGTTGACCCTCATCGGCTTCAGCGGCACGACGGCGAAACCGGCCGACGCGTTCGCCGCCTACAACCGCATCGCGGCCCTGGCCGCGGCCGGCTCGTTCGAGCTGCCGACCGCCACGTATCCGCTGGCGGAAGCCGCCCAGGCATGGGAGGCACAGGCGTCCTCGCCCGGCAAGAAGATCGTCGTGGTGCCCTGAGCCGCACGCGGAACCCTGCTCGGCCCTGGTGCGCCGGCGGGTAGGCACGACCGCTGAGCTTCCGCCGCGCGTCCGTTCGCGGCGGAAGCTCGGCGCGTTCGGGGCTTGGGTGCGGGGCGGTCCGTACGACGGCGACCTGCTCGACGTGCCCCCCGGGCCGGGGCCTGGGCCGGGGCCGGAGGGGGAGCGGCAGACGAGTCGGGCTCTAGGCCGGGTTCTGTCGCCGGACAGCCTCGCGGCCGGCCGGGAGACGGCCATCCATCTAGGGCTGCCGTTGCCGACAGCCTCGTGCGGTCTACCCGCGAACTCGGGCGGGCAGCCCTCGAACGTCCGCGCGGGGCCATATTCCTATGGCGCCCTCTTGACCTTGCTCCAGGTGGGGTTTACCTAGCTGCCCAGGTCACCCTGGGCACTGGTGGTCTCTTACACCACCGTTTCACCCTTACCGGGGACCGAGGTCCCCGGCGGTCTGTTTTCTGTGGCACTGTCCCGCGGGTCACCCCGGGTGGCCGTTAGCCACCACCTTGCCCTGTGGAGCCCGGACCTTCCTCGGCGGATCACAGGTGATCCGACGCGACCGTCCGCCCGGCTCGTCTGCCGTACGGCTCATCCTAGCCGCTCACCGGGGCCGTAGGCTGCTGCGGGTCGGCCGCCCGCGGCGGCCGGGCGAACATCACCGGGAACGTGTAGGGAGAAGCCGTGCTCGTACTGCTGCCGCCGTCGGAGGGGAAGGCAATCGCCGTACGGGGGCGGCCACTCGCGCTCGACCGGCTGTCGCTGCCCGCGCTGACCGACGCGCGCGCGGCCGTGCTCGACGAGCTGGTGCGCCTGTGCGAGGGGGCCGGCGAGGACGGCGGCAAGGCGGCCGAGGTACTCGGGCTCACCCCCGGGCTGCACGGCGAGATCGCCAAGAACGCACGGCTGCGCACCGCGCCCACGCTGCCCGCCGCCGACCTCTACACCGGGGTGCTGTACGACGCGCTCGGCCTGGCCACCCTCGATCCGGCGGCGCTGCGGCGGGCCCGGCGCTCGGTGCTGGTCTTCTCCGGTTTGTGGGGCGCCCTGCGGCTCACCGACCGCGTGCCCTCCTACCGCTGTTCCATGGGAGTACGGCTGCCGGGTACGGGCGGGCTCGCCGGATACTGGCGGCCGCACCTCGACGACGTCCTGCCCGAGGTGGCGGGCCGCGGGCTCGTCCTCGACCTGCGCTCTTCCGCTTACGCGGCCGCCTGGAAGCCCCCTGCCGCCCTCGCGAGCCGTACGGCGACGGTCCGCGTGCTCCAGGTGACGGTCGTGGCGGGCGTGGAGAAACGGTCCGTGGTCAGCCACTTCAACAAGGCGACCAAGGGCACCTTGCTGCGCGCCCTCCTCACGGAAGGGGCCGACCCGAAAACGCCCTCCGCCCTCGCGGCCGCACTCCGCGACCTCGGGTTCGAGGTCGAACACCCGGGCAACGGCCCCCAACTGGACGTCCTCCTCCGCTGACCCCTTACGGCGCCTCGCCGTTGGAGCCACGGCCCGCTCCCGCGTGCCGCAGCATCGTGGTCCGGGAGCCGACCGCGCCGGGCCGCCCGGGCGGATACGGCACCGTTGCAACGTGTGCAACGGCCGTTGCACAAGTTGGTCACCCCGGTCCAGGATGACCGCATGGATACCGTTCTCGACCTCGCTCCCGTCATCCCCGTGGTCGTGCTGGAGGACGCACGGGACGCCGTGCCGCTCGCACGCGCGCTGGTGGCCGGGGGCCTGCGGGCGATCGAGGTGACCCTGCGCACCCCTGCCGCGCTGGACTCGATCGCCGCGATCGCCCACGAAGTCCCGGACGCGGTGGTCGGCGCGGGCACCCTGCTCGACCCGGACCAGGTCGCGGCCGCGGAAGCGGCGGGCGCGCGGTTCCTGGTCAGCCCGGGCTGGACCGAGCGGCTGGTGGACGCGATGCGCGGCTCGGGCCTGCCGTACCTGCCCGGCGTCTCCACGGTCTCGGAGGTGCTGCGGCTGCTGGAGCGCGGGGTGACCGACATGAAGTTCTTCCCGGCGGAGGCGGCCGGCGGCGCACCGTATCTGAAGTCGCTGTGGTCGCCGCTGCCGCAGGCCCGTTTCTGCCCGACCGGCGGCATCGACGCCGACCGCGCACCGGACTACCTCGCGCTGCCCAACGTCGCCTGTGTCGGCGGCACATGGATGCTGCCGAAGGAAGCGCTGCGGACGAAGGCGTGGGACGAGGTCACCGAGCTGGCCCGTAAGGCCGCGGCACTCGCCGGCTGAAGCACCCCCGGGTGAAGCAGCCCGGGTGAAGGCACACCCGGTTCACCCGGCGTCGAGGCCGCGCAGGTGCGCCGCCGCGTTGACGTACCGCACGGACGTGTTGCCGTCGGCGTAGTAGTCGATCGCGCACAGCGCCGCCGGGGACAGCTGCATACGGAAGAGCGCCTCGGGCGGCGCGCCGAGGGCGAGCCGGACCAGGGTCTTGATCGGCGTGACATGGCTGACCAGCAGGACGGTCCGGCCGCGGTGGGCGGCGAGCAGGGCGTCGCGGGCGGCCTCGACCCGGGCGGCGACCTGCTCGAAGCTCTCGCCGCCGGGCGGGGCGGCGGACGGGTCGCCGAGCCACGCGGTCATCGCACCGGGGTCGCGCTGCCGCGCCTCGGCGAAGGTCAGGCCGTCCCAGCCGCCGAAGTCCGTCTCGCGCAGGCCGTCCTCGACCGTGACGTCCAGGCCGAGCCGTGCGGCGGCCGCGGCGGCGGTCTGCCGGCAGCGGAGCAGCGGCGAGCTGACCACGGCGCGCACGGCGCCGTGCCCATCCACCCCGAACGCGCCCTGGCGGTCCGGCCCGTGGGGCGACGGCGGCTGCGGCGTCCCGGCCAACTCCTGTGCGGCCAGCTCGGCTTGCGCCCGCCCCCGCTCCGACAGCTCCGGGTCCTCTCCCCCGCTGCCGGAGAACCGCTGCTGCCCGGTCAGTGCCGTCTCGCCGTGCCGCAGCAGCACGAACGTGGTCGGGGCGCCCAGGTCCGGGGCGCCCCGATCCGGTCCGACCGGCCGCGCGGGCGCGGCCGAGGGGTCGGGCTCGGCCGCAACCACCGCTCTACAGACCGGAGTCGGCGGTACGCACCAGAATCCGCCGGCAGTTCTCGCAGCGCACCACCGTGTCGGACGGAGCGGACCGCACTTCGTTGAGCTCGGTGATGTTCAGCTCCAACCGGCAGCCCTCGCACCGCTTCTGGTAGAGCCGGGCGGCACCGATCCCGCCCTGCTGGGCGCGGAGCTTGTCGTAGAGCTTGAGCAGGTCGTCGGGGACGGCGGCGGCCAGCACCTCGCGCTCCTTGGCGACGGTGAAGCCCTCGGCGTCGATGCCCTCCAGCGCGGCGGTCTTGCGCTGCTCGGCCTCGGCGACCTTCACCTCCAACGACTCGACCCGGCCGGCGAGTTCGGTGCCGCGCTCCTGCGCGTTCTCGCGGCGCTCCATCACCTCCAGGACGACGTCCTCCAGGTCGGACTGGCGCTTGGCGAGCGAGGCGATCTCGCGCTGGAGGTTCTCCAGGTCCTTCGGGGAGGTGACCGCACCGGAGTCGAGCCGCTGCTGGTCGCGGGCGGAGCGCTGCCGCACCTGGTCGACGTCCTGCTCCGCCTTGGTCTGCTCGCGGGCGGTGTCGCTCTCCTCGGTACGGGCGGCGACGAGCAGGTCGCGGAGTTGGGCGAGGTCGGCGCCGAGCCGGTCCAACTCGGCGTGCTCGGGCAGGTTGCGGCGCTTGTGGTCGAGCTGCGCGATACGCGCATCGAGGGCCTGGACTTCGAGAAGTCGGATCTGGTCGGCGGGCGCGGCGTTCAGCGGGGGGCTCCTGTGCTGCTGGAAGGGAAATTCGGGGACGGCGACGAGATCGGCGGGCCGGCCGGACCCGGCGCACCGGAGGCATCCGGTACGCCCTGGTCGCTCAACGGGGCGGAGGGCGCGTGGATCGTCCACGGGTCGGTGACCGCCCGTGAGACGTGGGTGCGCAGGTTCCAGCCGTGCCGGTCGGAGATCTCGTCGAGCTGGCCGGCGGCCTGCTCGCACCAGGGCCACTCGGTGGCCCAGTGCGCGGCGTCCACCAGCGCGGGCGGTCCGGCCTGCCGGGCCTCGGAGGCCGGGTGGTGCCGCAGGTCGGCGGTGAGGAAGGCGTCGACGCCGGCCGCGCGGACCTCGGCGAACAGGCTGTCGCCCGAGCCGCCGCAGACCGCGACCGTACGGATGGTGCTGTTGGGGTCGCCGGCCACCCGCACGCCGCCGGCGGTGCCCGGCAGGTCGCGCGCGGCCCGCGCGGCGAACTCGGCGAGGGTCAGCGGCGCGTCGAGTGCGCACAGCCGGCCCAGGCCGCGGCGGCCGGCCGGGTCGGTCGGGTCGGGTACGAGCGGGCCGGTGACGCGCAGGTCCAGAGCGGCGGCGAGCGCGTCGGAGACCCCGGGGTCGGCCCGGTCGGCGTTGGTGTGCGCCACCAGCAGCGCGATGCCGCCGCGGATCAGGTCGTGCACCACCCGGCCCTTGAAACCGGCCGGGCCGACCGGTGCGACGGTGGTGGTGCCGCGCAGGTACAGCGGGTGGTGGGTGACGAGCAGGTCCGCGCCGAGCCGTACCGCCTCGTCGACGACCTCCTGGACGGGGTCGACGGCGAACAGCACGCGGGTGACCTCGGCGGACGGATCTCCGCAGACCAGGCCGACGGCGTCCCACGACTCGGCCAGCTCCGGCGGCCAGAGGGCGTCGAGAGCGGCGAGGACGTCGGCGAGAGAGGGTGCGGGCACGTTACGAAGGTTACCCGCCGCGCCGGGCGGCCGGGATGCGAGCGGGCAGCGCAGCACAACGGCTCGGATGACGGCGCCGATTCGCGCGGAGCGACACCCTTACGTGTGAAACACCCTGACCCACGTTGATCGTCATGAAGTACGAAAAGTACGGTCCTGAGCCGGAGGTGGAGAACCCACATGACCGTCGACACCACTGGCACACCGCAGGCCCCGGCTCTTCCGGTTGCGCCCGCCACGACCACTGCGGCACCGACCGCGCACGTGCCGCGCCGTACCGGCTTCACGATCAGCGCGGACGGGGCGTACGCGGCCTGCCTCGCGGAGGCGACCGTACCGAGCGAGGAGGGCGAGGGCGGCGGCGGCTGGTACGTCGAACGCTGGTCGCTGGACGGGCCCGAGCCGTACGCGGTGGCGCTGCCCGCCACGCAGCCGGAGGAGCCGGGCACGCAGGTGCTGCCGCTGCCGGACGGCCGGGTGCTGGTTCGGCGCGAGGTCGGCGCCGCGACCGGGGGCGGCAACGGAGCCTGGAACGGGGGCGGGATCGCCGGCAGGGCCGCGGTCGGAGCGGAATCCGGAGCAGGAGCCGAGGACCGCGTCGAGGACCGCATCGGGAACGGCGGCGAGGACCGCATCGGGGACGGCGGCGCGGACGAAGAGCCGCCGGCGGCCGGCGCCGGCCCGGACAGCGGCTCGGGCGCCGGCGTCACCGCCGGGCCCGGCACCCCCGCCACCGTGTGCCACGACCTGTCCCTGCTCTACCCGTCCGGCACCGGCACCGGCGCCCAGCGGATCGGCGCGCTCGCCGGCAGCGACGTGCGCCTGCTCCCGCCGGCCCCGTTCGGCGCCTTCGCCACCTGCTACGACGCGGGCGGCGGGGTGACCTCGCTGTGGCAGCTGTGCGACGCGGGCGGCGGGAGCGGGGGCGGCCCGGTCCACCTCGTCACGGTGCCCGGCCGCTGTACCGGCGGCGCCTGGCTGGACCGCTCGGGGCGGCTGCTCGCGCTCGACCGCGAGATGGACGGGCGGACGAAGGCGGTCGTGGTCGACCTGTACGCCGGCCAGGTCAGCCCGCTGCTCCAGCTCACCGAGGACAGCGACGACCGGTTGCTGCTCGCCGAGCCCGACAGCGGGCTGATGATCGTACGCAGCGACGCCACCGGTGAGCCCCGGCTCGGCTGGGGTGTGCTCGGCAGCCGCCACCCGGTGCGCTTCCCCGACACCCTGCGGGTCGCCGGCGCCCTGCTCTCCCCGGTCGCCGCGCAGCCGGGGCAGATCCTCACCCCCGAGGCGTGCGTGGTCGCCTTCCGTTCGGCGGTCCCCGGCGGCGGCTCGTCGCTCGCGCTGTGGCGGCCGGGCGAGCGCCGCCTGCACTGGCGCCCGGCCCCCGCGGACTGGCTCGGCCCGGCCGCCCGCTGGCTGCCGCGCTCCCCGCTCCACCTGCCCACGCCCACCGCCCTGCACCCGTACGACCCGCCGCCGGTGGCCGCCCCGGCGCCGCTCGCGCTGCCCGCGCCGCGGGTGGTGCGGGCCCGCGCCCTTCCGCCGGCCCGCCGCCCGCTCGCGGTGCTGCCGCTGCAGAAGGCCCCGCTGACCCCGGTCGCGTGACGCTCGATAGAATCAGCCGGGTCACCCAGGGTGAGCATCCCGAGTGAGCACGTAGTCATGTGGGTATACGGGGAGAGCACGAAGATGTCGGACGCGACCAGGGCCGATCACGTGCGCAGTCAGGCGCACCAGAGCACGGACGAGGGCATGTCGGGCCGCCACCGTGGCGAGGCCTCGGCGGAGGACAGCGAGGCGGCGGCGCCGCACGGCAAGCACCGCCGCGAACAGTCGGACTGACGCAGCCCGCTCCGTTGCCGTCTCGACGGGCGGCGCGGGGCGACGGCTCGTACCGAAGCGCGGACCGGCGGTCCGCACGGCCGCTCGGACCGGCGCGGCGCGGCATGGCACCCGGCGGGCCCGTCGGGTGCCGCATTCCGGATTCCGGGGGGAAGCGATGGCGGAGCGCTGGGGCCTGATCGTCGAGGAATCGAGGATCAAGAGCTACCACAACATGCTCACCGAACTGCTCACCACCGTGCTGGAGGTGTTCACCGGCAGCCGCGCGGAGGCCCTCGCCCGGCTGGAGAGCCACGCCACCACCTATCAGCCCCGCCGGATGCGGTTCCCTCCGAGGACCCGGCTGTTCCGGACGGCGGACGGCTTCCTGCTGGTCTGCGGCGACGCACCGAGCGAGTACGACAACGGCTACTCCTTCGTCTGCCGCTTCACCGTCGCGGAGCTGCTGCGCGACAGCGAGGACACGCGGCGGGTGGCCGAAGCCGAGTCGCAGGCCCAGGCCGAGGTGAAGGCCCGGTTGAAGGCCGAGGAGCGGGCGGCGAAGCGCCGCGCGCGCCGCGGCTACTGATCCGGCGCGGGCCGCGCCCAGGACATTTGTCCCGGCCACCCCACCACATTCGCGTCTGCCGGACCGCCGCCGCTCCGCCGTAGCTTCATGGACATGGCGGATACCTCTTCACTCGCGCGGTCGGTGGGCCCCACGGCCGCGGCGCCCACCCCTCCCCCGGCGGTACGGTTCTCGGCCGTCCACAAGCACTTCGGCCCGGTGCACGCGATCGCCGGTCTCGACCTGGACATCGCCCGCGGCCAGACCCTGGCGCTGCTCGGCCGCAACGGCGCGGGGAAGTCCACCGCGATCTCGCTGATGCTCGGCCTCGACCAGCCGGACGGCGGCGAGGTGCGACTGTTCGGCGGGGCGCCGCAGGACGCGGTCAGGGGCGGCCTGGTGGGCGCGATGCTCCAGGACGGCACCCCGATCCCGCGGGTGACCGTCCGCGAGTGGGTCGGCTTCGTCGCCGCCACCTACCCGCGGCCGATGCCGGTCGCCGAGGCCCTCGCGCTCGCCGGGATCGGGGAGTTGGCCGGGCGGCGGGTGGACAAGCTCTCCGGCGGGCAGGCGCAGCGGCTGCGGTTCGCGCTGGCCGTCGCGGGCAACCCGGCGCTGATCGTGCTGGACGAGCCGACCGCCGCGCTGGACGTGGAGGCGCGGCGCGGCTTCTGGCGCTCGATGCGCGGGTACGCGGCGCGCGGCAACACCGTGGTCTTCTCGACGCATTACCTGGAGGAGGCGGACGAGAACGCCGACCGGGTGCTGGTGATCGACCGGGGCCGTACCGTGGCCGACGGCAGCGGCGAGCAGATCAAGCGGGCGGTCGGCGGCACCCTGGTCTCCTTCGACCTGGCCGGGCGGGGCAGCGCGGGGCTGCGCGACCTGCCCGGGGTGACCTCGCTCGAAGTGCGCGGCGACCGTGCGGTGCTGCGCAGCGCCGACTCCGACGCGACGGTGCTCGCGCTCGCCGCGGCGGGCCGGGTACGGCGGTTGGAGGTGGCGGCGGCGAGCCTGGAGGAGGCGTTCCTCAGCCTGACCGCCCACCCGGACCCGGGCCCGGGCTCGGGCGCCACCCCGGCCACGCCCCAGGGTGCGGACTCCGCCGCCGGCTCCGGGACCTCCCTGGCGGTGACCCGATGAGCGCCGCCGGCAAGGCCCTCGCGCCCGTACCCGGGGTGACCTCACCCGAGGAGGCGGGGCACGAGGCTGCGGGGCGCGAAGCGGCGCCCGAGGTGTACGGTCCGCCCTTCCCCCGCCCCGCCTCCTCCCTGCGGCCGTTGCTGGAGTACGTCCGGCTGGAGGTGCGCCGCACGCTGCGGGACGGCGGGTACGCCGTGATGGGCGTGGTGATGCCGGTGGCGATGTACCTGCTCTTCACCAACCTCGGCGTGGGCGGCGACGCCGACTTCAGGGGCGACTACGCGCAGTACTCGATGATCGGGATGGCCGCGTACGGGGCGCTGGGCGCGGCGCTCGCGGTGGGGTCGGGGGTCGCGGAGGACCGCGGGCGCGGCTGGCTGCGGCAGTTGCGGGTGACGCCGCTGCACCCGGTGCAGGTGGTCGCCGGTCGGGCACTGACCGCGGGCGTCACGGTGCTGCCGGCGATCACGGCGGTGCTGGCCGCGGGCGGCCTGGTCAACGGTGTGCGGCTGGCGGTGTGGCAGTGGCTCGCCGCCGGGGTGCTGCTGTGGCTGGGCACCATCCCCTTCACCCTGCTCGGCCTCGGCAACGGCTACGCGCTGACCGGGCAGGCCACCGGCGTGGTGAGCATGGCCTGCATGATGGGTCTCTCGGTGATCGGCGGGCTGTGGATTCCGGCCGGCGCCTTCCCGCCCTGGTTGCGCGCGATCTCCCGCTGGACGCCCACCGCCCGCTTCGGCGACCTGGGCTGGAGCGTCCTGGAGCACCATGGCCCCGGTTTGGGTACGGTGGCGGTGCTCGTCGGCTGGCTGCTGGTCTTCGCCGGCTACGCGGTGTTCGCCTACCGGCGCGGGGCGCGTACCGCATGACCATCACCACGCCGCACGTGCGGGCGCCGCGCGAACCCGACGCGGCGCGACACCGGACGGGGACGGGGATGGCGGTGGACGCGAGACAGGCGTCCGGCACGGCGGACGGCGCCGCGGCGGACCAGGACCAGAAGCGGAGCCTGGCCGGCGGCCGCACCCCGGCCATGACCACGGGCCCGGACCCGGTCCAGGACACGGAGTGCCGCAGGAAAATGTGGTGGCGCCGGTCCGAGCGGTTCGAGGACGAGATCGACCAGCTCAAGAAGCCCGACGGCAAGGCGCTGATCCCGTGGCTGCTGATGGCGGTCGGCCCGGCCAGCGACCTGTTCAACGGCCGGGTCGGCAACCCCTGGCCGGCCGGCGCGGGGCTCGCCGTGTTCTGCGTGCTGTATGTGCTGACCGTGCGCTCCGCGTTCAGCCCGCGTCTGGGCTCCGGGCCGGTGCCGCTGCGCCTGCTGGCCTGCCTGGGCGCGACCACCCTGGCGCTTTCGATCGGCTACGGCGGCAACTTCCCGCTGCTGTTCGTGCTGGTGTCGCTGTGTGTGGGCAGCGTGGCGAGCAGCCGCCGCATCCTGGGCCTGCTGCTGATCCCGACGAGCGCCGCGGCCGGGATCGTCTCGGGCGTGCACCACGAGAGCTTCTGGTCGACCACCAGCCTGTCGTACGGGACGTTCCTGTCCGGGCTGGTGGTGTCGGTGATCATCACGCTCTTCCAGGCGGTGGACCAGCTTCGCTCCACCCGGCAGGAGTTGGCCCGGGCCGCGGTCGCGCAGGAACGGCTCCGGTTCTCCCGCGACCTGCACGACCTGCTGGGGCACACCCTGTCGGTGGTCGTGGTGAAGTCCGAGGCGGCCCGCCGGCTCGCCCCCCGCAACCTGGACGCGGCGCTCGCGCAGGTCGCCGACATCGAGGCGGTCGGCCGGCAGGCGCTCACCGAGATCCGCGAGGCGGTCACCGGCTACCGCGAGGGCAGCCTGTCCACCGAACTGGACCGGGCCCGCTCGGCGTTGACCGCCTCCGACATCGAGGTGGTGGTCCAGGAGTCGGGCCCGCCGCTGCCGCCGCAGACCGAGGCACTGCTCGGCTGGGTGGTCCGCGAGGGCGTCACCAACGTCGTACGGCACAGCCGCGCCTCCCAGGCCACCATCGAACTGCGCACCGGTGGGGGCCACGCGCACCTCACCATCACCGACAACGGGATCGGCCCCGCCGCGGCCGCCGCGCCCGACCCCCACCTGCCCACCGGTATGGGCACCGGCCTGCGCGGCCTGACCGAACGCCTCGCCGCGGCCGGCGGCTCCCTGGCCTCCGGTCCGGCCCACGGCGGCGGCTTCCGCGTCGCCGCGGTCCTCCCGGTGGAGGAGGCCCCGTTGTAGACGACCGGCCCGCGGGTGCGGGGTCAGGCGCGGTTGACGCGGCCGGCGATCGCGTGGGCGACGACCAGGTAGACGGCCGCGGGCAGGCCGTAGTTGAGGACAGTGCGCCACTTGGCGTTGTCGACGGTGAACAGGTCCTTCGACCAGGTCGCGAGCCAGTTCGCCGAGTGGTGGACCCAGTTGACGAGGTCGTTGGCGCGGTTCGCGTCCAGGACGAAGAAGATGATCCAGAGGATCAGGATGAGTGCAGCGATGTCTGCGGCGATGAGGATGATCACCGCGGCGGGGTTGCCGCCATACCGTCTGGCCATGGCTGTCGCATTGCCCGGTTGGCGTCGGTGAAACCTGGCGCGGGCGGCCGTGGTTGTGGTGGACCTGCCACCCGCGGCGGTCGGCGGATCAGGTCCGCCCGCCGTCGACCCGTACCGGTCCGCGCCGCTCGTAGACCGTCACCCGGCGGCCGCGGACCCGTACGTCCGCCACCGGTGTGAAGTACTCCCGGAGCACGGCGAGTTTCGCGCGGTCCCGCGCGCCCGGGTTCTGCCCCGCGGCCTGCGCCGCGTCCGTCACCAGCAGGATGCGCGGCCGGGCCAGCATCGCGGCCCTGATCCGCGCGGGGGTAGTCTCCCGGCCCGCCAAGGTGCCGGACTGCGTGGGACCTTCTTCCAGGGCGACGTCCCGCAGACCGTTGAAGTCGCCGGGGCAGACGTACGCCGAGTCGCGCCGCCAGGTGGGCACGAAGACCACCCCGTCCCCGGGCGACTTCATCCGCGCCACGTCCGCCGCGGCCGACATGACGTCGTCCACCCGGCTGGCCGGGGAGCGTTCGGCCAGCGACTGCGGGAGCAGTGCCAGCGTGGCCAGGGCGAGCGCGACCGGGACCAGCCGCGGCGCCGCCGTCGGGAAGCGCGGGGTGGCCGCGCGCACCGCCGCGGCCAGTCCCGCGCCGACCAGCAGCGCCAGGCCGAGCAGGCTGAAGACGACATACCGGTCGAGGTACAGCGGATGGGCCACGGACACGCCGATCAGGCCGAGTTGGGGCACCGCGAGCAGCGGCAGCCCGACCGCCGCCGCCGACAGCCGGCCCGCCCGCGGCCGGTCGACGGCGGCCCCGACGGCGCCGATCGCCACCAGCACCACCGGGCCGATCAGCATCTGCCAACTCAACGGCGGTATCCACGCCACCTGTTGGGCCTGGCCGCGGCTGAAGAGGATCAGCGGCAGCACCCCCGCCGTCGCGGCCACGGCCGCCGTCAGCCAGCGTGTCCACACCTCGCGCCCGGCCCGCGTCCACGCCAGGGTCGCCAGGTGCGCGGGCAGGATCAGCAGCGACAGCCAGTTCAGCAGCCCGCAGGCCAGGACCGCGGCACCGTAGGCCGCCCAGCGCCGCAGGCGCGCCGCCCCGGGGAGCTCCTGCAGGAGGGTCACCAGCAGGAGCGTCGAGATCCCGGCTCCGGCCGTGACCATCGCGTACGGGCGGCCCTCCTGGAGGTAGAACTGCACGGCCGGGAGCAGCCCGAACACCATCCCCGCGCCCCGGCCCGCCCAGACACCGGCCAGCCGGTGCCCGACGACGGCCACGCAGCCGGCCGCCACCGCCATGGCCAGCACCGACGGCAGCCGCAGGGTGGTGGTGCTCGCCCCGAAGCACACGAAGCACTCGTGCATCAGCAGGTAGTACAGGCCGTGCACGGCGTCGATGTTGCCCAGCATGTGCATGATGTCGGCGGGCGACCGCTGGGCCGCCTGCCAGGTCGCGGCCTCGTCCCGCCAGACGCTGTCCTGCCGGGAGATCCCCCACCACCCCAGCGCCAGCGTCCACAGCACCGGTAGCGGCCATACGGGCATGCGTCGCCCGAGAACGTCTGTACGAACTGTCACGGACTGTAGGACGCGAAAAACCCGCCATACGTTCTCTGAGCTGCACATTCCGTATGTAGAGGTCCGCCCGCGCGGAGATCTCGACAGCCGGCGGCATACGGCCGGTGACGGTCCGCGCCCTCGGCCGGCGGCGGAACGGCGGGCGCCGGCCGCGGCCCCTCCGTACGGGCGTCCCCCGCTGGCGGCCCCGTGGCAGCCGGGTGATGCTGCGGGAGCGGGCACACCGCCCGCACACCCCCACGCCCCGGAGGTACCCGTGCCGACCGGCTTCCCCGTGCGCCGGGCGCTGACCGCCCTGCTGCTGGCCGCCGCCCTTCTGGTACTGCCCGCGTGCGGCAGCAACACCGCCTCGACCGCCTCGCACGCGTCGAGCAGCAGCCCGAGCCCGACGACGAGCGCGCAGCGGCAGAAGCTCGCGAAGACCCGTTTCGTGGCGAACGCGGGGCTCGCCGCCGGGGCGACCTACCAGTGGATCGTGAAGCCGTACAAGGCCGGCAAGTTCAAGAAGGGCGCGCACGGGCGGACCGTCGCGCTGATCAAGGCGGGCCTGGCCGGCACCTTCGCCTACAACCGGCTCAAGGCGGCCTCGGTCAACGCCAAGGGCGACCCGACGCTCAACAGGCTGATGGCGCCGGTGACCGCGGGCATCACCGCGCTCAAGGACCTGCCGTCCAAGCTGCGCAAGGGCGAGAACCCGGACTCGACGGTGAGCAGTTTCAACGACGTGATCAACGAGGTCAAGGACGCCGGGAAGAGCGCGGGCGCCGATGTGAAGGACAAGGTGCCCTCGCTGTCCCAACTGGGAAGCTGACCGCGGCAGCGGCAGCAGCGCCCCTTGGACGCGCCGACGGCCGGCCGCCCCCTTGTCGAAGGGGGACGGCCGGCCGTCGTGTGGTGCCAGGTACTGAAGACCGTGCCCGCCCGGCGAACCGGCCCGACACCGTAAGGCGCCCGCGTGGACGCCCGCGGGTCAGCCGCGCTGGATGCCGCTGCTGTCCTGGAGGACGCCGCGGCGCCCGTCCTGGGTCTGCGCGATGAGCGCCTGGCCGCGCTGGTCCACCGCGAGGTACCAGGTGCCCGGGGCCAGCTCCGCGATCTGCCCGCCGCTGCCGTCCTCGGCGAACAGCGGCCGCGGCACCGGCACCGCGAACCAGAACGCGGTGAAGTCCGCGGACGGGGTCGGGGCGGCGGTGGTCGGCTGCGAGTGCACGTTGGGAGCGGGGGCGCCGCCACCGTACGGCGGCTGCGGGGCCGGGGCGCCGCTGTAGGCCGGGTCGACCGACTGGGCGCCGCCCGGGTAGCCGTAGCCGGCCTGCGGCGGGGTCATGCCGTAGGGCTGCTGGGGGGCGCCGACGCCGTACGGCTGCGGCTGGCGCGGGGCGCCGGCCAGCGGGGCCTTCAGCGCGGGCAGCCGGCTGTTGAGCACCGCGGCCACGGCGATCACGATGCCGAAGATGAGGGTCAGCCAGGCGCCGACCTTCTTGTCGACGCTGTCCTGGTTGTTGAAGAGCGTCGACCACACCGCGGTCCAGCCGACGAACAGCGACAGCGCGATCGTCCACTGGTCCAGGGTCAGACCCAGCAGCTGCCGGCCCGCGAGCTGCCCCGACCGGGCGAAGAGCAGAGCCGCGGCGGCGATCACCGCGGCCAGCGTCACCGACGGCAGGATCGGGAAGGTGGCCGAGTGCCACAGGTTCTGCGAGCTGTGGGAGACGCCACCGGCCACGGAGTAGCCGCTGGGGTAGCTGTAGAACGGCAGGAAGGAGGCGATCAGCAGCAGCGCCGCTGAGCCGATCACCAGGCCGTCTCCTCGGGTCAGGGAGCGGATGTTCACGTCGGGTCCTGTCCTTTGCGATGCGAGATGCGGGAAACGGTTCGTCGGGGCGGGAAACGGTGCCCCATCGTACGGGTGTGATCTTTGGCCGGGTGTCAGGTATGGGTCTTGGTGCACGATCCATACCGGACTGCTACAGCCCTGTCACCTCTTCCCGTCGGCAGGCCCCGCGGGGGAACCCTCGAGAAAGGCGGTGAGGCCGTCGGCGATCCCCTGGGCGGCGCGCTGCCGCCAGGAGGGGCTCGTCAACGACGCGGCGTCCTGCTTGTCACGCATGTTGCCGCACTCGATGAACACCTTCGGCACGGTGGAGAGGTTGAGCCCGCCGAGGTCGTCGCGCACCATCAACCCCTTGCCGCCGCCGAGGTAGTTGGCGAAGGGCTCCCCGGTCGCCGCCTTGAAGTGCGCGCGCAGCGTGGTGGCCAGCCGCAGCGAAGGCGCGGCGATCGCACGGGTGTCGGCGGTGCCCGCGTGCAGCGACTTGGGCGCGATCACGTGGAAGCCGTGCGCGCCGGCGGGCGCGCCGTCCGCGTGGATGGACAGCGCGGCGTCGGCGTGCGCGGCGTTGCCGATCCGGGCCCGCTCGTCGACGCAGGGTCCGTACGGGCGGTCGCCGTTCTGGGTCAGGACGACCTTCGCGCCGCGCGCGGCCAGGATCGTCCGCACCCGCCGGGAGACGTCCAGGGTGTAGGACGCCTCCGGGTAACCGGCGTTGGTCTCGGTGCCCGTGGTGTCGCATTCCTTGCGGTTCGTCCCGATGTTCACCAGCCGGTTGATCTCTTTGGTGTGCTGGTAGTTGGTCGGGTTGTGCCCGGGGTCGAGTACGACGACCTTCCCGGCCAGGGGAAGCGTTTCAGCAGACGGCGTCGCCGAGGAGGGAGAGGAGGCTGTGGCGCCGGGCGCGGCCGTGCCGGCGCCGGCGTTCTTCCCGTCGGCGGCTCGCGCGCTGCCGGTGCTGTGCGTGCCGCCGGAACCGGAGCCCGAGCCCGCCGCTGATCCGCAGCCGCTCAGAAGCACCGCCGCCGCCACCACGGCCGCTGCGACGATTCCGCCGCCACGACCGCCCCCGTGTGACCCGTTGCTGAACACGCCCGCGACTCTATAGGCCCGAGCTGTCACCTTGCACCCTGCGTTACTATTTGCGGCCGTCCGCGACCCCGGCAGGCCCGTCGAGGCTCCCGCTCCCCCGCCGCAGCACCCGCAGCGTGCGGGTCACCGACACCTCGGTGAACGCCCCGGAGGCCAGCGCCCGCCGGTAGACGCGGTAGGGCGCCTGGCCGCCGTCGGCCGGGTCGGGGAAGACGTCGTGGATCACCAGCAGGCCGCCCTCGGCGAGCAGCGGCGCCCAGCCCTCGTAGTCGCCGTTCGCGTGCTCGTCGGTGTGGCCGCCGTCGATGAAGACCAGGCCGAGCGGCTGCCGCCACACCTTCGCGACCTGCGGCGAGCGGCCGACCACCGCGATCACGTGGTCCTCCAGGCCGGCCGCGTACAGGGTGCGGCGGAAGTGCGGGAGGGTGTCCATCCGCCCGAGTACGGGGTCCACCAGCTCCGGGTCGTGGTACTCCCAGCCCGGCTGCTGCTCCTCGCTGCCGCGGTGGTGGTCGACGGTCACCACGACGGTGCCGGCCGCGGCGGCGGCCTCCGCGAGCAGGAGCGTGGAGCGGCCGCAGTACGTGCCGACCTCCAGCAGGGGCAGCCCGAGACCGGCCGCGGCCTCCTTCGCGGCGGCGTGCAGGGCCATGCCCTCGTCGAGCGGCATGAAGCCCTTGGCGGCCTCGAAGGCGGCGAGTACGTCCTTGTGCATGCCGCCAGCGTAGGCGCTCCGGCGCCCCGCGGCTGCTCCCCGCATCCGGCCGTGACCAGCAGTGACGGGTCAACTCGTATGGCCTGGACGGCAGTTCGTGCCTACCCTGGCCGGGTACGTTCCGGCAGGTTCCGCAGGTTCACCAAGCCCGAGGAGTCTCATGTCCGCACCTGGTCAGGCCCATGACATCCTGTCGCCGGAGTTCGCCGAGGACCCCTATGCCAGCTACCGGGTGATGCGGCGGGAGACGCCGCTGGTCTGGCACGAGGCCATGCAGAGCTACATCGTGTCGCGCTACGAGGACGTCGAACGCGCCTTCAAGGACAGCACCTTCACCACCGACAACTACGGGTGGCAGATCGAGCCCGTGCACGGGCGGACCATCCTCCAGATGAGCGGCCGCGAGCACTCGGTGCGCCGCGCGCTGGTCGCGCCCGCCTTCCGCGGCCGGGAACTCCAGGAGAGGTTCCTGCCGGTGATCGAGCGCAACTCCCGCCGGCTGATCGACGGCTTCCGCGGGTCGGGCTCGGCCGAGCTGGTCGGGCAGTACGCCACCCGCTTCCCGGTGAACGTGATCGCCGACATGCTCGGCCTGGACCAGGCCGACCACGACAGGTTCCACGGCTGGTACACCTCGGTGATCGCCTTCCTCGGCAACCTCGCCCAGGACCCGGAGGTCACCGCGGCCGGCGAGCGGACCCGGGTGGAGTTCGCCGCCTACATGCTGCCGGTGATCCGGCACCGAAGGGAGCACCTCGGCGACGACCTGCTCTCCGCGCTGTGCCGCGCCGAGGTCGACGGCACCGCGATGGACGACGAGGACATCAAGGCGTTCTGCAGCCTGCTGCTGGCGGCCGGCGGCGAGACCACCGACAAGGCGATCGCGAGCGTCTTCGCCAACCTGCTGCGCCACCCGGACCAGTTGGCGGCGGTGCGTGAGGACCGCGGCCTGATCCCCCGCGCGTTCGCCGAGACGCTGCGCTACACGCCCCCGGTGCACATGATCATGCGGCAGGCCGCCGAGGACGTGCCGGTGGCCGGCGGCGTCATCCGCAAGGGCAGCACCGTCACCTGCCTGATCGGCTCGGCCAACCGCGACGAGCAGCGGTACGCCGACCCGGACACGTTCGACATCTTCCGGGCCGACCTGAACAGCACCAACGCGTTCTCGGCCGCCGCCGACCACCTGGCGTTCGCGCTGGGCCGGCACTTCTGCGTCGGCGCGCTGCTGGCGAAGACGGAAGTGGAGGTGGGGGTGGACCAGTTGCTCGACGCCATGCCGGGGGTCAGGCTCGCGCCGGGCGAAGTCCCGGTCGAGCGGGGCGTGTTCACCCGCGGCCCGGCGTCGGTCCGGGTGGAGTTCGACCCGGCGTGACCTCCGGCCGGCACCGGCCGCCCGTCCGGCACAGACCCGCTCAGCCGGCACCGGCCGCTCAGGCGACATCAGCGGCTCGTCCGGCGTGCGCCGCTCAACCGACGTACGCCGAGGTGAAGTGGACGGGCAGCACGTCCAGGCCGCGCATCCAGATCGACGGCCGCCAGGCCAGCTCCTCCGGCCGCACCGACAACTCCACGTCGGGCAGCCGGTCGAGCAGCACCTCCACCGCGGTGCCGGCGATCGCCTCGGCCAACTCCGGTGCCGGGTAGGGGCAGCGGTGCTCGCCGTGGCTGAAGGAGACGTGCGCGCTGTTGCCGCCGGTGCCGGCGTGCCCGTCGGGGCGCACCTCGGGGTCGGTGTTGGCCGCGGCCAGCCCGAGCACCACGCAGTCGCCCTGCCGGATCTGCCGGCCGCCCAACTGCGTGTCCCGGGTGGCCCACCGGCCGATGAAGTTCTGCGTCGGGGTGTCCTCCCACAGCACCTCGTTGAGCGCCTGGCCGGCGCTGCCGCGGCCGCCGGACAGGGTGACGGCGAACCGGTCGTCGGTGAGCATCAGCCGCAGGGTGTTGCCGATCCAGTTCGCGGTCGGCTGCTGGGCGGCGGCGATCACCGAGATCAGGTCCTGGACGATCTCCATGTCCGCGAGCCCGGCCGGGTGGGCGAGCATCCGGGAGGTCACGTCCGGCCCCGGCACCACGCGCCTGCTGTCCAGCAGGGCCTGGACCCGCTGCTGGACCCGCAGGTAGGCGGCCACCGGGTCCTCGCCCTCGGCCGCGTCCAGCGACAGGGTCAGGTCGCGCACCATGTCGGCGGTCTGGGACTCGGGCAGCCCGCACATCCAGATCGCCGCCAGCAGCGGCAGCCGGTGGGCGTAGTCGGCCATCAGGTCCGCGCGGCCGCGGCCGGCGAAGACGTTGATCAGCCGGTCGGCGACCTCCTCGCAGTGGCGTTTCAGCTCGAACTGGTCGACCTCGGCGAGCGCGTCGCTGATCACCCCGGAGCGCCGCCGGTGCGCGGCGCCCTCGGCGAAGAGCACGGACGGCTGGTAGCCCACGTAGGGCAGCAGCGGCCAGTCCGCCGGGATGGCCTCCCACTGGTTCCAGCGGCGCGAGTCGCGGGCGAACAGCTCGTCGTTGGTGGTGACGTAGTGCAGTTCGCGGTAGCCGAGCACCAGCCAGGCGGGCACGCCGCCGTCGAGCAGCACGGGCGCCACCGGGCCGTGCGCGCGGCGCAGTTGCTGGTAGAGCTGGGCCGGGGTCTGCTGGAACTCCAGGCCGCCCAGCGCCACCGCGCCGGGTCGGGCCGGGCAGTGCGCGGGCGGTGCGGACAGCACGGGACCCGCAGGGGCGTGGTCGGTCACAGGGCCATCTCCTGGGCACGGGACAGGGCGTAGAGGTGGTCGACGAGCGTGATCAGGACGGTCTTTCCGGACTCCCGGTCGCGCGCGTCGCAGTCGATCAGCGGGACGGCGTCGTCGAGGGTGAGGGCGTCCCGTATCTGGTCCAGGGTGTGCAGCGGCGGCCCGAAGTTGTTGCGGGCCACCACGAACGGCAGGCCGTGGTGCTCCAACCGGTCGATGGCGTACCAGGAGTCGGCGACCCGGCGCGGGTCCACCAGCACCACGGCGCCGAGCGTGCCGGAGAAGAGCCGGTCCCACAGGAACCAGAACCGCTCCTGGCCGGGGGCGCCGAACAGGTACAGCACCATCCGCTCGTTGAGGCTGATCCGGCCGAAGTCGAACGCGACCGTGGTGGTGACCTTGCCGTCCACACCGGTGGTCTCGTCGATGCCGACGCCGGCCTGCGTCATCGTCTCCTCGGTGTTCAGCGGGCGGATCTCGCTGACCGAGCGGACCATGGTGGTCTTCCCGACGCCGAACCCGCCCACGATGACGATCTTCAGTCCGTCGTCCGCGGTGTCGGCCAGCGGCGCACGCGCGAACGGTTCAGAGCCTGCGGAGTCCAACGAGCACCTCCTTCAGGAGTGCGGAGTCGGGCAGCTTGGCGCCCGCGGACGTGCGGGGGTGGCGGGCGGTGACCTTGCCGGCGTCGAGGAGGTCGGCCAGCAGGATGCGCACCACGCTCACCGGCAGCCGCAGGTCGGCCGAGAGCTCCACGACCGCCGTCGGTGTGCGGCAGATCCGCAGGATGGCGACGTGCTCGGACTGCATGCCGGCCGACGGCTGCGACTCGCTGACGATGAGGGCGACCAGGTCCAGCCGCGCGTCGTCGGCACGGCTGCGGCCCCCGGTGACGGTGTAGAGCCGGTCCGGGTTCTCGCCCGCGACGGACCCGCGCGTCATACGGAGTCCTCACCGGGCCTTCGCGGCGGCGCGGTCAGGTAGTCGCCCAACTGCTCCACCAGTTCGCTGGTGTTGTGGCCGATCATCCCGGCGTCGGCGTCCTGCGCGGCCACCACCGCGAGGTGCGCGCCCTCGCCGGCCTCCACGATCACCAGCAGGCCGCCGTGGAACTCGGTCATCGACTGGCGCACGCCGCCACTGCCGTCCCCGAACTCCACGGACGCGCCGTGCGACAGGCTCTGGATGCCCGATGCGATGGCGGCGAGCTGGTCGGCCTGGTCGACGGTCAGGCTCGCGGAGCGGCTCATCTTGAGGCCGTCCCGGGAGAGCACGAGGGCGTACCGGCTGCCGGGAGTGCGCTCCAGGAGGCTGTCCAGCAACCAGTCCAGGTTGCGATCGGTGGTCTGCATCGCGGTGGGGGGCCGCCCGGCACTGCTCCGGGTCGCGGGCCCCTTCCTCCAATCTGTCGTCCTGACGGGGGGTTCGGGCGTGGGTGCCACGTCTTTACGGCGAGGGGGCGTCGTTCTGCGGTGTGTCCCGCCGCGCGTCACGCGAGCCGGGTCGCGGCGCCTGCGGCCGTACGTCCTCGGGTGCGGCGGCGCGGCCACGGGCGGCCTGCTCGCGCTGGCGTTTGCCCGCCGCGACGAACGCGCCGAAGCGGGCGCCCATGTTGCCGGTGGCGGGCCGGGGTTCGGCCGACGGCGCCTGCGCGGGCATGGGGTGGTCGGCGTCGGCGAGGGTACGGCCGCGGACGCGCTTGGGCAGGACGAACAGGTCGTCGTCGGTGCCGTCGGCGGGGGGCGGGGGCTCGGGGGCGGGTTCGCGCGCGGGCGCGGGGGCCGACGCGGGCCTCGACTCGTACGCGGGCGCGGGCTCGTACGCGGGCCTCGACTCGTACGCGGGCGTGACCGTCGGTGCGGGCCTGGCCGTGGAACCGGTCGCCGTGGCGCCGGGCGGCCGGGCGGACCAGGCGCTCCCCTCGGCGGGCGCGGCCGGCGCGGGCACGGTCCGTGTGCCGCGGGCGGCCTGCCCTGCCTGCCGCATCGGCAGCCCGCCGGGCCCGATCACGGGTTCGCCGGACGCGGCAGGACCGCTCCCGGCGGGCGCGCCCGTCCGCGGCTGGCCCGACTCCCGGGACGCCGCGGACCCTTCCGGGTTCTCCCGCGGCCGCGTGATCAGGTGCTGCGGGATGAGCAGCAGCACGCCGGTGCCGCCCCGCGAGGAGGGCCGGAAGTTGACGGTCAGCCCGTACTTCCCGGCCACACCGCCGACCACCGCGAGACCGAGCCGGGTGCCGGACAGGGTGCCGAGCCGCAACGGGTCGTGCGAGACGGCGTGCTGCGCGCGGCGCAGCGCCGGCGGGCTCATCACCAGGCCCGCGTCCTCGACGGTGATCACCACGCCGGTGGTCAGTTCCTCGACGTAGATGTGCACGGTCTCGGTCGGGGGCGAGAACCGGGTGGCGTTGTCGACGAGTTCGGCGAGCGCGTGCATGACGCCCTCGGCCGCGTGGCCGACGACCGCGGCCTTGCTCGTCGAGTGCAGCCGGACCCGCTGGTAGGCGCTGATCCGGCCGATCGCGCCGCGCAGGACGCTCTCCATCACGATCGGCTTCGTCCAGCGCCGCCCGGACCGGCCGCCGGTGAGCACCGCGATGCTGTCGGCCAGCCGTCCGGTCTGGGCGGTGGCGTGGTCCAGCTTGAGCAGATCACCGAGAACCTCCTGGTCGTAACGGTTCTCCATCTGACGCAGGTCGGCCATCATCGTCGTGGTCAGCGCCTGGACCCGGCTCGCGGCGTTGGCGCACGCCGCGAGGGTGGCCGCGCGCAGCCGTGAGCCGTTGGCGAGTTCGCCGGTGAAGACCTCCAGGACCCGGCGGTGCCGCGGGTCGGTGAGTGCGGGTGCGCCGGCCAGCGCGGTGCCCGCGGAGGCGCCCGCGCCGAGCCGCCCGACCATCTCCGGGATCGCCTGCTCCACCAACACGGCCGCGTCGGCGCCCAGTTCCTCCAGGCGGGCCCGCAGCCGCTCCGACTCCGCCCGCGCCGCGATCAGTTCGGCGCCCACCGCGTCCGCCTCGGCGGCCATCTGCGCCACCCGCCGCTGGTGCCCGTCGATGTACGCGTCCGACTGGGCGACCCGGCGGCGCAGTTCGGCGGTCCTGCTGTCGGCGGCGGCGAGCCGGGCCGCCGCGACCCGGCCGCGGTGCGCCATACTCCCGGCCCACGCGACGGCCGCCACCAGCAGCACGCCGTAGCCGATCGCGACCGCTTGCACCCAGGTCCGCGCGTCCCGCGGGGCGCCCAGGGCGAGTCCGGCGCAGGCCAGCCCGCAGACCACCACCGCCCCGAGGGCGAGGGCCGGGGTACCGGGGAGCGAGCGCGTGCCGGCCGGCCGGCCGGCGGGTGAACGATCTGACATCTATCGGTCCTCGTGATCGGTTGGAGGCACGGCGAGGAGCCAGGGAAGCGGAATGCGCGGTGCGGACCGGTAAGCGGGACGGTAATCCGCCGACACCGTGACCGGCCGAGGCGATCTGCGTACCGCCCGCGGGCATTCGGGGGCGATATCAGTGGTCGGAGAGGGAAATCGGTGACGACGCCCACCCGTCGAAGCCCGTATTCGCATGAGGGTTCCCGGACGATCCATGCCATTGCTGATCCGTGGTCGACCCCGCGCCGGGCGCACCTTAACTTCGGCGTGGGCCAGCGTACATGATGGTCCGCCGACTCCCGGGGACCGGCAATCCGGCCCGGAAGTCGCTCGTTCGGGCGACGTTTTCGGTGAAGCGGCTCCGGATATCAGCGGGGTGCGATAGGGCCGCGCGGGGTGACGGTTCCGATCGGATCTTGTGCCTTCCGGATTATCGCGGAGTGGTGATTATCGCGGCCGGGCGGATTTCCGGGGCGGGAATTCCCGCGGCGGCCTTTGGGGGGTGGGGTGTTGGGGGCGACGGCGGGCGGATGCCGGAGGCGACGGCGACGGCGGAGGTCCGCCTCGGGGCCGACCGGGGGCGTAGGTCCCGGGTAGGTCGAAATCCCGATGCCCGGAGGCGGGTCAACCGAGAGGATGGTCGTATGAGCGAACTCCTGGGGCGGCGCGCGCCCGCCTCCCGCACCCGCCGTACCGCGCCTCCCGCCTGGGCGGTGCTCGCGGCGGTCTGCGCGGGCCAGTTCCTGGTCGTGCTCGACGTCTCGGTGGTCAACGTGGCCCTGCCGTCGATGCGTACGGCACTGCACCTCAGCGACAGCGGCCAGCAGTGGGTGGTGAACGCGTACGCCCTGACCTTCGCCGGTTTCCTGCTGCTGGGCGGCCGGGCCGCCGACCTCTTCGGCCGCAAGCGCACCTTCCTGGTCGGGCTGGGCCTGTTCACCGCGGCGAGCCTGGCCGGCGGCCTCGCGCAGGACAGCTGGATGCTGATCAGCGCCCGCGCGGTGCAGGGCCTCGGCGCGGCGGTGCTCGCCCCGACCACGCTGTCCATCCTCACCACGTCCTTCCCCGAGGGTTCCGAGCGCACCCGGGCGATCGGCACGTGGACGGCGGTCGGCGCCGGCGGCGGGGCGGCCGGCGGCCTGGTCGGCGGGCTGCTCACCGACTACCTGTCCTGGCGCTGGGTGCTGCTGGTCAACGTGCCGGTGGGCGCGCTGGTGCTGGTGGGCGCCGCGCTGTGCCTGACCGAGAGCCGCGCCGACCGGGCCCGCCGGCTCGACATCCCGGGCGCGGTCCTGGTCACCGCGGGCGTGGCCGGGCTGGCGTACGGCATCGCGCAGAGCGAGTCGCACGGCTGGGCCTCGACGCGCTCGCTGCTGCCGCTGATCGCCGGCGCCGTGCTGCTCGCGGCGTTCACGCTGGTCGAGGCGCGTACGGCGGCGCCGCTCATGCCGCTGCGGCTGTTCCGGGTGCGGTCGGTGTCCGCGGCGAACACCGTGCTGCTCGGGTGCGGCGCGGCGACCTTCGGGACCTGGTACTTCCTCTCCCTCTACATGCAGAACGTGCTGCACTACAGCCCGGTACGGGCCGGGGTCTCCTTCCTCCCGCACACCGTCGCCATCATCATCGGCTCCAAGCTCGCGCCTCGTCTGATGGGACGGGTCGACGCGCGACTGGTCGGCGCGGCCGGCGGGGTGCTTTCGGCGGCCGGGCTGGCCTGGCAGAGCACGCTCACCGTGCACGGCGGCTTCGCCGGGACCATCCTCGGGCCGGGCATGGTCACGATGTTCGGGGCGGGGCTGCTGATGACGCCGATCGCTGCGGCGGCCACCTCCGGGGTCGCCATGAGCGAACAGGGCATCGTCTCCGGCCTGCTCAACACCTCACGGCAACTCGGCGGCGCGCTCGGGCTCACCATCCTCGCGACGGCCGCCGCCGACCGCGCGTCCACGCGCGGCAGCCACGGAGCGGACGCCGCGCACGCGCTCACCGCGGGGTACGGTCTCGCGTTCCTCATCGCCGCGGGGTTCCTCGCGGTCGGCACCGCCCTGATCGCCCTCCTCCCCAACCCGACCCCCAAACCGGCGTAGCTCCTGCGGAGTGCCCCAGCCGCCCCGGGGGTGCCCTCACGAGCGACGGCACCCCTCCCCAGCACCGGGCCACCCTCCCGGACCACGTCCACCACCCCGCCTGCGCGGCCACCCCCACGGAACACGTCCACCACCCCCGCCGCCGCGGGCACCCCCACGGAACACGTTCACCATCAGGGGCGCGGGGAACTGCGCGCGCAACCCACCACCGGCCGGTGGTCCGGCAAACCCGCCACGGGGGCAAGGCCGGCGGGCCCAGCACACCACCGCTGTGGCTGGCCGCGCAGTTCCCCGCGCCCCCAGGGGCACCCACCCCCACCAGCGCGGGCACCCTCACGGAAGACGATCACCCCCAGGGGCGCGGGGAACTGCGCGCGCAACCGGCCACCAGCCGGCGGTCCGGCAAACCCGCCACGGGGGCAAGGCCGGCGGGCCCAGCGCGCCACCGATACGGCTGGCCGCGCAGTTCCCCGCGCCCCCGGAAGGAACCGCCGCCCGCAAAGAGCCCCGGCTCCGGGGAGGGGCGAGGGGCGCCGCCGCCCGGGGAGGGCCCGCGCCCCGGGGAGGGGCGAGCTAGAGCCAACCGTTCTGCCGAGCGCAGCGCACCGCTTCGATGCGGTTGCGGGTCCCCGTCTTACCGATGGCCGCGGAGAGGTAATTCCGCACGGTGGACTCGGAGAGGAACACGCGCTGGGCGATGTCCGCGACGGTCGCACCGTCGGCCGCGGCGTTGAGCACGTCCTGCTCGCGAGGGGTCAGCGGGCTGGGCCCCGCGCTGAGCGCGGCCGCGGCCAGCGCGGGGTCGATCACCCGCTCCCCCCGCAGCACCTTGCGGATCGCGTCGGCGAGCTGCTCGACCGGCCCGTCCTTCACGAGGAATCCGGCCGCACCCGCCTCCATCGCCCGCCGCAGGTAACCGGGGCGGCCGAACGTCGTGAGGATCAGCACCCGGCACGACGGCAGCTTCTCGCGCAACTCCGCGGCCGCGTCCAGCCCGCTGCGCCCGGGCAACTCGATGTCCAGTAGCGCGATGTCCGGCCGCGCGTCCAGCGCCTCGGCCACGATCCGGTCCCCCGCCTCCACCTGCGCGACGACCTCGATGTCGTCCTCCAGGTTCAGCAGCAGCGCCAGCGCCCCCCGCATCATCCCCTGGTCCTCGGCGAGAAGCACGCGTACGGGCTGCTCCCGCCGCTCCCCCCGCCCACCGCTCGCATCGCTCATCCGCCCAGCCTAGGGCGTGGCCGCCCGGAGGCGTTCAGCAGCAGGGGGACGGGAGGGTGGTCGGGAGGTCGTCGGTGGAGAACACGGCAGTGGTCGCGGTGTCGCCGCAGAGCGCGGCGACGGCGAGGAGGAGGGCCGCGGCGGTCCAGGTGGTGCGCTCGGCTGGCCAGACGGCACGGTCGGCGAAGACGTAGCCGGTCCAGTAGAGGCCGTCGTCGGCGCGCAGGTGCTGGATGTCCGCGAGGACCCCGATCGCACGGTCGGACTGGCCGATCGCCCAGAGCGCCAGGGCGAGTTCGGCGGACTCGCCACCGGTGACCCACGGGTTGGGGTCGACGCAGCGGACACCGAGCCCGGGCACCACGAACCGGGACCAGCCGGCGTCGATACGGTCGAGGGCCGCGGGCCCGCGCAGGGTACCGGTGAGGACCGGGTAGTACCAGTCCATGGAGTAGCGGGACTTGTCGAGGAACCGCTCGGGGTGCCGGCGCACCGCGTGACCGAGCGTGCCGG
The DNA here is from genome assembly GCF_036014115.1 of Streptomyces sp. NBC_00448. Lineage (NCBI taxonomy): Bacteria > Bacillati > Actinomycetota > Actinomycetes > Kitasatosporales > Streptomycetaceae > Streptomyces > Streptomyces sp. NBC_00448. The sequence continues at coordinate 2,966,493 of NZ_CP107913.1, forward strand.
CCGACAACTCCCAGTCCGGCTGCGGCTCTTCGCGGTGCTCGGCGATGGCCAGGGCGCAGCGCAGCGCCTGGTGGATCGAGGAACTCCCGGTGAGCAGCGCGTCGTTCACGGCGGTGCCGTCGGCGTCGCGCTTCCAGCCGATCTGGCCGCCGGGCCGCTGGAGCGCGAGGACGTACTCGACGGCCGCGTGCACGGTCGGCCAGATCCGGTCGATGAACGCGTCGTCGCCGGTGGCGAGGTAGTGGTGCCAGGCGCCGACGGCCACGTAGGCGCAGAAGTTGGACTCGCGGCCGAGGTCGGTGGGGTGGTCGGCGCTGCCGTCGTGGTAGGCGGCGTACCAGGAGCCGTCGGGGTTCTGGTGCCGGGCCAGCCAGTCGTACGCGGCCTGCGCGCGGTCGTGTTCGCCGGCCGCGTCCAGGGCCATCGCCACCTCGGTGTGGTCCCACGGGTCGAGGTGGTGGCCGCGGAACCACGGGATCGCCCCGTCGGCACGCTGCGCCGCGGCCATGGCGGCGACGGTCTGCTCGGCCTGCTCGGCGGTGAGGACCCCGGGCAGCACCAGGCGGTCGGTGCGGCGGCCCTGCCCCCCGAGGCTGGGCGAGGTCACTTGGCGCGGTCCGCGGCGAACCCGACCGCTTCGCCCGCGAGTTCGGCGGACCCACCGGAGCCACCGGACTCCCCGGACCCAGCGGACGCGTCTGACGCACCGGCCGCCCCCGACCGCGCCGGGCGCATCGCCTGCTCGGGCAGCCGCGGCTTCGTCGCGTACGCCACGAAACTCTTGCCGACCACCGGGTTGAGCACCTGATCGGCGAGCCGGGTGGCCAGCGGCTTCTTCATGATGTCCCACACCAGCAGCTTGTGGTACAGCTTCACCGGCAGCGCCTGGTCGTTGTCCACGCCGACCGCGCACTTGATCCACCAGTACGGCGCGTGCAGCCCGTGCGCGTGGTGGGTGCCGTACGGCTTCAGGCCCGCCTCCCGCATCCGGTCGAGGAGTTGGTCGCCCTTGTAGATGCGGATGTGGCCGCCCTCGACCTCGTGGTAGGCGTCGGACAGCGCCCAGCAGATCTTCTCCGGGCCGTAGCGCGGCACCGTGACGGCGATCCGGCCGCCGGGCCGCAGCACCCGGACCATCTCGGCGAGCACGCCCTTGTCGTCGGGGATGTGCTCCATCACCTCGGAGATGATCACGACGTCGAAGCTCTCGTCGGGGAACGGGAGTTGGAGCGCGTCGCCCTCCATCGCCAGCGCCGACGCGCCCGCCGGCGCCTCCCCGGCCTCCCGCATCGCCGCGAACCACTTGGCGACCTCGCGGATCTCCTCGCCGTTGCGGTCCAGCGCGACGACCTGCGCGCCGCGCCGGTAGCACTCGAAGGCGTGCCGCCCGGCCCCGCACCCGAGGTCGAGGACGCGGTCGCCCGCGGCGAGCGGGAAACGGGTGAAGTCGACGGTCAGCATCAGCGATTGCTCCCCACGGGGTTTCCCGGATGTGCGGTCTTGGGGTGGCCGTCCCCCGGCGCCTTGTCGGCTCCGACGAGTCCGGCAGGTCCGGCAGGTCCGGCAGGTCCGGCAGGTGTGACGGCTACAGGTTCTTCGGGGGCTTCGGGGTGTCCGGCGCCCGCGCCGGCGCCGTGTACGCCGGCACCCGCGGCCGCCAAGCCCGTACCGGCGTCACCCGTACCCGGCGCGCGTACCCGTACCGGCCCGGGATGCGCCGCGATCGCCGCGCGGTACAGCTCGGCGGTGGCCTCGGCCGCCCGCGTCCAGGTGAACCGGGCGAGCACCCGCGCCCGCCCCGCCGCGCCGAGCCGCGCCCTCAACTCCGCATCGCCCAGCAGCCGTTCGAGCGCGGCGGCGAGCGCGCCCGGGTCGCCGGGCGGCACCGCGAGGCAGGTCTCGTTGTCCGGCCCGGCCACCTCCGGTATCGCGCCGCCGGTGGTGGCCACCAGCGGCGTGCCCGTGGCCATCGCTTCGGCGGCCGGCAGCGAGAAGCCCTCGTACAGCGACGGCACGCAGGCGACCTCGGCGCCGCGGATCAGGTCGACCAGCTCGGCGTCGCTGATCCCCTTGACGAACTCGACCGCGTCGGCGAGCCCGAAGTCGGCGATCGCGCGGGCCACCGGGCCCCGTTCGGGCCGTTTGCCGACCACCACGAGGTGCGCCCCGGGCCGCTGGGTGCGGACCTTCGCCAGCGCCTCGACGAGGAAGACCAGGCCCTTGAGCGGCACGTCCGCGCTGGAGGTGGTGACGATCCG